>JASKKA010000020.1 GCA_030153215.1 Trichococcus sp.
TCTTGCGATTTCAATCGCTTAGTCCTGTCATCAGGCCATCCAACTGGTCTCGTAGTGAGGCCCTCTGATGTCGCACTGTGACATCAGAGTACTTGACCGTTTAGGTCACAGTGTTTCCTTAATCAGGGCTGAACGAACCCGTTCAGCTTTTCTTATTTTAAACTTGAAAACAATTGTTTTTTGTGTTTAAATGGACTACAGATGAAACGAAAGACAAATCGATGAGAAAGACACCGATGGATGAACTGATTTTTAGCGAGGGATGGCTTGGTGAAACATCCTAATCAATCATGTATCGACCCCTTTCGAGAGATTCCCTGAAACTTCAGTAGGGGGAAACGGTACGCTCGTTATCGCGTTCAAGTAAGGATGAGGCAGAATCTTAAGCGGATGGCTGTCGCACTCTTTGAATTTGGGTGGAACCACGTAGACACGTCCCATTTCCGGCACAAGCTGGGGATGGGCTTTTTTTATTGCCTTTTTTAACATTTAGGCACGTACAGAATTTAATTAACTGGAGGAATCAGCATGTCAGAAATCAAAATCACTTTTCCAGACGGCGCCGTAAAAATATTCGAAGCCGGCGTGACAGTGGAAGAAGTAGCAAAAAGCATCAGCAACAGCCTGGCCAAAAAAGCTTTGGCCGGAAAATTCAATGGGGAATTGGTCGACTTCACACGTCAGTTGGAGACGGATGGTTCGCTTGAAATCGTGACTCCGGATCACGCAGACGGATTGGGTATCCTGCGCCACTCGACTGCCCATTTGATGGCGCATGCCTTGACGCGCCTGTTCCCGGAAATCCATTTCGGCGTCGGTCCAGCGATTGAAGCAGGTTTCTACTACGATACCGATATGGAAGTGCAGCTTGCCGAAGAGGACTTGCCGAAAGTCGAAGCGGAAATGATGAACATCGTGAAGGCGAACTATCCGATCGTCAGACGTGAAGTGAGCCGTGCGGAAGCATTGGAAATCTTCGCAAATGACCCTTACAAAGTCGAATTGATCACTGCGTTGCCTGAGGGTGACGTCATCACCGTCTATACGCAAGAGGACTTCACGGACCTTTGCCGCGGTGTCCATGTGCCGGCAACGGGCAAAATCCAAGTCTTCAAGTTGTTGTCATTGGCGGGTGCCTACTGGAGAGGGAACTCGAACAACAAAATGATGCAACGTGTCTACGGAACAGCCTTCTTCGACAAGAAAGCCCTAGCTGAATTCATCAAAATGCGCGAAGAAGCAAAAGAACGCGATCACCGTAAATTAGGCAAAGAGCTGGATCTGTTCATGATCGCTCCTGAAGTCGGTTCCGGGTTGCCTTTCTGGTTGCCGAAAGGCGCGACGATCCGTCGTACGCTTGAGCGTTACATCGTCGACAAAGAAGTGAGCCTGGGTTACCAGCACGTCTACACGCCGATCATGGCGAATGTGGAATTGTACAAAACTTCCGGCCACTGGGACCACTACCATGAAGATATGTTCCCGCCGATGGATATGGGCGATGGCGAAATGCTGGTGTTGCGTCCGATGAACTGTCCGCACCACATGATGGTCTACAAAAACGACATCCACAGCTACCGCGAATTGCCGATCCGCATCGCCGAATTGGGCATGATGCACCGTTACGAAAAGAGCGGCGCCTTGTCCGGGCTTCAGCGTGTACGCGAAATGACATTGAATGATGCCCACGTATTTGTCCGTCCGGATCAGATCAAGGACGAATTCAAACGCGTGCTGCAATTGGTCATGGATGTTTACGCAGACTTCCAGATCAGCGACTACCGTTTCCGTCTGAGCTACCGCGATCCTGAAGACAAAGTAAAATACTTTGACGACGACGATATGTGGAACAAAGCGGAAGCGATGCTGAAGGAAGCCATGGATGAATTCGGTCTGGAATACTTCGAAGCTATCGGTGAAGCTGCGTTCTACGGCCCTAAGTTGGATGTGCAGTTCAAGACAGCGATGGGCTTGGAGGAAACGATGTCCACAATCCAATTGGACTTCCTGTTGCCTGAACGCTTCGACCTGACTTATGTCGGCGAAGACGGCGAAAACAATCATCGTCCGGTCGTTATCCACCGTGGCGTCATCTCCACAATGGAGCGGTTTGTGGCTTATCTGATCGAAGAGTACAAAGGAGCATTCCCGGTATGGTTGGCTCCTGTCCAAGCTACGATCATCCCTGTCAACCTGGACCTGCATGCCGATCAAGCCTATGAACTGAAAGCCGTAATGGAACAGTTGGGCATGCGTGTCGAAGTCGATGACCGCAACGAGAAGATGGGCTACAAGATCCGTGCTTCCCAGACTCAAAAAATCCCTTACCAATTGGTCATCGGTGACCAGGAATTGGTGAACGGAACCGTCACTGTCCGCCGCTACGGCTCGAAAGAAATGGTTACTTTCAGCATGGATGATTTCTTGGCTGAAATTCAATCTGAAATCAAAAACTTCAAATAATCTTATCAAATCCACATTTTTCTGAGCAAATCATGATACAATAAGTTTCAGTGATGTAGCTTTGATTCTGTTAGCTTGACGAAGGCCCGGAACATGGCAGTTTGTGTTCCGGGCCTTTATTTTCTTATATAACTAGGCAAGTATAAAATTTTTTTTAGTATATTTTGCTGGATAGGGGATGAAGGGTTTATGTTAAGAGAAGAATTGATGAAAATGCTGGATGGCCGTGAAGATGACATGATTGCTTTGCGCCGTCATTTCCACGAGCATCCTGAATTGTCATTCGACGAGAAAGAAACGGCTGCGTTCATCGCCCGTTTCTATGAAAATAAATCGGTTGATGTACAAACGAACGTCGGGAACGGCTATGGCATCATCGTCACGATCAAAGGAAATAAACCCGGCCGGACCATCGCGCTTCGGGCAGATTTCGATGCGCTCCAGATCGAGGAGCAGACCGGTCTGCCGTTCGCATCGAAAAATCACGGTGTCATGCATGCTTGTGGCCATGACGGGCATACCGCTTACCTGATGATCTTGGCGGATTGTCTTATCCGCTTGCGGGACCGATGGGAAGGAACCGTTAAAATTGTGCACCAACATGCCGAAGAGATGGCTCCGGCCGGTGCCAAGAGCATCATGGACTCCGGCTTATTAGATGATGTCGATAAAATCTATGGCATCCATTTCTATCCGGACTATGAAGTGGGTACCGTCTTTTATACGAGCGGATTCGCCTACGCTGGCTGCAGTGACATCAAAGTCACGATCCAAGGGACTGGTGGGCATGCTTCGCAACCGCACCGCTCCAACGATACGATCGTGGCAGCCTCCAGTTTCGTGATGAACCTGCAGACCATCGTTTCCCGGCGAATCAACCCTTATGACATGGCTGTCGTGACGATCGGCTCTTTCGAGGCGGTCGGCAGCAGTAATGTCATCAAGGATAGTCTGATTCTGCGCGGGGATGCCCGCTATATGGATCTTGAGGTGGGAAAAGTCATCGAGGAACACTTCCACCGGATCGGTCGCGGTCTTGAGGAGATGTATGACGTGAAGGTAGAAATCGACTACAACTCCGATTACCCGCCTTTATACAACCATCCAAAAGAGACTGCCAAAGCAGTAGCTGTTCTGGAACAAAACGGTGTCGGTTCTTATTTGAACCAAGTCATCGCAACTTCTGCCAACACTGGAGCGGAGGATTTCGGACAGTATCTGTTGAAAATCCCCGGCGCTTTCCTGAATGTCGGTGCCCGTCCGAACCAGGCAGAAGTGTTCAATAATCATCACCCAAAATTCGACATCAATGAAAAAGCTCTATTGGTCGCAGCTAAAGCAGTCGCTGACATCACCCTTGCGGCGTTATCCGCAAAATGAGCATTTAGGAGGATAAAAATGGATTTAGAAAAGATAGAAACCGCCGTACAAATGATTTTGGAGGCGATCGGGGAAGATCCGAACCGCTCGGGATTGCAGGACACACCGAAGCGGGTAGCGCGCATGTACGCTGAAATTTTTTCCGGTGTCGAGAAAGATCCTGCCGATCATGCGAAGGTGGTCTTCCATGAAGATACCGACGAAATCGTATTGGTGAAGGATATTCCGTTCTTTTCGACTTGCGAACACCATCTGGTTCCTTTTTTTGGTGTAGGGCATATCGCATATATGCCGAAGGATGGGCAGGTAATCGGTTTGAGCAAGCTGGCGCGCATCCTGGATGAGGTCAGCAAAAAGCCGCAGATACAGGAACGGATCACAACGACAGTTGCGGATATCCTGATGGAGCATCTGGAACCGCAGGGAGTCATGGTCGTTTTGGAAGCCGAGCATATGTGCATGACCATGCGCGGTGTGAAAAAGCCGGGCAGCAAGACTGTGACATCCGCAGTCCGTGGCGCATTCAAACAATCATTCAAATCCAGAAGTGAAGTGCTGGAATTGATCAAACTGTAGACGAAATACTCGCGGATGAGGAGAATGAATCTTGAAATTAACGACTAAGACGAAGGTATATGACTTGTCGCAACGCAGCTATATCATGGGCATCCTGAATGTGACACCTGACTCGTTTTCCGACGGTGGGGAGTGGAATACGGTCGAAAAAGCTGTCGCGCACGCCCTTGAAATGGTTGCGGATGGCGCCGACATCATCGATATCGGCGGAGAATCCACCCGCCCGGGGCATACCCAAATCTCTGACGAAGAAGAAATCGCCCGCATTGTGCCGGTCATTGAAGCTGTCAAAAAGGCGGTTGATGTGCCGCTTTCGATAGACACCTACAAGTCGGCGGTCGCCCGCGCTGCTTGTGAAGCCGGCGTCGATATCATCAATGATATCTGGGGCTGCAAATACGATCCGGAGATTGCGGCTGTGGCTGCAGCATTTGATGTTCCGATCATTTTGATGCACAATCGGGAAAAGCCGGATTATACCTTTTTGATCGAAGACATGTTGGCTGATTTGACGGAGAGTGTGCGGATTGCAGTGTCGGCAGGCGTCAAAAGGCAAAACATTATCCTGGATCCCGGCTGCGGATTCGGGAAAACCTATGAAGACAATCTGAATGTGGTCCACCATCTGAAACGGTTTGCGGATCTTGGCTACCCGTTGCTCCTGGGAACATCCCGAAAACGGTTCATCGGAACGGCTTTGGGAGACGTCCCATTCAAGGAGCGCGATCTGGGGACAGCTGCAACGACTGCATTAGGCATCGTAAACGGTGCCCAATTGTTCCGCGTGCACAATGTGAAGGCCAATGCAGAAATGGCGCGGATGATGGATATCATGTTGAAAAAAGGAGAGAGCCCGATTGGATAAAATTTATTTGAATAATCTGCAGTTCTATGCCTTTCATGGTTTGAATGCGGAAGAAAAAGTGTTGGGGCAACGCTTCAACGTAGATGTTGTGCTGCACACCGATACGAAAAAAGCCGGCTACAGCGACAAAATGGAGGATTCAATCCATTATGGCCATGCCTACAAAGCCGTCAAGGAGGTAGTGGAGGGCGAAAACTTCAACCTGATCGAAGCTTTGGCGGAGCATATCGCTATCGCTCTGTTTGCGCGCTTCGATGGGCTACAGGCTTGCCAAGTGAAAGTGATCAAGCCGGATCCTCCAATCGTCGGCCATTATGATTCCGTTGCGGTTGAAATCTACCGCGAAAGGGAAGGAAGCTAAGCGTATGACTATCGTGTACATCGCATTAGGCACGAATCTGGAACCGCGCGCAGCCCATCTCGAAAAAGCGTTGGAGCTTTTCCGAGCCTTGCCGGATGTGGAAGTGAAACGCGTGTCATCCATATATGAGTCGAAACCGGTCGGCTATCTAGACCAGCCGGATTTTCTGAACCTCGTGTTCGAGGCGGAAACGGATCTGGTGGCTTTGGATTTGCTGGACAACTGCCAAAGCATTGAAGAGGAACTCGGAAGGGTACGGACGATACGATTCGGCCCCCGCACCTTGGATGCCGATATTGTCTTGTACGGAGCGGAAATTTTTGAAGAGGAACGGCTGATTGTGCCGCATCCGAGGATGCAGGAGCGTGCTTTCGTGCTGTTGCCGCTGCAGGAACTGAATCCGGAATTTGTCGTTCCGAAATGGAACAAAACCGTCAATGAACTGGTGGCGGAATTGCCTCTGAGTGACTTAGACGAAATCTGGAAATACATACAGGAAGCCTGATTATCTGCCTGTATGTTGAAATTGAATATTTTAAGAGAAAGGCTCTTGACGTTTTCATTTCAATAAGCTATACTATAAAAGTTGAGAAATTAAGCAGAAGCACCCGCTTCTCGCCTAAGTGGACAATCGCGTCCCTGGGCCAGATATGTACAAGTAACTTGCAGCAATGCGAGTATTGTCGGCGGGTTACTATGACCAGCCGGCTTTTTTCTGCGTTCTTTCTCTCAAATATCATGGAGGTGAACGACCATAGCAAAAGATATGATGGTTAACGACGGCATCCGTGCCCGCGAGCTACGCATTATCGGTAGTGACGGCGAGCAACTAGGAGTCAAATCGAAAAGTGATGCATTGCAGATTGCAGAAGCAGCAAATTTAGATTTAGTTTTGGTATCGCCAAATGCAAACCCGCCCGTTGCCCGTATTATGGATTACGGCAAGTTCCGTTTCGATCAACAAAAACGTGAACGTGAAGCCCGTAAAAACCAAAAAGTGGTAAGCCTTAAAGAAGTACGCTTGAGTCCTTCCATCGACGAAAATGATTTTCAAACGAAATTGCGGAATGCACGCAAATTCTTGGAAAAAGGTGACAAAGTGAAAGCATCGATCCGATTCAAAGGACGTGCGATCACCCACAAAGAAATCGGACAAAGGGTCCTTGATCGCCTTGCATCTGAGCTTACTGACGTTTCGACGATTGAATCTCATCCTAAAATGGACGGAAGAAGCATGTTCTTGATGTTGGCACCCAAAGCCGATAAATAAATTTGTAACTTAATTTAGGAGGAAAGACAAATGCCAAAACAAAAAACTCACCGTGGTTCAGCTAAACGTTTCAAAAGAACTGGTAACGGCGGACTAAAACGTTGGAGCGCTTTTACAAGCCATAGATTCCACGGAAAAACGAAGAAACAAAGACGTCAATTGCGTCAAGCTTCAATGGTTAGCGCATCTGATATCAAACGTATCAGCCAACAATTATCACAAATGAAATAATTCTAAATAACAACAATAAGAGATAGAACCATGGTTCTAATAAGGAGGAAATCACTATGCCACGTGTTAAAGGTGGGACAGTAACCCGTAAACGCCGCAAAAAGATTATTAAATTATCTAAAGGTTATTACGGTTCAAAACATACATTATTCAAAACAGCTAAAGAACAAGTAATGAAATCTTATACTTATGCTTACAGAGACCGTCGTCAAAAGAAACGCGACTTCCGTAGATTATGGATTGCCCGTATCAACGCGGCTGCTCGTATCAACGGCATGAGCTACAGCACTTTGATCCACGGATTGAAACTTGCTGGTATCGAAATGAACCGTAAAATGTTGGCTGATTTGGCTGTTACAGACGCTGCGGCATTCGCTGCAGTAGCTGAACAAGCTAAAGCTGCTTTGGCAAAATAATTTTCTAATCGCTGCCCTCCGGTCTTTGGCCGGAAGTGCGGCGATTTTTTATTTTTCATAGAGTAAATGCTATACTGATGTTATGTCAGTAAATTAATGGGGGTATCAATTTGGAAGAGAAAGAATTACAGATGTTGATCGATCTGACGGATGCTAGAGGCGTTCCAGGCAACGAAGGGGAGGTCCGAGAAGTCTTCAGACGCTACGCGGAACCTTACGCTGAAAGTTTTTCGCAGGACGGATTGGGCGGGCTCTTTGCAAAACATACAGGAGCAGAAGATGGGCCGACCATTTTATTGGCGGGGCACTTGGATGAAGTCGGGTTCATGGTCACAAGTATCACCGAGAAGGGATTCGTCAAATTCCAAACATTAGGTGGATGGTGGAATCAGGTCATGCTGGCCCAACAAGTGGAAATCACCAACTCTAAAGGCGAACGTTGCCACGGAGTCATCGGTTGTAAACCGCCACATGTACTGACGCCGGAAGCGCGCAAAAAACCTTATGAAATTAAAGATATGTTCATCGATATCGGTGCTTCTTCGAAGGAGCAAGTAGCGGAATGGGGCATCAAACCTGGCGATATGATCACGCCATACATTTCTTTCAAACGCATGAACAATTCCAAATTTCTTTTAGCGAAAGCTTGGGATAACCGCATCGGACTTGCCGTTGCACTGAAAGTATTGGAAAATCTTGCAAATACTGCGCATCCGAATGTAATTTTCAGTGGCGGCAATGCTCAGGAGGAAGTGGGGCTGCGTGGTGCAAAGACAGCCACACATATGATCCGTCCGGACATCGCCTTTGCTTTGGATACAGGAACTGCTGGAGATACGCCGGGAATGACGCCTCAAGAAGCGGATTCCGAATTAGGCAAAGGGCCGCAATTGTTGATTTATGATGCATCGATGATCCCGCATCGTGGTTTACGCGATTTTATTGTTGGTGTTGCCGAAGAATGTGAAATTCCGTTCCAGTACACGGTCATCACAGGTGGCGGAACAGATGCTGGTGCTCAGCATCAGAGCCTGGATGGTATTCCATCTTTTGCTATTACTGTTCCGGTACGATACCTGCATTCACACACTTCCATGATCCATGAGGATGACTATTTGAACGCAGTCAAATTAGTCACTGAAATAGTCAAACGTTTGGATGCGGAAACAGTCAGACAGATCCGCGAAAACGTCTGACAATATGCAAAACATGAACATCTGTCAAAAAATATCCACATATTTTTGCGGAGTGATAGAGTAAGATATAGATAGTGATAAAGTAGGTGTCAAGAAAGCAAGAGGAGGGGATGGAAGGATGGAGAAGTTGAAGCGACGTATCGTAATCATCGGCGGTGGACTTAGAGGATTGACAGCTGCTTATGAAATCGATAAAGCCATCCGGAAACAAAACCTTCCGTTTGAGTATGTCGTTCTGGAGGATCGATCCGCAGTGGGCGGTATGATCCATACGATTGAGATGGACGGGTATGCGTTTGATGTAGGCGCATCAGCTTTCGATTCAAGGCGAGCGGATATTTCCGGGTTTTTTCGGGAATTAGGCTTGGAAAGCGAAATTCAATTCAGCAAAGGTGGGAAACTGGTGTTGTTCGATGGGAATGCAGTCATCGATGACGGTATGCCTACCTACCACGGCATACCACTTTTTCCGAATGGTATTTGGCAAGCCAATGGATTGACCTTTGATGCAAAGCTCCGAGCGTTCATGAATAGTCTGTTTTTGTCCAAAAACTTGCATGAGAACCCTGAGTATTCAACCGACAACTTTTTGGAATTTCGTTTGGGACGGGAAGTGGTCGACTATATGGCTGAGCCCTATTATCCTGATAACGTCTACGGCTCTATGGAATTAATGCCGGTAAAATTGTTCGATGACAATTTGGTGACCATTTTCGGAAGGGCACATATCGGAAAAAATAAAAAAGAACAGTTGTTGCGTTTTGCGGATGGATCCGGTCAGGAGTATACCTTCAAAGGCGGACTGACAACCTTAATCAAATCTTTGGCCCAGCACTCGGAAGGCCATCTGTATGTGAATCAGAAAGTGAAATCATTGAGCAGTGTTGCGGAAGACTTGCTGCTGATTGAATTGAATGGACGTGAATCCATGCGTGCCGGAAGTGTTCTCGTCACAACAAACCCTCAGGAATCCTTAAGTTTTTTGGAAGGTCTTACCAGTGAGGTTGCTATCCCGAAAGCCGAAAGTACCAGTGTCGGAACCGTTTTTTTCAAAATAAACAAAACAGCAGTCAAAAATCCGCCTGAGGGACAAGGATTTGTGATTCCGCGAAAAAGTTCCTATCATACTACCAAGGTTGTTGTCCTGAACAACAAATGGCCGTTGCTTGAGCAGGCTGAACACTATTATATACTTGTGGAATTCGGCAGACGTTTGGAAGAAACCTTGATAGAATTAGCTGATGCTCTCGTGATGGAGATCATCAAGAATGAAGTGAAGGAAATTTTGACTTTGGCTGAAGAACCTCTACAGGTCATTTTTTATCGCTGGGAAAAAGCCGTACCGCATTTCAGTCTGCAGCAAAGACAAGAGATGCTGGATGATGATTATCCAGTCGATAGAGAGTATGCAAAAAGAGGCGTTTTTGTCGGAGGGAACGGAATGACGGGTTATGGAATGGAAAATGCCATCATAGAGGGAAAACGCTTGGCTGATGAGGCGATCCGCTACATGAAAGAAATGGAAAAGAACAACAGTCCGAATTAAAAATGAAACAGTTCGCCTATCTGTATGATTACAAAGGAGGGTGGACTGTTTTTTAAATTCATATAGTGTTTATTTTTGTTTGGTGCTATAATAAATCCAATGATGTTTAACTGTTACCTATTTACCGGAAAACTGTTTATTTCTACAGGGGTGAAATGATTTTCGATTGTCGAAAGCTGAAGGCATGTTATAATCTGAATAAGATTCTTTGCTTATCAGATATTGGATTGGAGGATGTTTAATGGAATTGACTATTTTGGGCTGCATGGGTGGCTATCCTACAAAAGATGTCGGTACGACAGCTTATCTGCTGACATCCGATGACTTTAAACTATTGATCGATGTCGGCAGCAATGCTTTATTGTCTCTGGAACATCATCTGGATCCGTTGGATTTGGATGCGGTCATTTTGACCCATTATCACGCGGATCACATTGCGGATTTGGGTGTTCTGCAGTACACTTTCCAGCTGAAAGAGCCTGCAGTCGGTAAATCTAAAAAAATATTGCCGATATACGGTCATGTCGAATCGGAATTTTTCCGCTTGTTGGAGATGCCGGGGGTGAGCGAAGGGATTGCCTATGCTCCGGAAGAAACGTTGGAGTTGGGACCTTTCCGGATCCGTTTTTTGAAAACCGTCCATCCGGTTCCGTGCTATGCGTTGCGGATCGAGGAAATCGCAACCGGAAAAGTCTTCGTTTTCGGGGCGGATTCAGCCTATTTACCGGCATTTGTGCCTTTCGTGAAGGATGCTGACCTGTTCTTGGCTGATGCCAATCTGTTCAACGGAAACGAGCGTCACCATGCACATATGACTGCAGGCGAAGTCGGGACGTTAGCTGAAGAAGCCGCGGTCAAACAATTGATCCTGACTCATTTGCCGCAAAAAGGTACGCTGTCTGTGCTCCTGGACCAAGCGAAAGAGGCTGCGCCATCCGTGTCCGTGACGTTGGCTGAAAAAGATCGGATCATCACCATCTGACCGGATTCAGAATCCGGAATGAAACAACAAATCATAATGAAGAATGGGAGAGGAACAGGCATATGTATTTTGTAGATAATCAAGGACAGTTGGATCCAAGCGTTAATATTGCGTTGGAGACATTTTTATTGAAGGAAAAGATCTTGGACGAGCCGATTCTGTTGTTCTATATAAATGAACCGTCGATCATCATCGGACGCAATCAGAATACGATCGAAGAAATCGATGCTGACTATGTCGAAGCAAATAAAATCCATATCGTCCGCCGCATGTCCGGAGGGGGCGCAGTATACCACGACCTAGGTAACTTTTCATTCTGCTTCATCACGAAAGATGATGGCGATTCTTTCCGCGATTTCGGAAAATTCACTAAGCCGGTCATTTCCTTTTTGCACAGCGTAGGCGTCAAGGAAGCTGAATTAAAAGGAAGAAACGACTTGGTTATCGGAGAAAAAAAATTCTCAGGGAATGCCATGTACGCGACAAACGGAAGAATGACTGCCCATGGGACGATCCTATTCGACTCTGATTTGGATGCCGTAACGAGTGCGTTGAAACCGCGCAAAGAGAAAATCGAATCGAAAGGTATCAAGTCGATCCGTAGTCGTGTAACCAACATCAAACCATTTGTTGATGAGGCTTATCAAAATCTGACTACGGAACAATTCCGTGACTTGATGCTGCTGTCGATTTTTGATGTCGAAACGCGTGAAGAAGTAAAAGAGTACCACTTGACCGATGAAGATTGGAAACGCGTATATGAAATCCGCGAAGAGTACTTTGGCAACTGGGATTGGAATTACGGTAAATCGCCTAAATTCGAAATCCAAAAACATCATCGCTTCCCCATCGGCTCCATTGAAGTCCGCTTGAATGTTGAAGAGGGGCATATCCAACAGTTGAAGATTTTTGGTGATTTCTTCGGTTTGGGTGAAATCAAAGATGTTGAAGAAGCGTTTATTGGCGTCAAATATGCCAAACAGGACATCCTGGACAAACTGAATGAACTTGACATCAAGAAATACTTCGGCAATGTGACAGCCGAAGAGTTGTTAGAAGAGTTGTACTGATAAAGAAAGAGAGGCCCCGCAATGTTTGCGGAGCTTCTCTTTTAG
>JASKKA010000021.1 GCA_030153215.1 Trichococcus sp.
AACAAGGTCAAAGTGGTCATACTCGGACAAGATCCTTATCACGGCCCGGATCAAGCGCATGGATTAAGTTTTTCCGTACAAAAAGGGGTCAAACTGCCGCCTTCCTTGGTCAACATCTATAAGGAACTGCAGGACGATCTGGGGATAGCGCCAGCGAAACAGGGCGATTTGACAGCCTGGGCGAAGCAAGGCGTTTTCCTGTTAAACACGGTCCTGACTGTACGTGGCGGAGAAGCCAATTCTCATCGCGGCAAAGGTTGGGAGCTGTTGACTGATGCCGTCATCCGAGCTTTGAACGAACGGGCAGAACCAGTCGTCTTCATCCTTTGGGGGAACGCATCGATAGCCAAAAAAGTGTTCATCGACACGACGAAACATGTGGTGATTACGTCGCCGCATCCTAGCCCATTGTCATCCTACAGGGGCTTCTTCGGTTCGAAACCATTTTCCAAGACGAACGAGGCGCTCAAATCGTTCGGCGTCGAGCCGATCGATTGGCGCCTCCCGGACTAAATATAGAAGAAAGGGGCGTTGCCCGTGAAAGGAAAGACATTGAAGACAGATAAAGGGACTCTTTATTATCAAGTCGGCGGTAAAGGAGATGCGTTGCTTCTATTGCACGGAAACGGTGAGAGTTCGGACATATTTGCGCAGCAGTTTCCCTTTTTCACGAAACACTTCAGGGTCATTGCGCTCGATACGCGAGGTCACGGCAAATCAGATCTGGGAGTAGAGAGACTGACGTTCAAGCAGATTGCAACGGATATTCTGGCCTTACTCGATAAGGAGCGGATTCAGAGAATCCATGTGCTCGGGTTCAGTGATGGAGGTAATCTGGGCTTGTATTTGGCGGCTCATCATCCGGATCGGATCGCTTCTTTGGTTGCGATGGGGGCCAATTACGAAGCGGATGGGCTGACTGACGCTTGCAACGAGGAAACGCTGGAACGCTATGAGGAGCTACTTGGATTGCCGGATTCTGATCCGGAAAAAATCCATCGTCTCTGCATCCACAATCTTATGCTGGAAGAATTGGATCTTTCGGCTGAAGCGTTGCGCAGTATTCAAGCGCCAACTTTGCTTATGGCTGGAGAATTCGATCTGATCCGCGACGACCAAACGGAGGCGATGCACCGCCTGATTCCCGGATCGCGGAAATACATCGTGCCCGGTGGAAGCCATGGCTTTTTCATGGACGATCCGGAAGTGTTGGAACGGCTTGCAAAAAAATTCTATTCAAGTTTGTGATTTCCGGAGCGTATCAGGAGGTGCTTCTGGAAAATTATGTTAGAATGAAAATCTCAAATGCAGCCGGAACAGATCATCCGCATTTCCGGGATGTTTGGATAAATATAGTGAAAATAAAAACAAGTACACAATATGCTGTGTGGTTTTTAGGAAACCGCACTATATGTTGTGTTTTTTGTTGTAATTCCATCCGTGCAAACGTATAATGGATGAAGAACAGTTGGGAAAAGGATGATGCGAAATGAAGATAGTGTTTATGTCATTGACCGGCCAAACAAGGAAGTTTGTAAATAAACTGGGCCTTGAAACCATCGAACTGACGGCTGAAAATGCCTTCCGGACGCTTGAGGAGCCGTTCATCATCGTGACCCCGACCTACGATAAAGAGGTAACGGATATTCTGGTCGATTTCATTGAGACGGATCAGAACCGCTCCTACTTCAAAGGCGTGGCAGGCGGCGGGAACCTGAATTTCGGCAAGCTTTTCGGTTTTACCGCAAAAGACTTGGCGCGCGACTATGGCGTTCCGCTGCTGCACTTATTTGAGTTTCAAGGCAACGAGAAAGACATTCAGATTTTGAAAGAGAAGGTGACGGAACTTGGATAGTCCAAAATTAGTAACCAAAACAGAAGATGTAACCTATTATAAATTAAACAATGAAATCAATCGTCCGATCAATAATGCAATTCCTTTACATAAGGATAAGGAAGCTGTACGGGCATATTTCCTGGAGCATGTGAATCCGAACACGGTTTTCTTCTATACTTTGGATGAGAAATTGAATTACTTGATCGAACACGATTACATCGAAAAGGAATTCCTGGAGAAATACCCGCTCGATTTCATCAAAAAGTTGATGCAGGACACGTACAACAAAAAATTCCGTTTCAAATCGTTCATGGCGGCCTACAAGTTCTATACCCAGTACGCGCTGAAGACGAACGACGGCAAACGTTATTTGGAGCGCTATGAAGACCGGATTGTCTTTAATGCCCTCTTTTTGGCTGACGGGGACCAGCAGTTGGCTGTCGACTTGGCTGAAGAGATGATTCATCAGCGCTACCAACCGGCTACTCCGACTTTTTTGAATGCCGGCAGAAAACGCCGTGGTGAATTGGTATCATGTTTCCTGATCCAAACGACCGACGATATGAACAGCATCGGCCGTACAATCAACAGCGCCCTGCAGTTGTCCCGCATCGGCGGTGGCGTGGGTGTGAACTTGTCGAACGTAAGGGCGGCGGGCGATCCGATCAAAAAAATCGAGAATGCATCGAGTGGTGTTGTGCCGATCATGAAGCTTCTTGAGGATAGTTTCAGCTATTCCAACCAATTGGGCCAGCGAAACGGGGCTGGTGCGGTCTACTTGAGCGTGTTCCATCCCGACATCGTGGCTTTCCTTTCCACCAAAAAAGAGAACGCCGATGAAAAAATCCGCGTGAAGACACTTTCCTTGGGCCTGGTCATTCCGGATAAATTCTATGAACTGGCGGCAAAGGACGATCAGATGTATCTGTTCAGCCCATATGATGTGGAGCGGATCTACGGGAAACCATTCTCATATGTCGACATCACCGCGGAATACGAAAATTTGGTCAACAATCCGGAAATCTCCAAATCGAAGATCCGCGCCCGTGACCTTGAGAACGAGATCAGCAAACTGCAACAGGAATCCGGCTATCCGTACATCATCAACATCGATACGGCCAACCGCACCAATCCGGTGGACGGAACGATCGTCATGAGCAATCTTTGCTCGGAAATTTTGCAGGTGCAGCAACCTTCCTTACTGAATGATAAACAGGAATATGAAGTACTGGGAACAGACATCAGCTGCAACTTGGGTTCAACGAACATCCCGAACCTGATGCAATCGCCTGATTTCGGCAAGTCGGTCGAAACGATGGTCCGCGCTTTGACATACGTAACCGATCATTCGAGCATCGACGCGGTCCCGACAGTCAAGAACGGGAACGATCAAGCGCACACGATTGGCTTAGGCGGCATGGGCTTGCATACGATGTTCGCAACCAACCAGATGCATTACGGCTCGCCGGAATCCATCGAATTCACAGACATCTACTTTATGCTTTTGAACTTTTACACTTTGGTAGCCAGCAACAAAATCGCCAAGGAGCGCGGCCAATCATTCGTCAATTTCGAGAAGTCCAAATATTATACGGGTGAATATTTTGATGCCTATACTGATACTGATGTCGTTTTCCAATCCGAAAAAGTTAAACAAATCTTTGAAGGCATCAAAGTCCCTACGAAGGAAGATTGGTTGCAGTTGAAGCAAGCAATCCATGAATCCGGCTTGTATCACCAAAATCGTTTGGCGATCGCACCGACCGGCTCGATCAGTTACGTCAATGAAACGAGTGCAAGTCTGCACCCGATCACGCGATTGATTGAAGAACGCCAAGAGAAGAAAACCGGCAAGACTTACTATCCGGCTCCGCAGCTTTCCAACGAAACGATGCCTTATTATCGTTCGGCTTATGATATCGATATGCGCCGTGTCATCGATATTTATGTCGCTGCCCAAAAGCACATTGACCAAGGCATGAGCCTGACGTTGTTCATGCGCTCCGAATTGCCGGAAGGCATGTACGAATGGAAAGAAGGGCGCACCAATAAAATGACGACACGCGATCTGAACATCCTGCGCAATTATGCATGGAAGAAAGGCGCGAAATCCATTTACTATGTGCGCACCTTTACAGAAAACAACGACGAAATCGGAGCGAACGCCTGCGAATCATGCACAATCTGATGCTGCAGCGCGACTGTATTTGATGAACTGTCACGCACGAATCGGGAAGTCCAACGGAGGAATGAAAAAATGGCAAACAAGCCTTATATAGCAATCAACTGGAACAGCATCGAAGACATGTTGGACAAGTTGACATGGGAAAAATTGACGGAACAATTTTGGCTGGATACACGTATTCCATTGTCTAATGATTTGGACGACTGGCGTACCCTCAGCAAAGCCGAACAGGATATGCTGGGGAAGGTGTTCGGCGGCTTGACGCTGCTGGACACGCTCCAATCGCAGGACGGCATCGCCGCAATGAAGGAAGATATGCGCACGCAACACGAGGAAGCGGTCCTGAACAACATTCAATTCATGGAATCGGTCCACGCGAAAAGCTACTCTTCGATCTTCAGCACACTGAACACGAAAGCTGAAATTGAGGACATCTTCAACTGGACCAACAGCAATGAGTTCATCCAGAAAAAAGCCAGCATCATCAACGATATCTATAAGAACGGGAATCAGCTGGAAAAGAAAGCCGCCAGCGTGCTGCTGGAATCGTTCCTGTTCTATTCGGGATTCTATGCACCGCTTTGGTATCTCGGCAACAACAAATTGCCGAATGTGGCGGAGATCATCAAGCTGATCCTGCGTGATGAATCGGTCCACGGCACCTACATCGGCTACAAATTCCAGATCGCCTACAACCAACTGTCCGAAACGGAACAGGAAGAAGTGAAAAACTGGGTCTATATGCTGACGTATGAGCTGTACAACAACGAAGTGAAATACACGCAATACATCTACGATGAGCTGGGCTGGACAGAGCGCGTCAAAGTGTTCATCCGCTACAACGCCAACAAAGCCTTGCAAAATCTGGGCTTCGATCCGTTGTTCCCGGACACGGCAGATGATGTGAATCCAATCGTCATGAACGGTATCTCGACCGGAACCAGCAACCATGATTTCTTCTCGCAAGTCGGCAACGGCTACTTATTGGGAGCTGTCGAAGCGATGGAAGACGAAGATTATGTCAAGTGGATCGACTAAAATAAGAAAAGCAAGAAGAGCTGCGGATTGAATCGCAGCTCTTCTTGCTTTTTTGTGCGGACCGCCAGGCAAAAGGATGGATAACTTTACGTTATCCATCCTTACCATGATAAGGAAATTCGTAAACAATGTTGCAACAACAGGGTCTCATCATTGTTTACAAAATGCTTACAGAGAATCCGAAGGTTATTTACATCCGTCTGTTAGTATTTATTTGTAGTCAAATACGTAATGAAAACGAATGGATCAGCATTCACAAATAAGGAGAGAATAAAATGAAATTGTCCAATAAAAGATTGTTTGCGGGTCTGGCTTTAAGCAGCATGCTTGTTTTGAGTGCGTGCGGAACAGAGGCGGCGACCACTACTGAGGCAGAAGTCGATCTGAACGCTTTGACATTGAGTGAAATCGAGGCGCAGGCCAAAGAAGAAGGGCATGTGGAATCAGTGGGGATGCCGGATACGTGGGCTAACTGGGGTGAGACTTGGGAGGAACTCGAAACGGCATATGGCTTGACGCATGCAGATACCGATATGAGTTCAGCTGAAGAATTGGCTTTATTCAAAGCAGAACAGAACAATCCGACGAAAGATATCGGCGATGTCGGTCAATCGTTCGGACCTGTTGCCGAAGAAGACGGATTGACCCTGGCCTACAAGACATCCTACTGGGATGATATTCCGGAGTGGGCTAAGGATGATGATGGGGATTGGATCGTTGGTTATTACGGAACACTGTCCTTCATCACCAATTCGGAAAAAGTAACAGATGTCCCGACCAGCTTTGAAGATATCTTGGCAGGCGATTATAAAGTTACGATCGGTGACGTAAATGCTGCTACACAAGCACAAAATGCAGTATTGGCTGCAGCCATCGCAAACGGCGGAGATGAAACCAATCTGGATCCTGGCATTGCCTTCTTCGCACAACTGGCTGAACAAGGCAGATTGGATCTGGGCGATACCTCATTAGCCCGTTTGGAGTCAGGGGAAATCGAAGTCGGCTTGTTCTGGGACTTCAACGCACTGAATTATGCGAATCAAATTGCAGAAACGAATCCGAATGCCAGTTTTGAAGTGACCGTTCCGCAGGATGGAACAATCCAAAGCGGATATGCAACAGTCATCAATTCAACGGCGCCTAACCCGCATGCCGCAGCATTGGCCCGCGAATATATCCTTTCTGATGAAGGCCAGATCAATTTGGCAAAAGGCTATGCACGTCCTATCCGTGATAATGTCGAACTGCCGCAAGAAGTGCAGGACATCTTGCTTCCGGAAGAACAATATGTCAAGGCGCAACCGGTTTCTGACTTCGATGCGTGGGAAGAAGCTGCAGCCGGCCTTGGCCAGAGATGGCAAGAAGAAGTCTTGACGAAAGTAAAATAATCGAGGTTGATTACAGTGAATAAAGTGATTTTTGTAGTGTTGGACGGATTGAATGCCAAGACAGCCCATAACCATATGGGCTTCTTGGAGCATTTGGTCGAAAAAGGAATCATGGCGGCTTATACCGTCAAATCAGAAATGCCTGCACAATCAAGGCCTCTATATGAAGTTTTACAGACGGGGGTTCCAGCTGCCGAAAATGGCATCACCTCGAATCGCACAGTCTGTCGTTCAAAAGAACAGAGCGTTTTCGAAATCGCAAAGGAAAACGGACTCAAGACGGGAGCGGCCGCTTACTTCTGGGTGAGCGAGCTGTATAACCGGGCGCCCTTTCAAATGATGGAGGACAGGATCCAGTTGGATACGGACTCCCTCATCGAGCATGGCATTTTCTATCATGAAGATCATTACCCTGACAGCCATCTGATTGCAGACGGCGATTACTTGATCCGCAAAAAGGCGACAGATTATACGCTGATTCATTCGATGAATATCGATGATGCCGGCCACAAGTTCGGCGCAAACAGCAAAGAATATGTGCAAGCGGCCGTCCGCGTGGATGCCGAACTTTCCCAGTACATCTGGAGATGGATGAACGAAGGTTACCAGATTGTGGTCACTTCCGATCATGGCATGAATGATTTTCATACACATAATGGCATGTTGGACGAAGATCGGCTCGTGCCGCTGTATTTGTTTTCGGATAAAGTGATCATCCAGGACTTCCGCAAAGAAGGCGCCGCTGTGCCTCAGCTGGAAATGGCCCCCTTATTATGTAATTTATTGGGTGTTCCGGCTGGGGGTCGCATGCAGTTGATTCAGGGAATCCTTATGGAAAGGGGTTCAAGCGATGCACCAGAGTGAAAAACGCAAGCACCTCATGTTGCTCTTGCCGTTCGCGTTGCTGATCCTCTTGTTCGAATTGATGCCGTTGACTAACATCCTCGTCAACAGCTTCTTGGAAGCCGGTACAGGTGGCATTACGTTTGCCAATTTTGCGACCATTTTTACGAGTGACTATTACCTGATGTCGATCAAGAACAGCCTGTTTGTTTCCCTGTTGTCCGCATTCATCGGAATTGCGATTGCGCTCTTGGGCGCATACGCCATCCATTCTGCGAGTGACAGAATGAAAAAGTTCTTTATCACTACCTTGAATATGACCTCGAACTTTCAAGGCATCGTGTTGGCTTTTGCATTCATCTTGCTGCTGGGGAATTCAGGGATACTGACGACACTGGCTGAACAATGGAACTTGACCGGATTGAACAACTACGATTTGTATACTACATCAGGGATCCTCATCACTTTCATCTACTTCCAGATTCCATTGGCTACCTTGTTGCTTTATCCCTCGTTTGAGGGTATCAAGACCGAATACAAGGAAGCGGCAAGCCTGATGAATGCGACGGCTTGGCAATTCTGGTCAAAAATTGGTCTCCCATTGGTGTTGCCCAGCATTTTCGGAACTTTTTCAGTTCTCTTTTCAAATGCGTTGGCGGCCTATGCAACACCCTATGCCCTGCTGGGAAATAATTATGCGTTGTTGCCGATCCGGATCTCCTCCATGTTCACGGGTGATGTCGTCCAACAGGTGGAACTTGGAAGTGCTTTGTCGATTGTGATGCTCGTACTGATGAGCACGATGACAGTCATCAGCAACAGCCTGTTAAAGAAATTCAGAAAGGGTGTGTAAAAAATGAAGAAACGAAGCAATCCCTTCTCTTCATTCATAATCGTGCTCCTTTCCGTTATTTTACTGTTGCCTCTTTTTGTCACGCTGTTGAATTCTTTATTCCGGGATCTGAGCAATATAATCCCGGAAGGATTCACTTTTGAATTCTACAGCGGTATTTTTGCGGGTTCTGGCGGGATGGCAGGCGCGATAGGCAGGTCTTTGCTTATCGCAATCATTCCGACGCTTGTTCTGTTGATGCTGCTTTTGGCGGCGATGTATGTCGTGCAGATCCATTATCCGAAGTGGGATAAATATCTGGATTTGTTGTCGAAAATCCCCTATGGCATCCAAGGGGTCATTCTCGCGGTTTCGATCATTTCGCTCTATGCCTCTTCCAATACCTTTCTTTCGAACCGTATTTTTTTGTTGAGCTGTGCATACGGAATCGTCATCCTGCCCTATATGTACCAAGGCATCAAAAATGCGTTGACCACACTGGAAATCATGCCGATTCTGGAGGCTGCGGAAACGCTGGGTGCCAGTAAGCTGTATGCCTATTTCCGGATCATCGTACCCAGCATACTGAAGGGTTTGGTTGCGACAATCCTGCTTTCGATAGGCATTCTGTTCAGCGATTTCGTGCTGGTTAACATCATTGCGGGCAGTTACTATGAAACAACCAGCATTTTCCTGGATAAAACCAGAAGCGTTTCAGGTCACGCGGCAAGTGCAATTTCTGTGGTCATCTTTGGCATCATGCTGATTTTGACGAATTTGGCGGGTTATCTGGGATCGAAAGACAATAAAAAAGCAAAAACAAACACTAAAATGGAGTGACAGCTTCATTTTTTTGTTTGATGATAGAGGAGATATAATGGCGTACATAGAATTCAAGAATATCAGAAAATCATATGACGGTGAAAATTTAGTGTTAAAGAATCTCAATCTGCAGGTGAATGAAGGCGAATTGGTAACTTTGCTGGGGCCGTCCGGTTGCGGAAAATCAACCTTGCTGCGTTCGTTGGCCGGTTTTGAAGCGATTGATGGTGGCAGCATTCACATCAACGGTCAGGATGTGACGGATCTGCCGCCGGGAAAACGGAATATCGGGATGGTTTTTCAACAATACTCGTTGTTCCCCAACATGAATGTAGCGGAAAACATCGCATTCGGATTGAAGATGCAGAAAATGAACCAGCGTGTGATCAAAGAAAAAGTTGCCCGTATCATCGAACTCGTGGAACTATCCGGCAAAGAGAACCATTATCCGGCGCAACTATCCGGCGGTCAAAAACAGCGCGTAGCCTTGGCACGCGCCATCGTGACGGAGCCGAAAGTGTTGTTGTTGGATGAACCACTGTCTGCTATTGATGCATTATTGCGGAAAAATCTTCAAAAACAGATTCGCCGTATTCAGAAGGCTCTGCATATCACAACGATTTTTGTCACCCATGATCAGGATGAAGCGATGCTGATGTCAGATGTCATCCATGTCATGGCTTCCGGAAAAATCGAGCAGTCGGGCACACCGACCGAAATATATACCCATCCAGAAACACATTTCGTGGCTTCGTTCATCGGCAACTACAATCTGTTGGCACGCTCGGATTTTGAAAAATTGACCGGGCAAAAAAAACAGGTAGACCAAGTAGCTATTCGTCCGGAGGCAATCGAGTACTTCAAGGATCCGCAGCTTGAAACCGATGACTATCTGTATTTCAAAGGGAAAGTGGTCGATGAGACGATCAGCGGGAATATATTGTCCTATGTGATCGAAACGGAGCAAGGCGTACAATTGCGTGCGGATCATCTCTATCGTACCTTCAATCTGCTGGATAAGGGCGAGCAAGTCTTCCTGAAGGTAGAAAAACGGAACGTGCTGGAGTATTAAAAAAGACCCTCTCCACTGCTCTTATGCAGGGAAGAGGGTCTTTTCTTTTATATAGGATGATACTAATATCAGCCTGCCATTGGAATTGTCGAATAAAGACTGATTATTCGACAATCCGGTTCGAGGTTGGCACGAAATCGTCGAATGCCAGCAAACATTCGAGCATTTGAATCCGACTAAATGAAAAATTATCGAATAAGGGCCAGCTATTTGATAATTCTAGAAGTTACTGTTACCGTCAGACCCCAATTGCAGTCCCAGCTCGCCGGGATGACAGATATGTTCTTATAGTTACCGCAGCTTAAAAAATAGTCAGGAGCCACCCGATTAAGCCGCCCATGATGATCAGATAGGAGGAGTTCACCTTGAATTTGATGAGTCCTATGAAACTGACTGCGAAGAGGACGACACTGACCCATGAAACGAAGGTAGCCGTCCCCAATTGCCAGGAAACGGATGCCATCAAAGCCAGTGAAGCAACCGTGATTCCATCCAAGATATCGCCAAATATTCTGGATGAACGCAGCTTATTGAACAGCGGATGCAACAGCAGAATCAGCAGAAAGGACGGTAAAAAGATGCCGACAGTCGCCAAGAGGGCACCCGGCACGCCCTGGATCAGATACCCCACAAAAGTCGCCGTCGTGAAAACAGGTCCGGGGGTGAACTGGCCGATTGCGACGGCATCCAGCAATTGGGTGGTGGTCAAAGCGGCATAACGATCGATGAATTCCGCCTGCAGAAAAGCCAACAGCACGTAGCCGCTCCCGTACAAGACCGACCCAATCTTCAAAAAAGTCAGGAACAGCAGCATCAACGACATTGGTTCGATTGCCAGATGACGAGAGCGCCATTTAGATAATTGTTGTGTCAGCAACATTGTCAATCCTGCCAGAATGAGAATCGTGATTTCGCCGACACCCATCAGCGACAACAGGTAGGCCGCCAAGAACAACAGCAACGACTGGGTGTTTTTGATCGTCGTCTGACCCAAACGGAAAAGGGCCTGGACGATGACAGCCAGAATGACCGGCTTTATGCCGGTGAAGATCGCCTCAATGAGCGGCACTTGGCCATATTCTTTATAGAACATGGCCAGCAGCAGGACAATCGCCATGGCAGGGAAAATGAAGCAGATTCCCGCCAGAAACAGCCCGATTTTTCCGCCGCGCTTGTATCCCAAAGCGATAGCCAACTCCGTTGAGTTCGGGCCGGGAATCAGATTCGTGAAGCCGAGCAGGTCCATGAAGTCACTTTTTGAGAGCCAGTTGCGCTTCGTCACCAATTCGTCCTCCATCATGGCGATGTGCGCAGCTGGGCCTCCGAAGGCGAAGAGACCCAAACGGGCAAACACAAGACAGATTTCCTTGTAGATTTCTTTAGAATAAGTCATAGATTTCCTCCAGCTAATTATTCGCACTAAAACCGAATCAGATTTTTTCGGTATAAGGTGATCGGTCTTTGAAAAGCGTCAATTCGGTCACGCCCGACTCACGCAACAATGCGATTGCGTCATCGAAGTGGTAACAGTACTTTTTGATGCTGTGCGCATCCGAGCCAAGGCTGAAGCGGGTTCCGCCCATGCCCAGGTAAAGGCCGATCATATAGCGGTATAAGTCTACGTTGTTGTATTCATACATGCTGCGCGTGTTCAATTCAAGCGCCATTTCTTTCGCTAAAATGGCATCCAAAAGTTCTTTCAGCACGGGCTCGAACTCCTGCAGATCGGAGACCGTGACCGGCAGACGGCGGATCCCGTAATCAAAATGTGCGAAAACATTCGCGCCATCCACTCGCCGGACAGCTTCTGTGCACAGCTCGAAATATTCCTGCATGACAGCTTTGGGATCCATGTCGTCAATGATCGGCTGCAGGTAGTCATAAACCCCATTTTGATGGACGCTCAACAAAATCACATCGAAGGCTTTGCCACTGAGATAGGACAGGATCTGCTCATGGGATTCTGGTGTGTAGCCGACTTCGATGCCCCGGCGGATCCGTCCATCGTGGCTCGCGTTCAAAGCATCTATTTTGTTGGAGTAAGCGGCATAATCCAAGATCGTGTCCACGCCGCCGTTATAGGCATCATGAAAATCAAGGTGCTCGGTTGTGACGATCAGACCGGCTGTTTGCTCGAGATAATTCTCAAATGATTCCGCAGAATCGGGCGAAAAATGCGTGTAAATGATGGGCGCAGGAAAAAAACATTATCAAAAAATTTGCACCAATGCTTGTGGAATTTTGCTATAATGATGAAGGTCGTGGAAAATAAGTTAAATTTTTTTGGATTGGTGGTTATTTATTTGGCAGCACGATATGTCATGGGAGTGGATGTCGGTACCACAAGCACGAAAGCCGTCTTGTACGAAACGGATGGCTCTGCTTATGAATCAGCGTACGCGCACTATCCATTGATCAAAGAGAATCCCGAAATGGCGGAACAAGATTTGGATGAGATCTTTTCTGCCGTATTAAAAACGATTAAAGCAGTCATAGAGAAAGCGGAAGTGGGCCCGACGGATATTGCCGGGATCGGTTTTTCGAGCGCTATGCACAGTCTGATCCTCATGGATGCGGAACTAATGCCATTGACGAGGAGCATCACGTGGGCAGATAACCGGTCGAAAAAATACGCGAGCATGCTGAAGCATTCCGAAGTGGGCAAGCGTTTTTATGAAAAAACCGGAACGCCCTTGCACCCGATGTCGCCACTGAGCAAGATGCTCTGGCTGAAGGCGGAGAAACCCGAGGTGTTCCAGGCAGCACGCTGGTTCATCGGTATCAAGGAATACATTCTTTGGCGCCTGTTCGGTGAATTCGTTGTGGACTATTCCGTAGCTTCGGCTACCGGTTTATTCAATATCAGGGAATTCCGTTGGGATCAGGAAATTATGGAATTTTGCGGCATTACGAGCCAAATGCTGCCATTGCCGGTAAGTCCTGGACACCAACTGAGCGGACTTTCGGAGGAAGTGGCGGAGTTGCTGGGACTAGCTGCAGATACCCCCTTTATTGTTGGTGGCAATGATGGCTGTTTAGCCAACTTGGGCATGGGAGCGATTCGGGCAGGTACTGCGACAATCACAATCGGTACGAGCGGAGCTGTCCGGATGACGAGCGATAAACCTCATGTGAGCCCGGAAGGACGCACGTTCAGTTACATTCTGGATGAAAACCATTATGTCAACGGGGGCGCCGTCAACAATGGCGGGAACATCTTTGATTGGGCCATCAAACAATTTATGCCTGCTAATATTGCCGACGAAGAGCTTTACGACAAAGCGATGGAGATGATTGCAAACGTCGCACCGGGAGCGGATGGATTAGTTTTCCATCCGTATCTGAACGGAGAAAGAGCCCCTTTGTGGAACGCGGATGCCCGAGGGAATTTTAGCGGCATCAACATGCTGCATACGAAAGAGCATTTTTTGCGTTCCGTTTTGGAAGGCATTTGTCTGAATCTGAAGGATGTGCTTGCGGCCGTCAGCACGATGAATGGCGAACCGAAAAAAATCATCGCAAGCGGAGGATTTTCGCGCTCGCAGATGTGGCGCCAAATCTTGACGGATATCATCGGCATGCCGATTGAATTCCCGGAAACATTCGAAAGTTCTTGCACGGGAGCTGCATTGATCACACTGAAGAGTTTAGGTTTGGTCGAATCTGTGGATGACGCCGAGGAAATGATGGGGGCTTCAATCGAACACCAGCCGAATGAGGACAACAAATCTGTCTATGCAGCGATGTTCCCGCGATACCAAGAGATGAGCAGACTATTGCAGGAATTCTATACAGAAAAATGAATGCGAACAAATAAGGAATGCTGAAGAGGAATCAACGTGACCGTGCCAGTCAGTTGTATCATGTTTCTAAGTCATCATAAATGACAAGAACCATGACAAGTCGAACAGTATGTCTTGGCTCGCAGAGACAAGAGGTTCCTTTTTCCTTTTCCGAAGGGCTTACCCGTGAAGCTGACCATCAAATTTGATGGCATGAAACCTGTTGCGAATCTGTGAAACACCTATGGTGACGGGCTTTTCAATTCGAAAATTTTTATGCTTTCCTAGTATACAAAAAAGACATATCCACTGAATTTCAGTGGATATGTCTTTTTTCTATTCATTATTTGTTGGCTGCTCCAAGGCGCTTTCGATTAGTTTGGTCATTTTCTTTGGGGTGGTGATTGGGGCGAAACGTTTGATGATTTCGCCGTCACGGCCAATCAGAAATTTTGTGAAATTCCACTTGATGGCGCCCCCTCCAGTTTGTTCGACCAGATATTTATAGAGCGGATCGGCATTTTCGCCATTCACTTCGATCTTGTCGAAAATCGGAAAAGTGACACCATAATTGAGCCGGCAGAATTCGGCGGCTTCAGTGCCGTTCAATGGTTCTTGATTATTGAACTGGTTCGATGGAAATCCCAGAATGATGAAACCCTTGTCTTTGTACTTTTCGTACAGTTCCTCCAGTTCATCCAATTGCCCCACGAGACCGCACTTCGAAGCGGTGTTGACGATGCAGATGACTTTTCCTTTGTACTGTTCCAATGATACAGATGACTGATCTGTATTAGTTGCTGAATATTCATAAATCGGCATGATTGAGGTCCCCTTTGGTTATGCTACCTGCATGTGTTAAAACATAGTATAAACAACAATGAAAAGGATTGCAAAAGAAAAGTCCCGTAAAAATTTGAAGGAGATATGACAGTTTCATGAGAAATGATGAAATTGTAACAGTAATTTCGAGAAATGACTGTTTTTTTTTTTTTGTTTGCTGTATGATAGTTGAGTATTATAAATCGAATCTGGAGGGATTTTTTTTGGACATGTTTGAAGGCTTAAGCCAAAAAATCGTAGGAAAAAAAATTAAAATCGTTTTCCCGGAAGGCTTAGAACCAAGAATCTTAGGCGCAGTCGTACGTCTTAAAGCGGAAGACTTAGTGGAACCAATCGTTATCGGAAATGTGGATGCAGTCAAAGAAGCTGCAAAAGGCCGCGGATTCAGACTGAACGGCATCCAGATCATTGACCCAGCTGAATACGCTGAAATCGATGAAATGGTCGCCTCTTTCGTCGCTCGCCGTAACGGTAAAGTCACTGAAGAGCAAGCAAGAAAACTATTGTTGGATGAAAATTATTTCGGAACAATGATGGTTCACATGGGTTTAGCTGATGGTCTAGTGAGTGGTGCTGTTCACTCTACAGGGGATACTGTCCGTCCTGCACTCCAAATCATCAAGACAAAACCAGGCGTAAGCCGCACAAGTGGTGCTTTCATCATGCTGCGTGGTACCGAAAGATTCCTTTTTGCTGACTGTGCAATCAATATCAATCCTGCAGCCCAAGAATTGGCTGAAATCGCGGTTGAAAGTGCTAAAACAGCTGAAATGTTCGAAATCCAACCTAATATTGCATTGTTGAGCTTCTCTACAAAAGGCTCAGCATCATCACCAGAAGTCGACAAAGTCGTTGAAGCTACCAAAATCGCAAAAGAATTGGCTCCACAATACAATTTCGATGGCGAATTGCAATTCGATGCTGCATTTTCTGAAGTGGTCGCTAAACAAAAAGCGCCTGGTTCAAGTGTAGCTGGTCAAGCCAAAGTGTTCATTTTCCCTGAAATCCAATCAGGTAACATCGGCTACAAGATCGCACAAAGATTTGGCGGATTCGAAGCGGTGGGCCCAATCCTGCAAGGTCTGAACAAACCGATTTCCGATTTGTCGCGCGGATGTAACGAAGAAGATGTCTACAAAACAGCCATCATCACCGCAAACCAAACACTGCTTGATTAATCAGAAGAGGAAATCCTGAATCCAATCAAGATCATTAACTTAAGCAATTTTTCTAATGTAAAAAAGCGAGGATGCATGATGCATTCCCGCTTTTTTTGATTGCAAAGCCAAATCGGTGGATGTTCTGCAGCTATTCGATCATTTCGGTACGACAAGATGTCAAATTGTTGAAAGTATCTCGACATTCGATAATCTCGGCTGAGTCGGGAATCAAATTGTCGGATGTACCTCACCTGTTCGACAGTTTAGCGACCTGACTGAGCATTTCTTCTGAATTCTGATCGCGAATCGCAGCCTGCTTTAATCCGCAATACTGTTGATACAATGGCATTGCGGATCAAAGCAGGCTTTATGCAGAAAATAGGTGCATTCCGGAGAGGATATTCCTATAATAAGGAATGGAATAAAATAAATTGGTGAAGATGGGAGAAGATTCAGAATGTTCACCTTAATAGCGAAGAGTGAAGAAGAGACGAAGGCGATTGCAGCCCAACTGGCGCAACTGTTGGAAGCGAAAGATGTCATCCTGCTTGAGGGAAATCTAGGTGCCGGCAAAACCACCTTTACAAAAGGTCTGGCGAAGGGGCTGGGCATTGATACAGTCATAAAGAGCCCAACGTACACTTTGATCAGAGAATACACTAAAGGCAGATTGCCGTTGTACCACATGGATGTCTATCGTTTGGAAGATGGCGGGGGCGATGATCTGGGTTTTGAGGAATATCTATATGGAAGGGGCATTTCGGTCATCGAGTGGGCAAAGTTCATCGAAGATGAATTGCCGGATGCATATTTGACGATCCGATTGGTGCCTAAAGGGGAATTTTTTGAAAACCGGGAAATTACTTTTCTCCCGACCGGTGAACGTTACGAGGCTTTGGTCGAAACATTAAAGGGAATACTCATGAAAGAAGGGCACTAGCATGCGCAAAAGAGAAAAAGTCGAAATCATGATCCGAGAAGCCATCCCAGCTGATGCAAAGGATATCATCGCCTTCAGCAAAAAAACTGGAGCCGAAACACCTTTTTTGGCATACGGGGCTGAAGGATTAGAATTGTCAGAAGCCTTCGAGGAATTGTATCTGGAAGATCTGATGGAGAAGGACAATAACGTGATGTTGATTGCGACGATAAACAATAAGCAATTGATCGGCTTGGCATCAGTCGGGGCAACGGACAAACCGAAGCTTAGGCACGTTGGGGAAGTCGGTATCACTGTCGAGAAGGACTATTGGGGCTTTGGGATCGGATCGGTTCTGATGGAAGAAATCGAAACCTGGGCTATCGAGAGCGGCGTGATCCGCCGCTTGGAGCTGACGGTCCACGGCGGAAATGAACGGGCCATCCATCTCTATGAAAAGATGGGTTATCAGCAAGAAGCCGTGATGCCGCGTGCCATGCTGATTGATGGGGAATTTGTCGATGGTGTGATGATGAGTCTGATGATAGACTGATCCGCAGTTATGGAATGACATTTCAGACGGAAAAATTTTGAAGTTTTTTTGTTGTAATCGTCAATTCCCACTTGACTTGTCAGCGCTTACATGTTATTGTAATTATACAAAGAGAGACATACTAAGCAACACGAAGAAAGAAAAAAGAGTATGCCACTCTTTTAGGAAAATCCTTCAAAAAGATTTTCCGGTTAACAGCTTTTCAATTAAGCTGTTAATGCACAGTCTTAGGTGTTTCGGAATTTTTGGCCTAGATGCATTTCTAAGCCATGAAAACTTGAGCCACTCTAAGATTTATAAACAGTAGATTTCATTTAAGCAACTGGAAGCGAAAGCTTACATGACTTGCCTGAAAGACAAGCATAACCAGTATTGAAAAGTTCGTAGATCATTAAGATTGAACAATCAATGAGGCGAGGATGAGACTACTGATTTAGGAGGAAGTGTTCCGATTGTTGGAGCACTTCCTTTTTTTCGCTTGTTGGGTACGTTAATGTGTTGCGCACAAAAATTTGTACTTATGAAGGAATAAATTATTTGACAAAAAATGCTTGCATCCGCAAAATCTTTAAGCTATCCTTTAAAACGTAATCGTTACGATTTGTAACGTGGAATCATTATCCGATATCGGATAGTCCATTTGAGAAGGCGGAGGTTAAGAAACATGAAACGAAAAAGGTGTATGAAGTGGACGTTGTCACTATTGGGGACAACAGCATTATTGGCAGGATGCGGAGCAAACAACGAAATGGCGGTTGGAGGCGGTGCGGATACGGAGAAGGACAAGTTGCAGGTCGTAACGACATTTTATCCGATGTACGATTTTACGAAACAAGTTGCGCAGGACGATGCCGATGTGAGCCTATTGTTGGAAGCAGGAATGGAAGTCCATTCCTTTGAGCCATCGAGCCAAATGATCGCTGAAATCCAGGACGCAGATGTATTCATTTACAATAGTCCAGAGATGGAGACATGGGTCCCGGATGTACTGGCATCCCTCGATACTTCGGATATGCTGGTCATTTGTGCAAGCGAAGCGATCACACTGTTGGAGTATGAAGGCGAAGCGCACGCGCATGATCACGAGTCCGAGGAAGAAGATGCGGAAACTGGACATACCCATACAGTCGATCCGCACGTTTGGTTGGATCCTGTTTTGGCACAGACAGAAGTAACGGCCATTGCAGAAGGATTGGCCCAAGCGGATGCGGATCATGCTGAGAATTATTTGGGAAATGCTGAAACGTATATCGGAAAACTGAATGAGTTGGATGAAGCTTACCGTGCTGCTTTTGAGGGAGCGGAAAATCGTACTTTCGTAACCCAACATGCTGCCTTCGCCTATTTGGCGGACCGCTATGATCTTGTTCAACTGGCCATAACGGGGTGCGGAAGAGGTAGGCGTCGAATTGGCGGTGTTGAGTCCTCTCGAAGGGATCACCAAAGAGGACCAGGAAAGTGGTTCGGATTATATTTCGGTCATGCTGGATAATCTTGAAGCATTGAAGCAAAGTATCAACTGATCCAGAAGTGTTATTGCTCCTCCTTGGGACGTTTGCGTGCTATGATTTGGTTGAGAAAAGACTGCAGAAAAATTGCAGTGAAAGTCGGAAAACAGTCGAACAACATGCACTTGTTTCAGTCAATGGGAAGATATTGCCGGACAAGGAGGGAAAGGTATGTTATTTACCGATCGTAAAGAGGCCGGCATGCTGCTGGCGGAGGCTTTGGAGAAGTACCGCGGAGAAGCTATTGTTGTCTTTGCTTTGCCTCGAGGTGGAGTTCCTTTGGGTGTTGAAATCGCCAAAAAATTGGCCGCACCGCTTGATTTACTCATCACGAAAAAAATTGGACACCCGTTCAATCCTGACAGGGAAACATATATCGGAGCAGCGAACATCCAGTCCCTCGAAGGAAAAACGGCCATCATCGTGGACGACGGCATCGCGACCGGATTCACGATGTTCGCCTCAATAGCAGCCCTCAAAAAGCGGAATCCGAAACGTATCATCGTGGCGGTTCCGGTCACGCCGGAGGATACCGCAAAAAAGATGGACCAGATGGTGGATGCAGTCGTTGCCTTGGAGCGGACGGATAACTATCTCGGAGCGGTGGGGGCCTACTATGTCCGCTTCGATCAGCTTGACGACAAGGAGGTCGTCGCCTTGCTCCGAAGTATGCATGTGAAGGAGGAGAAGGCAGATGAGTGATCCAGAAAAGGCAGTCAAGATAACCGGTGCTGGCGTCACCTTGGTAGGTGATCTGGTTCTGCATAGAGACCCGAAAGGCCTTGTCATTTTTGCTCACGGCAGCGGCAGCAGCCGACACAGTGTGCGCAACAATATTCCGGGAGCCACCCACCTGTTCGAAGAAGCCGGGACACTCGAACAGGTTGCCGAGTTGGCTGCACAATGGTTCGTGAAGCAGTTTCCGGGAAAATAAGGCCGACCGAATTGATTCGGACCGGATAACAAAAATAAGCAGGATACCTTTCATATGAAGGTCGTCCTGCTTATTTTTGTGGGTATTTCAGCATGCGCGTTCACCCAACCAGGCTGATCACTCGGCTTCGGGGTTGTAGGTCCAGCCGTGGTCGTTGTGGTAAATCATCAGCTTGGACATTCCGCCGTCGACAGTGAAGTTCTGTCCGGTGATGAACCCTGCCGCATCGCTGCAGAGGAAATGGATCGTCTGCACGATATCATCCGGTACACCGACACGCCTGACAGGATGCTGCAGCAGATCCGCTGCCTCGTACTGAGGGTGGTAATCCTCCTCATTATGGAAGGAACCCGTGTCGATCCACCCTGGGCTGATGGAATTGATACGGGCTTTCCCGGCCAATGAAATACTGAGGGCGTGCGTCAAGGAAAGAATGCCACCTTTAGCTGCCGAGTAACTTTCGGTATCCTTTTGCGACATGAAACCGCGGCTTGATGCGATGTTCACGACCGAGGCGTCAGCTGTGAACACCGGTAAAAACAAGCTCGTCAACAGGTACGGAGCCGTGACGCCCAAAGCCATGACGTAATTGAAGTCCTGGTAGGAGCACTGCGACAAGATTCCTTTTTTGCTGACGCAGGCGTTGTTCACCAGATAATCGACTCTGCCAAAGCGTTGCTTGACGGCTTCGGCAAAAGCATACAGGACATCTTCCATTGCGATATCCCCGTGATGGAAATACACGTCGCCCGCTTCGCAATGCGAAACGATTTTGTCCCCGGCTTCTTTATCCGTATCCACGAATGCGACAGCGGCACCCGCATTCAAAAAAGATTCTACCGTGGCCCGACCGATGCCTTTCGCCCCGCCGGTCACCACGACCACACGATTTTGAAAATCCATATTCCATTCCTCCCTACTGATTGCTTTTTCGATTCTATCGCGCCCGGACTACAGCGAAAGCTTCAGCGATACCGGGCAATGGTCGCTGCCGAAGATATTTTCATGGATGTCCGCGTCGACCAATACATCCTTCAAAGATTCTGATACGAGGAAGTAGTCGATCCGCCAACCGGCATTGTTTTTGCGGGCATTGAAGCGATAGCTCCACCAGGAATATCTGCCTTCCGCATCCGGATGGAAATGGCGGAACGTGTCGATGAAACCATTGGCGACCACTTCGCTGAATTTGGCGCGTTCCTCGTCCGAAAAGCCCGCGTTTTTGCGGTTCGTTTTCCAATTCTTCAGGTCGATGTTTTCGTGGGCGACGTTGAGGTCACCGCAGACGATGACTGGTTTTGTCGTTTCCAACCCTTTTAGATAAGCCAGAAAGGCGGTTTCCCAGGCCATCCGGTAATCCAACCGCTTCAGCTGCTCCTGGGAATTGGGCGTGTAGACGGTGACCAAAAAGAAATCGCCATATTCCAAAGTGATGACGCGACCTTCCGAATCGTGTTCACCTATGCCTATACCTAACCTTACAGCAAGAGGCGTGTGCTTTGTGAAGATGGCCGTACCGGAATAGCCTTTGCGATCCGCATAATTCCAATAGGATTCATATCCTGGGAAAGTAAGCTCAATCTGACCTTCCTGCAATTTTGTTTCCTGCAGACAGAAGAAATCAGCATCGAAATCCGAAAAAACATCCGCAAAATTCTTGTTTACGATAGCCCTCAAGCCATTGATATTCCATGAGACAAATGTCAGTTCCATTTTGTTTCCACCTTCCTTAACGCAATGCAATCGTATAGTAGAGGAACAGGATGAAGATGATCAGATTGATGGTGGACAGTGTCCACTTCATCTTCGGCTCCGGGATGTTCAGCGCAAAAACCGTTCCGACGATCGGCAAAAACAGCGCCAATACCAGCGATGTAGTGGATACCGAACCGGGATCTTTAGTAGTGAAGAGGTAAAGCGGATAAATGATGGACAATAAAGTGAATGTGATGCCATTTCTGGTTTGTTTCGGTTGCATGAAGCAGCCTCCTTTTTCTGTTATCTGTCATATTTTACCATACCCAAGCGATTGAATCGCATGCAAGAAGACTGGAGCAGGGACAAAAAATAGTGCAATGTGACAAAGTGTTTCAAATTCATTAAAATGTAAATTTTTTCATAAACTTGTGTTAAAATAGCATGAACAGGTGCGGAAATGTTTTTGGTTAAATTTTGATTAATCTTTGATTAGAAAAATATAATTAATTGCTGCCGCTTACTAATTTGATACAAATCGGTATCAAGTGATGTTAAAATGGACTACATAATAAAATTAGTGGGTGAAATGCATGTTGGGGACGGAAATAAAACAACAGTTTCCTGAAACGATTGTTAAAGAAAACGAAAAATTATCACATTATACATACACAAAAACAGGTGGCCCGGCGGATGTGTTGGTCTTTCCTAAAACAAAAGATGAAGTTGCGGCAATCGTCGCATGGGTGAACGAGAAAAAAGTGCCTTTGACGGTATTGGGCAATTCCAGCAATGTCATCATCAAGGATGGCGGCATTCGCGGTATCGTCATGATCCTGACGGAAATGGATCACATGGAAGTGAAGCGTCATCGTTTGATCGTCCAAAGCGGTGCACGCCTGATCGATGCTTCCCGGATGGCATTAGCTGAGCGGCTGAGCGGCTTGGAATTCGCTTGCGGCATTCCCGGCAGCGTCGGTGGAGCAGTCTACATGAATGCCGGAGCCTATGACGGTGAGGTTGAAGAAGTCATCGAATCGGTAGTGGTGATCACACGCGAAGGCGAAATCAAAACATATGCGAAGGATGAACTTGACTTTTCCTATCGCCACAGCAAACTGCAGGAAACGAATGAAATCGTTCTGGAAGTCGTTTTCCATCTGGAAAAAGGCAAGTACGAAGCGATCAAAGACCGAATGGATGAATTGACAGCTTTGCGCGAATCGAAGCAGCCGTTGGAATATCCTTCCTGTGGCAGTGTCTTCAAACGACCAACTGGCTATTTCACAGGAAAATTGATCCAGGAAGCAGGACTGCAAGGCTTGATTTGGGGTGGTGCACAGGTGTCGATGAAGCATGCAGGCTTCATCGTGAACATCAACCAGGCTACAGCGACCGACTACATTGAACTGATTGCACATATTAAAGAAGTCATAATGGAACATTATGGCGTGCCATTGGAAACGGAAGTCCGGATCATCGGAGAAGATACAGTGGGAAGCGTATAGGTTAAAAGAAGGCTGGGTGTGAACATTCAGCTCTTTTTTGGATAGTACTCAATTATTTTTTTGAATATAACGAAGGAGGATAGCCATGCGAAGACCACTGATATCTTTTCAGAACTTTAGTTTCACCTATTCAGATCAAAAGGAACCGACGTTGGAAGAACTGAATGTCACCATCTATGAAGGAGAAAAAATACTTGTGCTCGGCCCTAGCGGCTCCGGGAAAACGACCTTTGCCCGTTGCCTCACAGGCGTATTGCCGAGCGAAGAAAACGGCGATGCGATCGGAAACATCCTCTTTCACCATCAGGTAGATCAGACAGTAGCCCCCTTTGAAGATTTTCTTCCGAATGAAATGAAATTGGTTAAGAACAGTCTGATTCCCCACGCAGATCAAATGGGAAAATTTGGATTGAAGCAACAGGTTCCGTTCCGTACAGCGGAAGATTTGAAGAAAATGGATAATTGGCATGCCTTTTTGAAGAAACGCCCTTATCTGAAGCGCAGTTTTATGAAATTATCGGAACAGCAACTAGGTGATATCACAATGGCCGGCATTTCATTGGATGGCAAACCTTTAATTTTATTCGATGAGCCATTGGCGAATTTGGACCCGAACTCCGGGGATTTGGCAATGAAATTCATTGAAGATCTTCACCGCGTCAGCGACACGACCGTCATCATCATCGAACATCGGCTGGAGGATGTCTTGGCACAACCAATCGACCGTATCCTGCTTTTTTCCGGCGGGCGGATCATCGCAGATGCGACGCCGGAGGAGATACTCCGCACGGAAATTTTGAGCGATATCGGCATCAGGGAACCACTTTACATCACGGCCATGCGCTATGCAGGAGTCGATCTGGACAATGTCCGGGAGCTCGCGAATGTGAAAAAGGTGAACGGGCCGCAATTAAAGGAGCAAATGGAAAGCTGGTTAAATTATCTGCCGCAATTCAGGTATCCCGATTATGATGAAGTGCTTCTGGAACTGGATGGCTTGTCGTTCAAGTATCCTTGGAACGACGAAGATATCGTCGACGGAGCCTATCTCCGCATCTACAAAGGAGAAATGCTCAGTTTGGTCGGTGCAAACGGCGCCGGCAAATCGACGCTTTCCCGTTTGATGACCGGAGAGGAAAAACCGCAAAGTGGCCGTATCTACTGGAAAGGCCATGAAGTCAGTGACATCGATGCAGGTGAAGCGGAAAACTATGTCGGCTACGTTCCGCAGAACCCGAAAGACAGTCTTTCACAAGAAACCGTGTACGAAGAGATTGCTTTGAAGCTGAAACAGCGCAACATGCCTGAGGAAGAGATCGAAAGGAAAGTTGATGAAGTTGCAAAAGTTTGCGGACTGCAATACATCAAATATTTGCCGTTATCGATGCTGAGTTTCGGTCAACTGAAGCGGGTTTCGATTGCAGCCGTGTTGGCGTTGGATCCGGAGTTGATTATCTTGGATGAGCCGGCAGCGGGACAGGATTTCAGCCATTACAAAGACATTATGCATTTTCTCCAGCGGATCCATCAGAACGGTGTGACCGTTGTGATCGTAACGCATGATATGCACTTGATGCTGGAATACACACGCAGAGCGGTCGTCATGGCCAAAGGGAAGATTGTGGCTGATACGAGTTCAGCCTTTGTCCTGATCAATCCGAGGTTGATCCAGATCGCCTCATTGAAAGAGACCACCTTATTCACCTTCGCCAACCAGATCGGAATGACGGACCCTTATTCCTTTACGGAAAAATTTGTCTACTACGATCGGGCCGCGCGCCTTTTCTGATAAAATTCATATAAGTCCCAAACGCCAGGATGCTGCTTTCTGGCGTTTTTTGCACGGGTTTCACTATAAATGGGACAGCTTCTTATATAATAATCGTGTTATATGTTAACATGAAAGTATTGAGTGCCGCTGGGCAATGGAAGTCTGCTGTATTATGCTTCGACAAATTAATGACAAAGGCGTGAGAAAATGACTGATAAACCGATCATCACTTTGGAGAATGTAAAAAAAGTATATGATGATGAAACTGTTTTGCACGATATTAACATTGAACTTGAGAAAGGTAAATTCTATACCCTGTTGGGCCCCTCAGGTTGCGGGAAAACGACAATCCTGCGTTTGATAGCCGGCTTCGCGGACGCATCGGAAGGCGTCATCAAAATCAATGGCGAAACCGTAAATGACATTCCAGCGAACCGACGCAAAGTCAATACGGTTTTCCAGGACTATGCCTTATTTCCCCACATGAATGTTTTCGATAACATTGCATTCGGATTAACGATCAAGAAAATGCCTAAGGGCCAAATCATACAAAAGGTGAAAGAAGCCTTAAAAATGGTCCAACTTGAAGGCTATGAAAACCGTGAAATCAGTGAAATGTCGGGTGGCCAACAACAGCGGGTTGCAATCGCCAGAGCGATAGTCAACGAGCCGGATGTGTTGCTCCTGGATGAACCCTTGTCGGCGTTGGACTTGAAATTGCGCACGGACATGCAATATGAACTTAGGGAACTGCAACAGCGTCTTGGCATCACTTTCATTTTTGTCACGCATGATCAGGAAGAAGCATTGGCCATGAGCGATTGGATATTTGTCATGAACAAGGGTGCAATTGTCCAGAGCGGAACGCCTGTCGACATTTACGACGAGCCGATTGATCGATTCGTCGCAGATTTCATCGGTGAAAGTAATATCGTTCCGGGTACGATGGTTGAGGACTTTAAAGTCCGTTTCGTAGGTAAAGAGTTCGAATGTTCCGATGCCGGAATCACGCCGGGTGAAAAAATCGAAATCGTCATCCGACCGGAAGATTTGGAACTGACGTCTGTCGAAAATGGGAAATTGGTCGTGAATATTGATACACAACTGTTCCGCGGCGTCCACTACGAGATCATCGGCTACGACAAGGATGGAAACGAGTGGATGATCCACTCCACTAAAAGTGCAGAAATCGGCAAAGATGTCGGGCTTCATTTCGGGCCACAGGATATCCATGTCATGCGTCTGGGCGAATCCGAAGAAGAGTTCGATGCCCGTCTCGAAAGCTATGAAGAGTAGGGGGAAGAGCTATGACGAAAAATTCTAGAGCGTTCTATTCCGTTCCTTATGTACTGTGGCTGGGACTGTTTGTGATTTCCCCGATGTTGTTGATCCTGTATCAATCCTTATTCGATATCACCGGGGCCTTCACGTTTTCCAACTACGCGACCTATTTCAGTTCGGGAAATTATCTGCGGATGACCTTGAATTCGTTCCTTTATGCGCTCATCATCACCCTCGTCACGTTCCTGATCAGTTATCCGACCGCTTTGTTCCTGAGTCGGACGAAGTACAAGCAGCTTTGGCTGTCCCTGATCATTCTGCCTACATGGATCAATCTTTTGCTCAAGGCCTATGCATTCATCGGCTTGTTCAGCCAGAGCGGGACGGTCAATCAATTCCTTGGCTTCATGGGGATAAGTCCGCAGCAAATCCTGTTCACCGACTTCAGTTTCATTTTTGTCGCGGCTTATATCGAGCTGCCATTC
>JASKKA010000022.1 GCA_030153215.1 Trichococcus sp.
CAGCAAAACCTGTGTGAACGCTATGATCGCCGCTTTCGAACAGGGCGATCTGCAGGCGATTCAAGCAGGCATCCGGGAGAATCGCTTGCTGTTGCAGCAGTTGACTGCGCACACCGGTGTCGTCATTGAGACACCCCCATTGACGCAATTATGCGATTTGGCCGAGAAAAACCTGGGCGCGGCAAAATCATCCGGTGCCGGTGGCGGAGACTGCGGCATCGTCATCATCGACAGGCAATCGGGCATCATCCCTTTGATTTCGGAATGGGAAAACGTCGGGATCATGAACTTACCGCTGCACGTCTTCAGCTACGTGCGAAGTGCAGCACCAATCGAATGGAAAGGAGAGGAGCACCTGAATGACGCTTGATTCAAACAGAAAAGACCAACACGTCGATTTGGCCGAAAAACAGTATCAGTCAGCCGATCTCTCCGATTTCGGCAAGATGCGCTTCGTTCATCACTCTTTGCCCAACCTGAAGGTGGCTGACATATCCCTGCAGACAGAAATGGCCGGGATGAGTCTGGCTGCACCTTTCTACATCAACGGCATGACCGGTGGCAGCACACGCACCAAACAGATCAATGCCGATTTGGCGATGGTCGCAAAAATGACCGGCTTGGCGATGGCTTCCGGTTCCGTCAGCGCGGCGTTGAAGGATCCCAGCGTCAGCGACAGCTTTTCGGTCATCCGCAAAGTGAACCCGAATGGTCAGGTGTTCGCGAATATCGGAGCACACCACTCGCTCGAGAACGCCAAGCGCGCCGTGGATATTCTGCAAGCTGATGCTTTGCAGATCCACATCAACGCACCGCAGGAAATGATTATGCCTGAAGGCGACCGCGATTTCACGATGTGGCTACGCCAGATTGAAGCAATCACCACGCATGTCGGCGTCCCCGTCATCGTGAAGGAAGTCGGCTTCGGCATGAGCCGGGAAACGATCCGGCATCAAAACACCGTTGGATATCGTCAAAGCGCTGAGCTTGGGTGCAAAAGCAGCTGGACTTTCCGGTCAGTTCCTGCATATGGTACTGAGCGAAGGTCCGGAGAAGACTGCCGAAACGATCGAAGCTTGGAAGCAACAGATCACGACAGTGATGGCCATGCTGGGCAAAACGTCGGTTGCCGATCTGGCTCGGACAGACCTTATTTTCCAACGGGATATCCTAGACTGGTGCGACATGCGCGGGATCGACTACCGACAGTACGCCAATCGATCAGTGCAACAATAATTGAAAATAAAAGAAGCGCGCCAGCGACCGGTAGAGTGATACCGTTTGCTGGCGCGTTTTTATTTTATTTGTATAGCCGATTTTCTGGACAGAATCCTTATAATGTCAGGTGTTACGTAAGCATTGGGGAACGTTAAGTCGACAGTTTGACCACCCGTCAGGTGTACGACCTGCATTTCAGTTCCGAAACCCGACAGATGGCACTTCTGTCGGGCGTACGCCCGGGATGGGTTTCCAAACTATCGAGAGATTCCGCATCTGTCGACAAAATGATTACCAGAAATCACAAAAAACCCGACTGATAAGGCCCATCCGCAGTTGGATGAGCCTTTCCCCTAAACAATTATTATTCAGCCAATTCCACAAACACCGCATCGGCCTTGATTTCTTCCGGAATCGTCAAGCCCAGTTCGTCGACTTTAGCCTGGTTGATGTAAACGGAATTCTCTTTGACCAGTTGGACCGGATAAGTCGCCGGATCCGCGCCTTTCAGGATGTCGATCGCGATTTGGCCGATTTGCGTACCCATGCCGTATTGGCTAGGTGCAAAGGTTGCAACGCCGCCATCTTTCACCATCGTGTCAGCTGCTGGGAAAACCGGGATACCGAACGCATCGGCCGCGTCCACCAAGGTCGCCATTCCACTCGCGATAACATTATCATTCGGTACATAGATCGCGTCCACTTCTTTGGCCAGACTTTCCGCCGCTTGGGCGATATCGTTCGTGGTAGTGATCGTTCTCGTGACGACCTCGAAGCCTAAGTCCGCTGCCGCTTGCTCGGCGCGCTGGCCGGAGATGATCGCATTGTCTTCGGCGGTCGTGTACATGACGCCGATCGTTGTGGCATCCGGCAGGAATTGCTTGATCAATGCCATCTGTTCGTTGGATGGTGTCCGGTTAGACAGCCCCGTTGCATTGCTGCCGGGAGCTTCCAAGGATTCGACTAATCCGGCGCCGACCGGATCCTGTACTGCGCCAAGGATCACCGGAATCTCATCTGATGCGTTCTTCAATGCTTGCGCGGCAGGTGTCGCAACACCGATCATGATATCCGCGTCATGGCTGACGAAGCTTTCGGCGATCGATTTCATGTTCGCTTGATCGCCTTGCGCATTCTGGAAATCGATGGTGGCATTTTCACCATCGACATAGCCGGCCGCCGCCAATTCATCCAGGATGCCTTCCGTAATCTGATCCAAGGCTGGATGCGTCGTCAGCTGCAGGATGCCGATATAGACCTGTTCCTGTTCGCTTTCATTTGTAGCCGCTGAAGAATCATTTTCCGACACTGTGTTTCCGCAAGCAGCCAACAACCCGATCGCCATTACCGAGCTCAATCGCAACATGTTTTTTATCCCATTTCTCATCATCAAAACTCCTCCATTTTTTGAAATTTGATTTTCCGCACACATTCCAATCTGGATCGGCAACGCGTTTTTGGATACAAAAAAACCGCAGAGACCCTAATAGTCTTTGCGGTGTTGGTTTCCTGAATAAGTAAAAGAAGGAAAAATCCGCATAGACGCTAATCCAGACTGAATCTGAGGTTGCATCTATGGACAGCCCTGTCACACGATCAACCTACACTATGCGGCTTTGCCAGCTTATTCCGTTCGTTGCTGTAACTCGCGTGATCGTTTGCATCGCGACTGCCTCCTTTTCCCTTGGGTATACACTTATCATAATCAACAAACAAAAGTATGTCAACATAATAATGAGAAAACGATGGCGAATACATTAAAAATAAACAAAAAAAATCAGAGTACCCACACCATCAGGCTGATGCTCACGATGCCGACGATGACGGAAAGGATCATATTTTTCGAATAATAAGCCACCATCGCAGTCACAAGCGACGGCAACAGCTTGGCATTATCCAATATATTCAAGGAAACATTTCCCTCCCAGAAAAAGATATCCGAAGCGATCAATGCCGAAAAGATGGAAACCGGCAGAAAGCTCATCCATTTCTGGAACCAGATCGGAATCCGCGCGTTCTTCAAAGCAACGATAGGGAGCCATCTGGGCAAAAAAGTCACCAATCCGCCACCCAAAATGAGCCACAATGTTTGGTCATCCACGCAAAATCCCCTCCTTATCGTCTTTTTTGTTCTGCAGATAGAGCCCGAACCCAGAAGCCAATATCGAAGTCAGGACGATGGCGATGTTATGGCGCAGCAAGTTCATCAGCACGACCGCCATGATGCCGGAAAATACCGCCGTCCAGAACACGATACGGTTCTCGATTTGGGAAATGAGCAGAAAGATGAACATCGCAATCAGGATGTAGTTCATCACAACCGGCGACAAAGCGATGCTCTTTCCGGCCATCGCGCCTATTCCCGTGCTAATAATCCAAGTTGAATAGGCCGTCACATTCGCGGCTATTGCTTTCGTCGGATTCCACATGCCATCGGTTTTGAAATACAGCGTGTTGACGGCGAACGATTCATCAGTGATCGTCTGCGCAAAGAATATGCTGAAAGCCGTGCTCTTCTCGCGGATCCGGTGAGCCAGGCTGGAACTCATCAACAAGTGCCTCAGATTGATGAAAAAGATCATGATCACCATTTCCAGTAGCCCTGCCCCCGCCACAGTCATCGAAGCGATCATGAACTGGGAAGCGCCCCCGTAGATGAGCAGGCTCATCAGCATGACCGCCAGCCAATGATAGCCGGCTTGCTGCAGCAAAACTCCGCAAGCCAGGCCCATCGGAATGTAGCCGAAACAAACCGGATAGATGGCTCTCATGCCAGCCAGCCATTCTTTTTTCGACATATTGTCCCTCCTCTAATCAAAAATTCATGTTATGTTTCATTTTATCACATGATGAAGCAATATTCGGCGTGATTCTGCACATTTTCAGAAAATCGTCATTTCCTTTTACAGAATACACCGCATCCTTTAAAATGGAGGAAATATACTATTTTGAAAGGGGGGAATTACGGTGTACACAATCAGCACATTGGAAATCACATTGCGCTTGCTTGCGGCGGTCTTTGTCGGCGGCGTCATCGGCTATGAACGCGAAGAGAACCGCCAAGCTGCAGGTCTGCGGACGAACATCATCGTGTCCGTGTCCGCCTGCCTCATCACTTTGATCCAGCTCGAAATTGGTTATTACAGCCTGAACTTGGCTATCGCCAATCCGGATATCGCATCCAGCATCACCGTCGACTTCACCCGCATCATCGCCCAGATTGTCAGCGGAATCGGGTTTCTCGGCGCCGGAACGATCCTCATCACCAAACGGGATACGGTTACCGGCCTTACTTCAGCGGCAACCATCTGGACGGTCGCGGGACTCGGAATTGCTGTCGGAATGGGCTACTATTTTCTTTCTGTCATAGGCTGTCTGATACTGTATATAATCCTGCACATCATCAAGAAAATCAGGACTTCCATAGGCGGGCTCCACTTGGAGGTTCATTACCGGCACCAGGATTTGAAAAAAGTGATTGAATTGTTCCTTTCCGAAAACAATATTGAGACTTCGGACATGAAGTTTCTGATTGAGAATCCGGAGTCCGAGCACCCGAACTACATCGTCATCTATGGGATTGATTTGCCGCATTACTACAAGAAGAAGGATCTGGTGAATGATCTGTTGAATATGAGTAAAGACATCACAAACGTGACTTTCGATCAATAGTGAATGGCAAGTATCATGCGGCATCTCAGCTGGAACAGCAAAAGAAGCAACCGGAGCGCGAATTTCGGTTGCTTCTTTTCATTTATGTTGAAACTTTTTATGGAACTGCCCTGCTCCGGTTAACGCAGGTTTCGCCGGATTTCACCCCACATTCTGCTTGTGTCCTCCGGTGGGGCAGGCTTTGTCGAAGCTGAAGCTGAACATTACCAACTAATTCCGGCGGATGGCCCGTTCGCCGGAGCTGGACACGGTCACAGGCGCCCTCCTCCGTCCAGCCAGAAGACAAAAAGAAGGCCATCCCTTGTTTTGGGACAGCCCTCTCATCAGTCTGTGATGATGCCGTGGATCAAAGTGATTTCTTTTCTTTCGGAGCCGATGGAATAAGCTTCCTGAATCAGCTTTTCGGCCGGGCCAAAATCTGCTTTATTGGCGAACATTCTGACGATTGCTTCACCTTTTTGGACCGGATCGCCGACTTTCTTCAGGATCTTCAACCCGGCTGCCAGATCGATCATGCTTTCTTTCGTGGCACGCCCTGCGCCCAGCAGCATCGCTGCCACGCCGATATCATCCGCAACAATCTCCGTCACATATCCGGATGCTTCGGCCAAAACATCCTGCTGGCGCGAGGCTTGCGGCATCAAGGAATAATCATCCACTACTGCCGGATTCCCTCCTTGAGAGGCGACAAAAACTTTGAATTTCTCCAACGCTTTGCCGTTGCGGAGGTTCTCGGTTACCAATTCGCGGGCTTCAGCCAAATCAGCCGATTTTCCGCCCAGATAGACCATCTGGCTTCCCAATTCGATGCAGAGCGCCTCTAAATCTTTCGGCCCGTTGCCCTTCAATGTTTCGATAGCCACTTCGACTTCCAAGGCGTTCCCGACCGCTACACCCAGCGGCTGGCTCATGTCGGAAATGATCGCCATCGTTTTGCGACCGGCCAAATTGCCGATTTTGACCATGGCGTGGGCAAGTGCCTTAGCATCTTCTTCCGTCTTCATGAACGCGCCGGCTCCCGTTTTCACATCCAGCACAATCGCATCCGCCCCGGCTGCGATTTTTTTGCACATGATCGAACTTGCAATCAGCGGTAACGAGTTAACGGTTCCGGTCACATCCCGGAGCGCATACAATTTCTTGTCCGCTGGGCAAAGATTGCCGGATTGTCCGATAACGGCGACCTTATTTTCATTCACGATGGCAGCAAATTCCTTTTCATCAATTTCAATGTGGAAACCGGGGATCGATTCCAGTTTATCCAGCGTTCCACCTGTATGCCCGAGTCCGCGTCCGCTCATTTTCGCTACCGGCACACCGCAACTGGCCACCAATGGAGCCAAAACCAGCGTCGTCGTATCGCCGACACCGCCCGTTGAATGCTTATCGACTTTGATGCCTTCAATAGCGGAAAGATCGATCTGGTCTCCGGATTCAGCCATAGCCATCGTCAATTCCATTCGTTCCTCATCCGTCATATCCTGAAAAAAGACAGCCATCGCCCATGCGCTCATCTGATAATCAGGGATCGATCCATCTGTGTAGCCAGCGATGATGAAACGGATTTCTTCTTTCGTCAAGGCTTTGCCTTCTTGTTTCTTGATAATTAAATCTACCATTCTCATAGACTTTTCCTCCATCTGAGTCTGACTTTTCGAATATCAAACGCAACGCAAATCGTTTTTTTATAGCCTTAAACTGAAGCTTATCTATTTGCCTCGATGACTTTCACGCCGTCTTTTGTCCCGACCAAAACGGTATCCACACAGTCAAGGAACAACCCATGTTCCACGACACCGGTAAGATGGATCAAGTCTTCGGCAAGCGCTCTCGGATCCAGAATTTCGCCCAGATGGAGATCAATGATATTGTTTTTCTCATCAGTCAAATAATTCTCCCCGGTTGCAGTTTTGCGGAATTCCGGATTATAGCCTTTTTCATTGAATTTATTGAACAGTTGGATCGATCCGTAGCGGACGACTTCCACCGGCAGGGGAAATGCGCCAAGATGTTTAACCATTTTGCTTTCATCGACGATCCAAATGACTTCTTTTGAATTGTCGGCAACGATTTTTTCGAACAGCAAAGCGCCGCCGCCGCCCTTGATCCCTTGGAAATCTTCGCTGATTTCGTCGGCTCCGTCCACTGTGATGTCGATGCAACTCACTTCATCCACGCTCTTCAACGGAATCCCTAACGATTCAGCCAATTCCTTTGTTTGGATCGAAGTCGTCACCCCAGTGATCTTCAATCCTTCCTCGTTCACACGTCTACCGATTTCCTTCACAAAATAATAAGCAGTCGAGCCTGTTCCCAGACCTACTGTCATACCGTCTTTGATGTATTCTGCAGCTTTTAATCCAACCAGTTCTTTTAGTTCCATTTTCTCACGCGTTCCTTTCAGGATGATGCCATCATTATATCATACGGAAAGGAAGCGTTACTATCTTAGCCAGCGGAAACTCCGTTGGAAAGCCATTAGAATCCGCTAAAAAAGCGAAGCGGTGTTCTGTCATTCCGACAGCCTTTTCGCTATAATGAGAAGCAAGCTTTTATCAACCGATAACGAGGAGGAGATCGTCATGAGCCATACGTTCAGAAGCATTTTCGATATCATCGGTCCGGTCATGGTCGGTCCTTCCAGTTCGCATACTGCAGGTGCCCTGGCCTTGGGAAAAGCGGCAGCGCAACTGTTCGAGGTCAAACCGAAAAAAGTCACGATCCATTATTACGAATCGTTTGCGGATACCCATCTCGGTCACGGCACTGATTTTGCGATCCTCGGCGGTATTCTTGGTTTTGCGGCGGATGATCCGATGATTCCGCAATCCCTGAAGATGGCCGAATCCCAAAAGATAGCCGTGACCTTCATCGAAGAAATCGGTGACTCTCCTGTTGGCCACCCGAACACAGCCACAATGGTGTTGGAGCGGGACAAGAAAAAAATTTCCGTCACGGGCAGTTCCATCGGAGGCGGTTCGATAGTTCTGAACCATGTCGCCATGGATAACTTTTCGATGCGTCTGGATGCGCATCTGCCTATCTATTTCATCCATCAGAATACGCTCCAATATCATCTTTACAGCGAAGCGGAATGGCAGAATTATTTCGCATTCAAAGGCTATCCACTGAACGATATCCGCATCTTTAGGGAGAGTGATACCGAATGGGTCGTCCTCTATCTGGATACGATCCCCACCAAAGAAATGATCTACGAAATCAACGAACTGCCTTTCATCGAAAAGGCGATACTGATCAGTTAGGAAAGAAGGAATAGCGCTTTGTATAATAAGATTGCAGAATTGGTGAAGGCCGCAGAGGAAAGCGGTAAGCCGATTTCCGAATTGATGCTGCTGCAGGAAATGGCCAAGAGCCACCGGACGCGCGAGGATATTTGGGAACAGATGCGCAACAATTACCACGTCATGAAAGCCGCAGTCGAAAAAGGTTTGGCTGGTGATGGCGTATTTTCCCCCACTGGGTTGACAGGCGGTGAAGCCGTAAAGCTGCGGAACTACCGTCAACGCGGCAATACGCTTTCAGGAGATGACCTGCTGATTGCAGTAGAAAGCGCCATCGCCACTAACGAAGTCAATGCTTCATTGGGAATCATCTGCGCCACCCCTACCGCCGGTTCATCAGGGACTTTGCCCGGTGTGATGTTCGCCATCAAGGACAAACTGGGTCTGACGGAAGAGCAGATGGTCCAGATGCTGTTCTGTGCCAGTGGTTTTGGCATGGTGATCGCAAACAATGCCATGATTGCCGGTGCTGCCGGAGGGTGCCAGGCCGAAGTCGGGAGCGCATCCGGGATGGCTGCCGCTGCGGCCGTCGAAATCGCAGGTGGCACGCCGGAGCAGGCATCGGAAGCGATGGCGATGGCTATCAGCAATCTGCTCGGCCTCGTCTGCGATCCGGTTGCCGGACTGGTCGAGATTCCCTGCGTCAAGCGCAATGCAATCGGTGCGGTCAATGCCCTGATCAGCGCCGATATGGCCTTGGCCGGACTGACGAACAAAATCCCGGCTGACGATGTCATCGAAGCGATGCGCAAAGTCGGAAAAAACCTTCCCGCCTCCCTGCGCGAAACCGGCTTGGGCGGCCTCGCAGCCACCCGCGAAGGCGTCCGCCTCAAAATGATGATCTTCGGCCAGCAACTGGAAATCAAGCCGGAATGGGTCGATGACCAGCCACCGATCAAGGCCAATCCGTTTGAATAGCAGACGTTTCTTTTCTAATTGATTGAGCTGCGATTAACCGTGCTGTATCCGCATAAAAACCAGGAATGTCCAATAACATGAAAGAATCGGACATCCAGAACACAATCCTATCAAATAAAAGAAGAACGGCTATCTCACTCGGAGATAGCCGTTCTTCTTTATTAGTGTTAGTCTTTTGCTGCGATGGCTTCGATTTCGATGACGGCATCTTTCGGTAATGCGGCAACCTGCACCAAAGAACGGGCTGGTTTATGTTCGCCGAAAAATGCAGTGTACGCGCCGTTGATGGCGTCGAAATCATTGATGTCCTTCACGAACACATTCACTTTCACGATCGATTCCAACGAGCCACCACCCGCTTTGACGATCGTCAATACATTGTTCAAACTAGCTGTTGTCGCTGCGGCAGGGTTGGTTACAAGTTCTTTCGTTTCCATATCGATCGGCAATTGTCCGGATGAAAAAATAAAGCCATTTTTTCTGGTTCCTTGCGAATAAGGTCCGATCGCTGCGGGCGCTTTATCGGTACTGATGAATTTAGTCAAGAGATTCCCTTCTTTCTTTTAATCTTATTTTAATGATAGCACAACCTTGCGCAGATTGTGAAGCGGAATTTCTTCAACTGACAGTTTGAAAATCGTCTGAGTACGACTACCAAATCAATACGTACCTACTTATTTCAATCAGAAATTTTGGTAACAGATATTTCCCCTGTCAATTCTTTGATATGTTCTCCTCCTGACATAGCGGTTCCCAAATCATACAATCCCTGATAACGCCCAAAGCTGCCATAATACATGACGATATTCCCCCATGGTTCGAAATAGGCAAGTGTGCCAGCAGGCCCTTCTGCACTTGGAGTGTTACTGGTATTCAGTTTTGTTGGCGGATAAAATATTTTTTCGTTGTTCCCATAATCCTCCACCATTATTTTCAAGGGAAGCTGATTATAGAGCGATGCTGCCGCTACACTATTATTTAGCATAAATACAACAGTATGCGCGTTATCTTGAACTTGTATCTGCATTTTAACCCCTCCTGTCTCTGTTACTTTATAACCTTACCTCTTAACCTTAAGATGAAGTCAACCGTTTTCTCCAATAAGGGGCTGCATCAAACTAGAAAATACCACTCTAATTTTGATGCAGCCCCTTTCATTTGGATTTGACTTTATACTCAAAAATACCCCGCCGAACCCATTTTTGGCGGGGTAAATCAGTTCAAGTCACAATCAAATACTCCGTCGTGAATTCATGTTATTTCCACTATTGTATACAAAAGTGTATGTATCATTTCCGAAACATTTTGACTTCCAGAAACAAATCGTTATACGTCCCTAGGGTTTTGGCTCCCAGATTTTCGTAGACTTCGAGTTTGTCCATGATTTCGTCGGACGGGTAGAATTGCTCGTCGCTGGTAATTTCGGGATCCATCAGCTCGATGGCATTTTGGTTCGGTGTGGCGTAGCCGACATATTCCGCGTTGATGGCCGCATTTTCAGGTTCCAGCATGAAATTGATGAAAGCGTACGCCCCTTCGATATTTTTGGCGGTCTTGGGGATGACGATGTTGTCGAACCAGAGATTGGAGCCTTCCTCAGGGATTACGTAATGAAGATTTTCATTTTCCCAAAGCATCTCGCTGGCCTCACCAGAGAAAGTCACGGCGATGGCCGCTTCCTCCTGGATCATATACATTTTTATTTCATCGGCAACGATCGCTTTGACATTCGGGGTGATACCTTTTAGTTTCTCAGCGATTTCTCCCAAAATGATCGGGTCTGTCTCGTTCAATGAGTAGCCTTCACTTTGGAGGCCCAGCCCCATCACTTCTCGCGCTCCATCGATCAAAAGCATACTGTTCGCATAGCCCGGATCCCAAAGATCCGACCAGGAAGTGATTTCTTCCGTCACCATTTTGTCATTATAGATGATGCCCAAGGTTCCCCAGAAATAAGGGATGGAGTACTTATTGCCTTCATCGAACGGCAAATCCAGGAAACGCGGGTCAATGTTTTCCAGGCCTTCGATCTTCGCGTGGTCCAGCGCAATCAGAAGGTCTTCTTCAGCCATCTTGTCGATCATGTACTCTGAAGGGATACTCAGATCGTAGGCCGTTCCACCTTGTTTTACTTTTGTGTACATCGCCTCGTTCGAATCGAACGTTTCATAAGAAACTTTATAACCTGTCTCCTCCTCGAATTTCGTGATCAGTTCCGGTTCGATATAATCACCCCAGTTGTAGATCGTCAGCGTATTCCCGTCCGAAAAGCCTTGCGCTCTGTTCAAAGCGTTTATCCCGAAAGCGATTGCCGCACAAGCAAACAAGATAACAGCCGCCATTCCCATTAATTTTTTCATCCTCTTTTCACCATCCGTTCCGAATCGGCGCTTTTTCCGATCGCCTTCATTTGCTGCGCATGCTTATTGTGCCCGTACTGTTGAATGAAATAGTAGCCCAGGACCAAAAGCAGCGTAAACAGGAACATCAGCGCACTGAGGGCATTGATTTCCAGGCTGACTCCACGGCGCGCCCGCGAATAGATTTCCACCGCTAAAGTAGTGAAGCCATTCCCAGTCACGAAAAAAGTCACCGCAAAATCATCCAAGGAATAGGTAAAGGCCATAAAGAAGCCGCTCAGGATTCCGGGAGTGATACTAGGGATCAGGATTCTGCTGAAAACCTGACCGCTGCTGGCCCCCAGATCCTGAGCCGCGCTGATCATCGAATCATTCATCTCATAAAGTTTCGGCAGTACCATCAGTACGACGATTGGAATCGAAAACGCAATATGCGAGAGCAGTACAGATGAAAATCCCAACGAAAAGCCGAGCATCGTGAACAGGATCAGTAGGCTGGCACCGATGATGACATCAGGTGAAACCATCAGCACGTTGTTCAGGCTCAAGAGCATATTCTTTCTATTACGCTTTTTCGTGTAGTATATGAAAATTGCACCCATCGTTCCTATAGCAGTCGCGATAAGGGACGAAAGCAAGGCCACTAAGAAGGTATTCAAAACGATGCCGATCAAACGAGTATCTTCAAATACGGCTTGATAATGCTCCCAGGTGAAGCCGGTAAAATCGTTCATGGTCCCGCCGGCATTGAACGAATAAAAAATCAGATAAAAGATCGGCAGGTACAGAATCGTAAAAACGAGTCCAAGAAAGGCATTGTTCCACTTCGTGTTGGCTGTTCCCTTCATTTAGATCCCCTGCCCTTCTTCTTTTTGTCGCTCGTAACAGTCATGATAGCGATCATGCTGATGATCAGGATGACGCCAATCGTGGATCCCATCCCCCAGTTCTGGGTGACGAGAAAATGTTGTTCCACAGCGGTTCCCAACGTGATTACCCGGTTTCCCCCGATCAGCCGCGTCAGCATGAACAACGACAGCGATGGAATGAAAACAGCCTGGAAACCGCTGCGCACGCCGCTCAACGTCAAAGGAAAGATGACCCTCGTCAGAGTCTGCATCCTTGTCGCACCCAAGTCTTCGCTGGCTACGATAAGTGACGGCTTCAGTTCTTCGATCGAATTGAAGATCGGCAGGATCATGAATGGCAGCTCGATATAAGCCGCGACAAAAATGAAACTGAAGTCGGTGAACAGGATTTGCTGCGGACTTATCCCCATGAAGCCAAGGAATTGATTGAC
>JASKKA010000023.1 GCA_030153215.1 Trichococcus sp.
GTTTCAAGGCCCAGATTCAATAAGAAAGCTGCATTGGCAGTCGGGTATGCGCCCATATCCCGCATCATCTGTACCCGCGCTTTGGTGATGTACGCAGCGTTTTCGAAGCTTTCCGTATAGACGATGCCGTGGTAGGATTCATCCGGTTCGGTGAATTCGGGGAAATTGCCGTTCTTCCAGTCAAAATTGCCGCTGTCGACAATGACGCCGCCCATCTGCACCGCGTGGCCATCCATATATTTCGAGGTGGAATGGACTACGATATCCGCTCCGAATTCAAAGGGTCTGCAGAGATAAGGCGTCGGGAAGGTATTATCCACAATCAAAGGCACGTTGTTTTTGTGCGCAACCGCTGCCCATTTTTCGATATCCAGAACGGACAAAGCTGGGTTGGCGATGGTTTCGCCGAATACAGCCTTAGTATTCGGTCGGAACATTTTTTGGATTTCTTCCTCAGGCAGTTCTTGGTCGACAAAGGTGCATTCGATCCCGAAACGCTTCAAGGTTACCGCAAACAAATTAATGGTTCCGCCATAAATCGAAGCGGTACTGATGAAATGGTCGCCTTCCTTCAGGATGTTCATCAGACTGATCATGGTGGCAGCCTGTCCGGAAGTTGTGCACAAAGCCCCTACGCCGCCCTCCATCGCCGCAATTTTCTCTTCCACGGCCGCAACAGTGGGATTGGAGATGCGCGAATACATGTGTCCGGCAGCCGTCAAATCGAATAGTTTCCCGATATGCTCCGTCGAGTCATACCTGTAAGTCGTGCTTTGGTAAATCGGCAGCGCACTTGGCTCCCCGTTCCCTGGATGATACCCTTCATGCAAACATTTTGTTTCAATTCTCATCATTGAACCTCCTCATTAAGATAACGCTCATAATCTCATGCATATTTAACATTTTACCACAATTCCGAAAGGCTTTGTGGAGATATTGAAGCCGAATCGAAAGAACCTTGAAGCACAAAAAAAAGACAGAGATTATCTGTCTTCCTGACTTGCTATTCTTCGATGAACTGGACCGTGCCGTTTTCAAAAGCCTTGATGCGGGCCAATGAATAGACATCCATGCCTTGCTCTTCCAAAATTTTTCTGCCTTTTTGGAAAGATTTTTCGATGACGATGCCGACGCCGGCGATTTCTGCGCCAGCCTGCTTGCAGATCTCCATCAAGCCGTTCGTGGCTTGACCATTTGCCAAAAAATCATCGATGATGAGCACATGATCATTCTCATCAAGATATTGTTTCGAGATTGTGATTTCGTTGGTGACATCTTTAGTGAAAGAGTAGACGGTGGCCGAATACAGATTATCCCGCATCGTCAGACTTTTTTGTTTTCTTGCAAAGACTACCTTCACGCCCAATGCCAACCCTGTGAAAACGGCAGGCACGATGCCGGATGTCTCAACCGTCAAAATCTTGGTGATTTTTTTGTCGGCAAAATAACGTGCAAATTCATCCCCCAATTGTTGCATCAATACCGGATCGATCTGATGGTTCAGAAAATTGTCCACCTTCAGCACGTTGTCTCCCAATACGATGCCGTCTTTCAATATGCGCTCTTCAAGCAGTTTCATAAAAAATCCTCCCTAATCCTATTTCTTTCTATCTATAGGCCGATTGCTACAGTCGGCTAGCATACCTTATTCCCACTCTTAAACAACAGTAAAACAATACAGATAATCTTCGCTTTTGTCAATCCTTCTTGAGGCTCATAACAGATTTGAAAGAGCGTCCTTTTCGAAAAAACGAACAAATCTCCATTTGGACTCTTTTTTATCCGTAGAAAAAAGAGAACGATCCGGCTTGAGGACCCTTCTCTTTTTTAGTTGTAAAATTTAGTCTACGTATACTTCGGAATCTTTGTTCATCCATGCGTAAAGCAAACCGATAAGCAGTCCACCACCGATGTAATTTCCGATCATAGCGAAGAACCAGTTCGTCAGTACGCTGCCGACCGTCATCCCTGGTAAAGCCCCGCCGAATGCGAAAAACGCAAGGCTGAAGGAAGAAAAGTTGGCGATAACGTGCTCAAAGCCTAAAAAGGCAAAGATGAAGATGATGAAAATGGTCGAGAATAATTTGCCCGCGTCATCTTTCATATGCGCGCTGACAAATACCGTCGTATTCACGATGACATTCGCGAAGATACCTTCGGCTACCATCTGGATAGGCGTTTTGATCAATTTGCCTTCAACTGCATGGAAAAGGAAGTGCTCAGCCGGCAAATCTTGGAAAATATTCGTGAATGACATGATGAATGATGCGATTGTGCCACCGATAAGGTTGAATAGGATACAAGCGAATAAAATTGCTAAAGCTCTTTTGGGCGCCAAAACCTTGCGGTAAACGGCTGCTGTCATGTACATCATGTTGGATGTACCCAATTCCGTGTTCATGTAATTGATCATGACCAAAGACCATGCAAACATGAATGAGTAGAAAAATTTCCCGCTGCCGGGCAGCATGTGTTCTGCTTTTTCAGCGACCATCACAGCGATTGATGTCCCCAACGTCAAAAACATACCGGCAAGCATACATCTGATGAAATATTTTACTTGTGAAGTCTCAAATAAATGTGACTTCTTTAGGGCGCTTTTATCAACTGTAGTCATGGCTGCGCCTTGATATTTTTGTTCCACTTTCTTCATCTCCCGAATTGTTTGTGCGATTCTGAATAAGTATATCATATTTCATAGGAATTGGAATGAAAAAAATAGCGATTTATATAATTATATTAATGCACTTATAGTGCGTATCGTGTTCTTTTGGTGCACATGGATAAAAGCGGATCACGATTTTTATATGAACGCAAAAAATGACCGGCCGTAAGAATAACTCTTACCGGAACCGGTCTGTTGATTTCATCTGTCACCACTGTTTTTGGATCACTCCGCCGCTTGAGTCAGGACACCATTTTCGGCTAAACTTTCCAAAATATATTCCAGCTGTTCTTTCGCAGCCGACATGGTTTCCTTACCGTAAACATCCACCGTCTGCAAGCCGTTGCTCGTCGTGGTGGAGACTTTCAATGTCTTCAGATCGGAAGCGACGACAATTTTCACTTTGATCCCTTGCTTGTGCAGCACGCTTGTATCCAAATCGCGGACCAATTGGTAATTGCCGTTTTTGGTTTCCTCGAAGCCGTTGTCGCGCAAAGTGTAGCGTTTTACCTGTTCATTCAATTGCAAAGTTTTGCCGGATCCCTTTAAAGTTACTTTTTTTTCGAATGCCATATGCAGTCCTCCAAGATAACGTTTTCCCTATCATAACACATTTTTATTCTTTCGTTCAGACGTTCTTGTATTGCTTATTGTGGATGCTTTGCAGCAAGGCAATCAAAGTGTCCACCTCATCGGTCGTATTATCCGAACCGAACGAAATGCGCAAAGATTCTGTTGCGCGTGGACTGCCCTTTCCGAACATCGCTTCCAACACGTGACTCGGTTCGAGGCTGCCTGCTGTGCAAGCGGATCCCGCAGCCAGCATGATCCCTTTCAGATCGCACTGGATCAGCATTTTGTCGGAGCGCATGCCGGGCAGCCAGATGCTCAGGATATGCGGCACCCCTTCACGATAGGCTCCGTTGCTCTCAAACGGGATTCCACTCTTTTCAAGTCCGCTCAGGAAATAATCGCCCAGTTCTCGTTTTTTGCGGTTGCCCATTTCCCGTTCTGCTTCCATCAACGTGACCGCCTCAGCAAAGCCTCTGATGTATGGCGTATTTTCTGTTCCACCGCGGTGATCATTCTCCTGACTGCCGCCATGGATGAAATTAGGCAGATGCAAGCTGTTTTTACGGTATAAAAATCCGATCCCTTTTGGGCCATTGATTTTATGTGCGGAAACCGACAGCAAATCGATCTGTTGTTGCCCGACATCAATCTCCTCGCTGCCGTAAGCCTGAACGGCATCCGTGTGGAAAATGACTTTTCGCTCCGACAATAACGCTCCTATTTCGGCAATCGGATTGATGCTCCCCACCTCGTTGTTTGCATACATCAATGAGACAAGGATCGTATCCTGCCGAATCGCATCCTTCAGCGACTGCAGCGTCACTTTTCCGGTTTTGTCCACCGGCAGATAAGTCACCTCAAAGCCTAACGTTTCCAGATAATGCATCGGATGAAGGACTGCATGATGTTCCGCTGCGGAAGTGATGAGGTGTTTGCCTTTTCCCTTCAGAGCCAAGGCAGTCGGTATGATGGCTGTATTGTTGGATTCGGAGCCGCAGCTTGTGATGATGATATCAGCCGGATTGGCTTTGATGGATGACGCAAAAATCCTGCGGGCTTGGTCTATATGCTGCCTTGTCCGCCTTCCGAGCGCATAGGTGCTGGAAGGATTCCCGTAATCTTCGATAAGAGACTCCTGAATGACCGCAACAACTTCTGGTCTCACCGGCGTGGTAGCGGCGTGGTCGAAATAAATCAATTTGTTTCCTTCTTTCTTTCACTTGTCTTTCTAATGTTCAAAATAACTGTTCAGCCATCGGTACAGGCGCAGTTCGACGCTGTTGTCCGAATCCTGATCAGAATCTTCAGCAGCTGTCGGACCTTTTCCCAACAAGTTCTTCGCTGCTTCTATATCAGCATGACAGAAAAACGCATAGGCCGCCCTGATTCTGTTGTTCGCACTCCAATACCTTTTCAAAACGGGCTGGGCTTGTATTTGGCTGTACTTCTCTTCTGCCGTTCCAATCCGTCCAAAGAGCGCATCGCAAAACAAAGATTCCATCAAATAAATCGGCCAATAAACCGACTCTTTGACCGGGCGATTGTCCGAAAAAGTCTGCAGCAAGCTATCGGCTTCTTCAAAATTTAATTTCCCCAAGGCGCGAACATAAGCGACCATGTAGAAGTAATCCACAAGGAAGCTTTTTTGGTATTGCGGATCCCTTAAACATGCAAAATAGGCGTCTGGAAAATCAGTAAAAGGCACCTTATCCTCTATGAGCTGCGCCATTTCCAGTTGTCGGAACAAGAGCTCGCGCGCGTGCAAGGAGCGGCTTGCTTCCTTCACTAAGGCTCCATCATTCTGCGCTTTCGGCAACAAATTCGATAAAGCGATCCAGACAGGCACAAGACTGAACAACACGAACAGAGAGCCCACCTTCAGCTCCATCAGATATGCTGAACTGTAGAGGGCTGCTCCCGTCAAAGCATTGGTTAGAACCCCACCCAACAGATAAGCGCGATAAGGCAATTCAGCATAGTCTCCTTTCGGCGGTGCCATCAAGCATTGGCCAGCCAGCATAGGAGACGCAGTCTGAATATGATGCAAGCGATGATCTGATTGGCTGTACTTAAAATGCCTGATTTGAAAACTGACCAGCCGATAACCGCTCAGTTTTCCGAACAGAAAATGTCCCCCTTCATGAAGAAGGATATGCACATAGATGGATAAAAATAGGCCTACCGACAGCATCGGAATAAGCAGGGGCTCAAATGAGGAAAGCAGTTCCCAGTCACTGAATCCTTTCGCGATCAGATACCCATAAACCATGATGATGGTTATCGCAATGTAACTGGCAATTCTCAGAAATGAATTTTTCATAAAATCCCCCTTACTCTTCCTCCAGTTGCATTTCCGGGAACAATAAGCGCAGAATTTCCATCGTCAAACGTCGGCTTTTCCCTTGGTACGGATAAATGTGGATCAGCATGGCGGGATTGAAATTCGCCTCGATCACCCCATAATTCGGCTCCGTTTGCGCGGCTGGGACCAAATGATCCGGAATGATGATATCCACTCCACAGACCGCCACACCCAGTGCAGCTGACATTTGCACAGCCAACTGTTTGTAGCTGTCATGCATCTGATCCGTAACGTCAATCGAATCTCCACCGGTGCTGATATTGGAATTATCCCGTAAGCGTACTGTCTCTCCTGCCGGCGGGATACTGTCGAAAGTATAACCTTGGCCTTGGATCGTCAACTTTTCGAGTTCCCCGGTCCCGATCAATGCCAACGGCGTACGGTGATTTTTTCCGCGCAGACTGTCCTTGTTCTTCTCCTCGACCAATTGACGGATCGTCCGGCTGCCATCGCCAACGACATTGGCTGGCACACGCAGCAAAACGGCCTTCGTCTCATTGCCGATGACAAAGAAACGGTACTCGGTGCCGGACAAGTAATCTTCCACCAGCACATCCTCATCTTCTTCAAATGCCATATGGATGGCTTTCTCATAATTCTCAAAGGAAGCGCCCTCTTTGAAGATGGAAATCCCCAGACCATAGTTCGTGGACTTTGGTTTGACGACGATGCCTTTGCCGGCAAAGATTGGATAGTCGCGCAAGGCTGCTTCCGCAGAATGGTACTCACCGCTGTCAGGAACCGCAAATCCGTTCTCCGCCAATATTTTTTTGGTGACGACTTTGTTTTCCATGATGAGTGGACCGATGTAGCTGTCCTTTGCTGTCATGTTGCCTTTTTTTACATATTCCCGATGATCCTTGTAGGTCAGCGAAATGAATTGGTCATAGCGGTCGAGCATGTTGATTTTCAAACCTTTTTGGATAGCATCGAACAGCAAAATCTGCGTGGAAAGCTCCATGTCTTCAAAACCTCTCAAAGCATAAGGGCGTTCCCAGGCAGCCTCTTTGTATTTTTTTGCTAAGGCGGCGGCCCAAACTGTTTTGTCCTTTGCGGCTTCCACCGCGTTTACCATCCGGCCCGCAACTGTTTTGTCCGGATTGCGGAAAGCTTCGATTTTTTCTTTGACGATTGCGCTTAGATTCTCTTCAGCGCCGATCACTGCCAGCATATCCAGCATGCCCTCTAGGAAGGCCAGCCCTTCTGCTTGGAATGCGGACGGCTGCAAAGGATTCTCCAAAGCGGTGCTGTAGTTCATTTCTTTCCCGATTTCCATCTCCGCTTCGCTGGCATCCTTCTCGATCCACAATAAATAGAGCAAGAAATAATGGATGAAATACATGTCCTCTTTGTGCATGCCGAACTCGGCAAATGGATTCAGATCGAACAACCTGAATTCGAGGTAGGCAATCCCGTTCGTCAGCAAATCACGCGCTTTGTTCGCCCCCCTGAAACGGACAGTCGAATAAAATTCTTTTTCTGCAATGAGCTTGCCGCTGGTTACCATTCCCTCGATATCCTGCACATAGGCATCGATCGATTCGAAGGAGACCTGCACGTCTGCTTTGTTGACGTATCCGTACTTGCTGCTGCGGATGCTTCTGGTGTACCTGTCCAAAGGCAAATCATGCTGGCTTTCTTTTTCGAAGTAGGTACTGTCTGCGGATATGGAGCCACCCATAAGGTAGGTCATGATCCATTGGTAACGGATGAAGTTATGGGCCATCTTCAAGTAGACATCCGATTGGAACTCCTTGAGCGTCCCTGTGTTACCAGAGAGCTGATGGAGTTCCTTGATGAGGGCAGGATTCAGTTCGAAGTTGAAATGGATACCACTGACCATCTGCTTCTTGTTCCCGTAAACCGATACTAGGTATTCCCGGTACGCGACATCATCCGCATTATCCAACTTGGCTACCCTGATTTCTTCACTTGGCGGCATGGTCGGCGGGATACTGCAAGGCAACAGATATTCATCTTCGGGTAAAGAACGCAGCACGACATCATGGATAGCCGTCAGCCATTCATACATTTCCTCGATCGATTGCACCGGTGGTGTGATCAATTCCGGTTGGCTTTCAGCAAAGTCAGTCTGTATGTAAGGATGGAAACTGCGGTTCCCGAATACCGTCGGGTGGTTTGTCTTGGCGATTGTGCCATCACCGGTTATCCGTTGGCTTTCTTTTTCGATTCCAAAAGAGGCTTTCGAAAATAATGCCGATAATTTATGTGTTAAAATGATCTCTTTGAAATCTGTCATTATGTACGCTCACTTTCTGCTCCCAATTTTCAATGTATTCATTATAGCTTTTCTGCTTGTAAATAGTAAAGATGTTGCTTGGTTTTCTTTCAACCAATTTTCACAAACCCGCAGAAAGGGATACCCTTGCGAATGTTTGTTCTTTTTTGTGGGATAGCATATAATGGGGGAGAGAAAAAGGAGCGGAGAAAAATCATGAAACAACCTTTAGCATACCGGATGCGTCCCGTACACATCGATGAAGTCATCGGCCAGAGCCATCTGGTGGGTGAGAATAAGATCATCCGCCGCATGGTCGATGCCAAGATGCTTTCGTCCATGATACTGTATGGCCCACCTGGAATCGGCAAAACGAGCATCGCGAGCGCCATCGCCGGATCGACACATTCCGCTTTCCGGCAACTGAACGCCGCCACTGATACAAAAAAAGACCTCCAGATTATCGTGGAGGAGGCCAAATTTTCCGGCCAGGTCATCCTCTTGCTGGATGAGGTGCATCGATTGGATAAACCCAAGCAGGATTTTCTCCTGCCCCACCTTGAAAGCGGTCAAGTCATCCTGATCGGCGCCACCACCGAAAATCCGTACATCAGCATCAGTCCCGCAATCAGGAGCCGGACCCAAATTTTCGAATTGAAGCCCCTTACTACAAAGGACGTCATAGTGGCGCTGCAACGGGCAATTGTTGATGAAAAACGCGGGCTGGGAAAAGAAAAGATCGCGATTGAAGAAGACGCCTTGCTTCATTTCGCAAGGAGCACGATGGGCGACGTCCGCGGTTCGCTCAACGCCTTGGAGTTGGCTGCCCTCTCCACCAAACCGGATGTGGACGGCACCATCCGCATCACCTTGGCTATCGCTGAAGAATGTGTCCAAAAGAAGGCGTTGGTACACGATAAAAACGGCGATGCCCATTACGATGTCATTTCAGCATTTCAAAAATCGATCCGCGGCAGCGATGTCGATGCCGCTATGCATTATTTGGCCAGGCTATTGGAAGCCGGCGAATTGCTGATCGCCTGCAGACGGTTGATGGTTTGCGCTTATGAAGACATCGGCTTGGGCAATCCGCAAGCTGTGTCCCGTACCGTTTTGGCCGTTCAGGCAGCTGAAAAGTTAGGATTGCCGGAAGCACGGATCCCCTTGGCAAACGCTGTCGTCGATCTTGCCCTTTCGCCGAAATCCAATTCGGCTTATCTTGCCTTGGACAGTGCTCTGGCGGATGTGCGGGCCGGGAAATCCGGTGACATACCGGACAGCCTGCGTGATGCCCATTACAGTGGAGCAAATAAGTTAGGCCGCGGCGTCGGTTACCAATACCCGCACGATTTCCCGGACCATTGGGTCAAACAGCAGTATTTGCCGGACTCACTGAAGAATCGACGTTACTACGAGCCGGCTGTGACGGGAAAATACGAGCAAGCCTTAGCCAACCAATTGCAGCACCGCTTCAACAAAGATTCCTGAGTACAAGCTGGTAGCGTTTAACCCGTTGCTGCTGTTATGTTTCTGGATTGAAACTCATGTATTTTGCTTGCCAACGAATGATTAGTATGCTACTATACGTATATAGATTTCTGAGGTGTTCGACATATTCTCAATGTGTTGACCGAACAATTTATTACTACCTTGGGATCCTGTTTATTTCGGTGGATAACACGCCTTATCATTTGGTAGTTAGAGACTGGATATTGGAGCCCACCTGCTTATATGCGGGTTCAAAACTAGTAGAATATACTCACCGGCACCATCGGATTTCTAATAAAGTTTTATACTTTTGGAGCTGCTCTTTGAGCAGCTTTTTTTGCAGACTGGAAAACACGGAAAAGCGCTTATTGAGCAATTTCCCCGCAATTCCCTTCAAGGAGGATGCACATTGGTAGAATTATTGATTGCCCTTTTTTCATTATTGTTGGTTTCGACCGGCCTTTTTATGACATTAAAAGGCCCCACTGTTTTTGTGTTGACTCCGGATCGTATCACCGAGCAGCAACGCAATCAGATCTGGCTCTTTTTCCGTAATGGCGGAGCCCTGTACATGTTGATCGGTTTTCTCTGCCTTCTGACGATTTTCTTCAGGAGCACCTTGCTTTATGCATTTGCCGTAGTGATCGCATCAGGGTATACAGCACTCTTCAGTATCCGCCTGGCCGGCATGATGAAAGACCAGAGCCGCTGAGCATTAAATTCCCGGAAAGAATCGCACACGCTTTCATTTTTATGGAAAGTGAAGTAAAATAAACTTGTAAGCGATACTAGTTTAGAGGAGTGGTTAATATGTTTCAAGAGTATAAGAAGATTTTGATACCGGTTGACGGATCCAGAGAATCAGAATTATCCTTCCGTAAAGCAGTGGAAGTGGCCAAACGGAATAAAGCAGCCATCATCATCACTCATATTATCGATACAAGAGCCATACAGACGCCTACAGGTTTTGAGGGCAGCTTTACGGATGAAATCGTCCGCCAATCCAAAACGTTGATGGAAGAATACAAAACCTATGCCACAAACGAAGGCATAACAGATGTTCATACCGTCATCGAATATGGTTCACCAAAAGCCATCATTGCAAAAGATTTGCCTGCCGAATACGATGTGGATCTGATCATGATCGGTGCGACCGGCCTTAATGCCGTCGAAAGACTGTTCATCGGGTCCGTATCCGAGTACGTCATCCGCAACGCACCCTGCGATGTGCTCGTCGTCCGCACCGACCTCGAGAATAAACCGAAACCTAAAAAATAAGCAAAAATTCCGGTATGCCAACGATTGGCATACCGGAATTTTTATTTTAAATTAGTGTTTTTCGCTGAAGCGAACGACGTCACGAGCAATCATAAGCTCTTCATCTGTAGGAATCAACAACACTTTCACCTTGGAATCGTCAGTTGAAACGATTCTTTCAACGCCGCGGACATTGTTCTTTTCATCGTCGATTTTGCAACCGAACCAAGAAATACCATCGATGATGATTTTACGGGTAGGCGCAGAATTTTCACCAACGCCGGCAGTGAAGACGATCGCATCCACACCGTTCATGATGGCAACGTATTGTCCAATATATTTGATGATACGATTATGGAAGATATCCAAAGCAATTTGAGCATGCTCATTGCCGTTTTCCGCCGCTGTCTCAACATCGCGCATATCACTTGATACGCCTGAAAGTCCCAACAGACCAGATTTTTTGTTCAGGATGTCAACGAATTCATTGATGTCTGTGATGCCCAGTTTGCCCATCAAATAGGCGATCAAAGAAGCATCGATGTCCCCTGAGCGAGTTCCCATCGTGATGCCTGCCAATGGTGTAAAGCCCATGGATGTGTCGATTGATTTCCCACCTTGCACAGCGGTGATGGATCCACCGTTGCCGATATGGCAAGTAATGATCTTCAACTCTTCGATCGGTCTGCCCAACATTTCTGCAGCGCGTTCAGCGACATATTTGTGGCTTGTTCCGTGTGCACCGTATTTTCTGGCAGCATATTTTTCATAGTAGTCCATCGGAATGCTGTACAGGTAGTTTACTTTCGGCATTGTTGTATGGAAAGATGTATCGAATACTGCAACACTTGTGATTTCGGGCAGTAATTTCTTGAATGCGCGGATTCCTGTAGCGTTCGCTGGGTTATGCAAAGGCGCCAATTCGCCCAACTCTTCGATTTGTTCCAGAACAAGATCATCCACTAGCGCGGAATCTTTGAAGATTTCCCCGCCGGCAACTACACGGTGTCCGACACCTGTAATCTCATCGTAGCTTGAAATGATGTTTAATGCCAATAATTGATCAAGTAATTTCTGTACTGCGATTTCATGGTTCGCAATATCCTCGGTAACCTGGAATTTTTCGCCTTCTCCATGTTTGATTGTGAAGACGGAATCATTCAAACCGATTCTTTCGATTATTCCGGTTGCAAGAACTTCTTTGTCAGGCATAGCATATAAAGTAAATTTCAAGCTTGAGCTACCAGCATTGATAGCGATGATTTTTGACATTTTTTTCTCTCCTTTAAATTGATTGATTTTTCTTATATCTCTATTTAGTATTATATCATCTTTGCGCTCCAATTGTGGAAAATATCCAGGAAAGATTGCATCTTTTGTGCGTTTTTAAGATCTGGAATTTCCCCCAAAAGCACTTGTTC
>JASKKA010000024.1 GCA_030153215.1 Trichococcus sp.
CCCGTGAAGCTGGCCATCAAATTTGATGGCATGAAACATTTTGGAAACCTGTGAAACACCTATGGTGACGCACTTTTCAATTCGAAAAATTTTATACTTCCCTAGTTATATAAGAAAAGCCGGTCTCTACTAGATAGTCTGAGACCGGCCCTTTTTTTAGTTTTGTGTACACGTTGGACGGAGGAGTACGACGGAAATATGGCTCAGCTCCGGTGAAGGATCCGCTACCGGAGAACACCGGTAACTCTCGGCCCAATCTCCGAAGAAGCCAAGCTCATCGGAGTTCGCACTCGTAATGCATTCCGAACTTCGGCGACGCCTTCGCTCGCCGGAGTTCGGAGCTTCTGTGCATTGGAAAGCTAACCCGGCCTTAGGCTTTAGTTCTGCGGTTGTAGCCGTGTTCCCCGAAAGGTTGTTTGTCATTCAGCCATTTTTCCTCCAGTTGTTCCAAAGCCTTCTTCTCGTTGAAGGAAGGATCTTCGCTCTTTTCCAGCACTTCCAGAACAGTGAAAGTGAAGGCTTCCGGCCCGAAGTGTTTCCAATCGGCTTGGAGTTCCTTATTGTTGTTTGCGCCCATATTCAAAATATGTTTCATGCCGTTTAAAGTCTTCAGGTTAGGGGTTTTACCGATGAAGATTTTTTTGTTCTCCATGTTCTGTACTTCGTAGATGCCGGCTTCGATCGGCACCTCTTCAAATTGACGACGCAGTTCTTTTTTCTCTGCCATTTTGTTTTCAACCTTCTTTCTTGATTTACTCAGAATAATACGCAAATATTGATATTCCGTCAATTGAGTCAAACCAAAGAACAACGAGGCAATGGAGTGATACTGCACGATTAAATTCAGTACGTTTATAAATGCGTTATCTCTTAATGTTCGGTAATAGGAGTTTAAATATGATGAAAACGAATGAATTCTTTCCAAATTCTAAATAAACCCTCATTATTCTGTTGTTTTTATTTGTTATAATTTTGTTTAAAGTGAACATTCGGAATTTTGGGTTCTTGCGGAACAACACGCTACGGCGCTGGTGTCCGCAACGGTTCATATTTGCGATCGAAGGGAAGATGGAAGATGGGATTACTATTATTCGATTTTGACGGTACCTTGGCGGAAACATGCAAAATAAGCGAAATGGCTACAATGGATACATTTGAACATTTCAGCTATCCCACCCCAACTCCTGAACAACTGCGAGCAGATAGAGGAAAGCCCCATTTTGTGAAGTTTACCGGTTATGTGAAGAAGCAGGCGCTTTCCCCGGTCCAGATTGATAAGTTGATGGAAGTTTTTTGGGACAAATACGAAAAATATGAAAATATGTTGCTGGAACCATACGATCTGTCGCGGGAATCCTTGCTGGAACTGAAAGGGAACGGACACCATCTCGGCGTTATTTCCAACAAAGCAACAAAAGCTTTGTTGCGCAGTCTTGCTGCAGTGGATCTGTTGGACCTGATGGAAGTGGTCATCGGATTGGACAACATGAACCAGCACAAACCGAATCCGGAAGGCATCTTCACCGCTTGGGAGAAAATCCCGATGGCGAAAGAAGAGACCGTCATGATCGGTGATACTATCTATGATATGCAGATGGGAAAAATGGCAGGTGTAAAAACAGTCGGCATCACTTGGGGCGGCAGTTCCGCCCAAACCTTACGCGCGGAAAATCCGGATCGCATCGCCAATTCATTCGTGGAATTGGAAATCATCATCACAAGTCTGCTTGATGCTTAATATACAAGAAGAGCCGCTGTCCTTTTCCGGACGGCGGCTCTAATATTGATTTATCCCTTGTACACAGCGCTCTTTCAGGATAAAGTAGAGAGGTAGAAAAACAGACGTAGCCAAAGATGAAAGGAAACACTATGAATCCAGAACAATTTACCCAAGCCCTTGCCGAAAAAGGCATCCTTTTGAATGAAACGCAACTTGAACAATACGCAACTTATTTGCGTCTGTTGCGCGAGTGGAACGAAAAAATCAACCTGACGGCCATCACTGAGCCGGATGAAGTCTACCTGAAGCATTTTTATGACTCCATTTCGCTGGGCTTCCATATGGACTTCACCGAAGCGGAAGTCACGCTTTGCGATGTCGGTGCCGGCGCCGGTTTCCCGAGCATCCCGCTCAAGATCGCTTTCCCGAAATTGCAGGTTACGATTGTGGACTCGCTGAACAAACGCATCACTTTCCTGGATACGTTGGTTTCCGAATTGGGTTTGAATGGCGTCTCCTGCTTCCATGACCGTGCGGAAACCTTCGGCCAGAACAAGCAATTCCGCGGCCAATTCGATGTCGTGACTGCGCGTGCGGTTGCGCGCCTGAGTGTCCTGAGCGAATTGTGCCTTCCCTTGACTAAAAAAGGCGGAACTTTCGTCGCCATGAAAGCTGCCAGCACGGAAGAGGAACTGCACGATGCGGAGCGCGCCATCGCAACTTTGGGCGGCAAACTCGAGGAGGATATCTTTTTTGAACTGCCGAACGGTGCGGGCGAACGCCATATCGTGAAAATCAAAAAAACCAAAGAAACGCCAAAGGCTTACCCGCGGAAAGCCGGGACACCGAATAAGAATCCTCTGTAGATTCCGGATGGAAGCAGCCCGATCAGCCGCCAAAAGCCAGCTGATCGGGTTGCTTTGCATTTCCCGGACGGCAGTGGGGCGAATTTCTGGCACGGGTTTCATCGTATCCTATATTTTTCCAAACTTTTTTGTTACAATAGTCTGGTAAAGTTATAGCCTTTTTTATCATTTTCCGACAGAAGCCTCCCGCCTCAAGGAGTGAACCGTGCGCAGCCCAACGAGTAGGCGGAAGAAGAATGTCGGTAGGCGTCAGCCTAATTTTTTCGAAAAATTTCTGTTGTTAACGAAGACCCCTCCCATCCGACTACGAATGTATATTCTTGTGCAATAGGTATCGTAAGGAGGTGAATGACAATGATGATCCACAAAGCCTACAAGTTCCGGATCTACCCCAATCAACAACAACGCATCCTGATCGGGAAGACCATCGGCTGCTCCCGTTTCGTGTTCAACCATTTCCTGTCAGAATGGAATAAAACCTTTGAGGATACGGGATCAGGACTGAATTACTGTGCTTGTTCCGCCCAGTTGACGTTGCTCAAAAAGGAAACGGAAACGCTTTGGCTGCAGGAAGTCGACAGCATCGCGCTGCAGTCCGCGTTGCGGAATCTGAGCGCTTCTTTCGATCGTTTTTTCAAGAAGCAGAACCGTGCGCCGCGCTTCAAGACCAAAAGCAACCCCGTCCAATCCTACACAACCAAACAGACGAACGGCAACATCGCCATCGAGGGGAACAAACTGAAACTGCCCAAATTGGGCTGGCTCCCGTTTGCCAAATCCAAAGAAGTGGCAGGCAGGATCCTGAACGCCACCATCAGGCGCAATCCGTCCGGGAAATATTTCATTTCCCTCTTGGTCGAAACCGCTGTTCAGGAACTGCCGAAATCGGGTTCCGCTTGCGGTGTCGATGTCGGGTTGAAAGATTTTGCCGTCGTTTCAGACAATACCGTCCATGAGAACCCTCGCTTTCTCCGCAAACTGGAACAGAAGCTCGCAAAGGAACAAAAAATCCTTTCCAGGAGGTCAAGGCAAGCAAAAAGGGACGGACGTAAACTCGCCGAATCAAAAAACTACCAAAAGCAGCGCGTCAAGGTCGCCCGAAGCCACGAACAGATCCGCAATGCCAGAACCGATTATCTACAGAAAATATCGACAGAGATCGTCAAAAACCACGACATCATCGGCATCGAAGATCTGCATGTGTCCGGCATGCTGAAAAACAAGAAGCTTTCCAAAGGGATATCGGAAGCATCATGGGCGCAGTTTCGGATGATGCTGGAATACAAAGCAAAATGGTACGGCAAACAAGTCGTCGCCGTTGCGCGGAATTTTCCGTCCAGCCAACTCTGTTCCTGCTGCGGATACCAAAACAAAGACGTGAAGAATCTCGCGGTCCGGGAATGGGAGTGTCCGAAGTGCCACGCCCACCACGACCGGGATCTGAACGCAAGCATCAATATCAAGAATGAAGCCTTGAGACTTCTAACCGCAGGAAGCTGCGGGGCTAGCCTACTCAATGAACCGGGGGATACTCCGGTGTTCGTAGGAATCTCCCACATCTAAGCGAATGCGTAGGTGGGAGTAGTTCAAAAATAGACATACTGAGCGATAAATGATGATTCATTTTGAAGAAATGCGTAGGAGAAAAGGCGCAGGCATCGTTTTTTCTCTTTTTTTAGGCAAAAAAGTGGAACGGCGTCAGAGCAGCTTCAAATGAACGACAGAAAGTGGAGGAGAATAGATGGCACGAATTATTGCAGTCGCAAATCAGAAAGGCGGCGTCGGAAAAACGACGACCACCGTCAATTTGGCAGCTTCTTTGGCCTATTTGGGCAAAAAAGTTTTATTGATAGATAGTGATGCCCAGGGGAACGCCACAAGCGGACTTGGCATTTCAAAAGCAGATGTTGAAAAAGATATATATGATGTATTAGTGAATCAGGAACCCATCGCGAACGTCATCAGAGAATCCTCGCGGGAAAATTTATGGGTCGTGCCTGCAACCATCCAATTGGCAGGGGCTGAAATCGAATTGACGAACCAGCCGCATCGTGAAGCGCGCCTTTATGAGGCAGTGCAGTCTTTGCGCGATGAATATGACTTCATTTTTATCGATTGCCCGCCGTCGCTGGGTCATTTGACGATCAATGCCTTCACCGCCAGCGATTCGGTTCTGATTCCGGTCCAGTGCGAGTACTATGCTTTGGAAGGGTTAAGTCAACTGTTGAATACTTTCCGCCTGGTCCAAAAGCATTTCAATAAGGACCTGAAATTGGAAGGGGTATTATTGACGATGCTGGATGCTCGGACGAACCTCGGATTCGAAGTCGTTGATGAGGTCAAAAAGTATTTCAAAGAAAAAGTATACAAGACAATCATTCCGCGAAATGTCCGTTTATCCGAAGCGCCAAGTTACGGACAATCGATCGTTGACTATGATATCCGTTCAAAAGGAGCGGAAGTTTATCTTGAGTTGGCAAAGGAAGTGTTAGCAGATGGCGAATAAGAACAGCAAAGGGCTAGGACGCGGTATCGATGCGCTCTTCAGCAACTTTGAAGACATCGAGAAGATCGATGAAAAAACAGAAAAGGTGCAGGAGATCCCCTTAGACGAAATCCGCCCCAATCCTTATCAGCCGCGGAAAACCTTCGATGACTCGACTTTGCGCGAATTGGCGGACTCGATCATGCTGAACGGCGTCATCCAGCCGGTCATCCTGCGCCAATCCAGCGTGAAAGGCTATGAAATCATTGCAGGCGAACGCCGCGTGCGCGCTTCCCGTTTGGCCGGCAAAACAACCATCCCTGCCATCGTCCGGGAATTCGATGAAACGGCCATGATCGAAGTCGCCATTCTGGAAAATCTGCAACGGGAAGATCTGACACCGCTGGAAGAAGCGGAAGGCTACCAAACCTTGATGAACAAGCTGAATCTTACGCAAGTGGACGTAGCCCAACGGTTAGGCAAGAGCCGTCCGTACATCGCCAACCACCTGCGCCTGTTGAATCTGCCGCAGGACGTCAAGTTGATGTTGCAGGATGGATTGATCTCGATGGGACAAGCCCGTACGCTTTTGGGGTTGAACGATGAATCGCTGATCAGCGAATTGGCGAAACGCGCTGCTGAAGAGGGCATCACGGTCCGACATCTGGAATTGCTGGTCCAACAACTGAACAATCCTGGAGATGTCGCCAAAAAGAAAACCAAGAAGAAAAAAGAAACGAAACCGGTATACATCAAAGAAAGTGAAGAACGTTTGATGGACAAATTCGGAACATCCGTGCAGATATCCAGCAAGGGCGAAAAAGGCAAAATCGAGATCGAATACCTTTCACCAGCCGACCTGACCCGGATTTTGGATATCCTGGAAATTTCCCTGGACGATTAAAAACAGACGAAGAGATCAGAAAGAGGTGCATCTAGCCTTGGTACAACAAGATTATGGATTGCATGATGTGGTCGAAATGAAAAAACCGCATCCCTGCAAAAACAACTCATGGGAAATCATCCGAATGGGTATGGACATCCGGATCAAATGCCTAAAATGCGGGCAGATGGTCATGATGCCGCGCCGCGAATTCGAGAAAAAAATGAAAAAAGTACTGGCTAAGGCAGAAGAAACTGTCGAATAGGTCTTTGAATGAACAAATAAAAGCAATATAAGTGGAAAGAGTGTGAAGAAATGTCATTAACAGCAGGAATCGTAGGATTGCCGAACGTCGGTAAATCCACTTTGTTCAACGCCATCACCAAAGCGGGAGTGGAAGCCGCAAACTACCCATTCGCGACGATCGACCCGAATGTCGGAGTCGTCGAAGTTCCCGATGAACGTTTGAATAAATTAACAGAATTGGTGAAACCCAAAAAGACCGTCCCGACAACTTTTGAGTTCACGGATATCGCCGGAATCGTAAAAGGCGCCAGCAAAGGGGAAGGTCTGGGAAACAAATTCTTAGCCAACATCCGTCAAGTGGATGCCATCTGTCATGTTGTCCGTTGTTTCGAAGACGATAACATCACCCACGTCAGCGGTAAAGTGGATCCGTTGGATGATGTCGAAACCATCAACCTGGAACTGATTTTTGCGGACTTGGAGTCCATCGAGAAACGCTATACACGCATCAGCAAAATTGCCCGCACAAAAGACAAGGATGCTGTCCGTGAACTGGAGATTCTTGATAAAATCAAAAAGACCTTGGAAGAAGGCAAATCCGCTCGCACAATCGAATTCACGCCAGAAGAAGAACCGTTAGTGAAAAGCCTGTTCCTGTTGACGACCAAACCGGTTCTTTATGTCGCAAACATTTCCGAAGAGGATGTGATTGCCGGCGGAGACAATGAAATGGTCCAAGCTGTCCGTGAGTTTGCGGCGACAGAAGGCGCAGAAGTTGTCACCGTCTGTGCCCGCATCGAAGAAGAAGTGGCGGAACTGGATGATGAAGAAAAGGCTGAATTCCTGGCGGAGTTGGGCATCAAAGAATCCGGATTGGATCAACTGATCCGTAAAGCTTACACTTTGCTTGGCTTGGGAACATATTTCACGGCAGGCGAAAAAGAAGTCCGTGCCTGGACATTCAAATTAGGTATGAAAGCACCACAGACAGCCGGTATCATCCATTCCGACTTCGAACGCGGCTTCATCCGCGCCGAAACGGTTTCCTACGCTGACCTGTTGGCCTACGGCAGCATGCAAGCCGCCAAAGAAGCAGGAAAAGTCAGACTAGAAGGAAAAGACTACGTAGTCCAAGACGGCGACGTAATGGAATTCCGATTTAATGTATAAGAGTGTGATGAATCCCTTGGCATTTCAGATTTAGGGGTTCAGAACTCGACTATAAGGACACCGCATGTAATCAGGGGAGGATCTACCATTGGAAGAAACGAACAACATCAAACAAACAAAGGTCGAAAACCAAGCATTATGGCATACTTTGACGAAAAGAAATGAACAATACATGCTTGGACTCGACAGAACCTTGAGAGCTGCAAACCTGGAAGAGGAGCGCAGAGAGGAAATCTACAATAAGATGATGAAAGAATTGGTAGACGCCCAAAAAACCGGCAAAACCGCGCGTCAATTGTACGGCACAGTCTCGGAATGCGCAGCGAACATCCTGGTCAACCCGGCAGATGCGGAAGTGAAAACGCGTTCCGCGGATTGGCTGATCGCCGTGGATGGCGGCTTATTGCTTGGATCTCTTTTTGCGCTGATTTCAGGAATCTCTTTGCTGACCAACAGTGGAGAAGACGTCGCTGGAATGGGTCTGATCACCCTGATAATGAACTTTATCGTAGGCGGCATTGCTATGCTCATCATCTCCAAGTACACACCGAATCCGGATGCGCCAAAAGGTGAAAAAGGCTTCGGGAAATATATTTTTGCGACGACGGCAGCCATGTTGCTGTGGATGCTCATCATGACGGCGTCAATGATGCTTATTCCGGTAAGCGTGAATATCGCTTTGTCTGCGTGGGTATATATCGCGATTGCGGCTATAGGTTTTGCTGCAAAAGTATATCTGAAGAAAAAATATCATATCGTGGGTGGCATTTTGTAGGCCATCCATTGGTGAAGGCCGAGATGCAAATAAAAATTTGTATCTCGGCTATTTTCGTATATTGGCAGAAAAAATCTGCAAATGAACCCTTGGATGCAAATGCACGCGCAAATTCCGAACATTATAACGGTTGCCATTCAACAGCATTCGAGAAAAAGCGCTTCTATATGAGAATTGTATGATAAACGAAGGTTTGCGCTTGACGTAGGTTGTTGGTGGTGGTATTTTAGATGATAAAAATCAGCACAAATAAAAAGGAGTGTTCATCGAAAATGTCAAATTGGGAAACAAAATTCGCTAGAGAAGGTTTTACTTTTGATGATGTATTATTAGTCCCGGCCGAAAGCCATGTATTACCTAACGATGTGGATTTATCGATTGATTTAGCAAAGAATTTACACTTGAATATTCCTATCATAAGCGCAAGTATGGACACAGTAACCGATGCGGCAATGGCAATCGCTATGGCTCGCCAAGGCGGCTTGGGCGTCATCCACAAAAACATGACCATCGAAGCGCAGGCTGAAGAAGTGCACAAAGTAAAACGTTCCGAAAGTGGTGTCATCATCGACCCATTCTTCTTGACTCCTGATCACTTGGTTGCCGAAGCAGAGAATTTGATGAGCAAATACCGCATCAGCGGTGTGCCTGTTGTCAATGATATGGAGGACCGCAAGTTGGTAGGTATTTTGACGAACCGCGATTTGCGCTTCATTGCAGATTACCAAGTTCCGATCGGCGATGTCATGACCAAAGAACATTTGGTTACCGCTCCTGTAGGGACTTCGTTGAAGGATGCGGAATCGATCCTGCAAAAATACAAAATCGAAAAATTGCCTTTAGTAGATGAGAGCGGCCGTCTGGCTGGCTTGATCACGATCAAGGATATTGAAAAAGTAATCGAGTTTCCCAACTCCGCAAAAGATGCACACGGCCGTTTGATCGTTGCGGCAGCAGTAGGTGTAACCAGTGATACATTCGAACGCGCGCAGGCATTGTTGGATGCCGGCGCAGATGCAATCGTCATCGATACAGCGCATGGCCACAGCGCCGGCGTTATCCGTAAAATCAAAGAAATCCGCGACAAATTCCCGGAGGCAACTTTGATCGCCGGTAACGTAGCGACTGCAGAAGGAACCCGCGCGCTGTTTGACGTCGGGGTAGACGTAGTCAAAGTCGGAATCGGACCGGGCTCCATCTGTACGACACGTGTTGTAGCCGGTGTCGGGGTTCCGCAGATCACAGCTATCTATGATGCTGCAAGCGTGGCAAGAGAATACGGCAAAGCGATCATCGCTGACGGCGGAATCAAGTATTCGGGAGACATCGTCAAAGCGATGGCTGCCGGTGGACACGCAGTCATGCTGGGCAGCATGTTGGCAGGTACTGATGAGTCTCCGGGCGAATTCGAAATCTTCCAAGGTCGTCGTTTCAAGACTTACCGTGGTATGGGCAGTCTGGCAGCGATGGAAAAAGGTTCAAGCGACCGCTACTTCCAAGGCGGCGTAAATGAAGCGAAGAAAATGGTTCCGGAAGGCATCGAGGGTCGCGTGGCCTATAAAGGCGCAGCCAGCGACATCATCTTCCAACTGCTCGGTGGTGTCCGTTCCGGTATGGGCTATGTAGGGGCCGGCAATCTGCAGGAGCTTCGCGACAATGCACAATTCATCAAGATGTCCGGTGCCGGATTGATCGAATCCCATCCGCATGACATCCAAATCACAAAAGAAGCACCCAACTACTCCATCCATAGATAAACACGCAAGAAATCAAAATGTCCGGGACACTTGTTCCGGGCATTTTTCTGTTCACGGTTCAGCGAGGCTTTCTGATATAATTAAAGCGGAATTTCTTTAGGGTTCCTTAAGCAAAAATTTAAAACATTTTGGTACGATGAGAGCAAATATGCATTTTGAGGAAAGGGTTGTCCTATATGAATAAAGTGTTGATCGTCGATGATGACAGGGAAATTGTTGATTTATTGAGCATCTATTGCAAAAATGAAGGGTACGATCCGATCAAAGCCTATGACGGCGTAGATGCCTTCCGGCAGCTGGAGGAAAATGCGGACGTCCAGTTGATCATTTTGGATGTAATGATGCCGAAGAAAGACGGCATCTCGGTAGTGCGGGAGCTGCGGGAGCAGAACAATCCGATCCCGATCTTGATGCTGAGCGCAAAATCCACGGACATGGATAAAATCCAAGGGTTGACAACCGGAGCGGACGACTATGTGTCCAAGCCGTTCAACCCGCTCGAAGTAATGGCCCGCATCAAGTCGCTATTGCGTCGGACTACCATGCAGGCGGATGCCCCAGAGGTGGACGCAATCGAAATTGGCCCGCTGATCATCAAAAAAGATTCCCATGAAGTGAAGACGCTGAACGGAAAGAGTATCCAATTGACTGCGTTGGAGTTCGGTATCCTGCATCTATTGGCGAGCCATCCGAACCGCGTCTTCAGCGCCGACGAAATTTTTGAGCGCGTTTGGCAGCAGGAGAGCATCGTATCGGCCAAAACCGTGATGGTGCATGTGAGCCATCTTCGCGATAAGATTGAAGAAGCTACAGGCGGCGAAAAAGTCATCCAGACAGTGTGGGGTGTAGGCTATAAGATCGGGGAATAGACTGAAAAAGTCAGTTGAGTCGGGAGGTCCAGGTTTGTTTAACAAGTTGAAGAAAAAGGAACTGAGTGAACTTGTTTTTGAAGGAGCATTGACGCTGGCTATCGTCTATCTGCTCTACATCGGCATGGAGCTGATGTTCACCCGGTTGGTTGCGGCTCCGCCAGCGATTTTGAGGCAAATCCCTTCCTTGCGGCGATTCGTGATGGTGGTTGACGCATTTTTGACCATCTACGATGATGTTTTCCAATGGATAGCGGCGATTTTTGCGGCCATCTTCACCGGGTGGCGTTTGGTCAGGAGATACAAGCAGATGCAGTTGACGCATATCCTGGATGAGCTGCATTATATCGCAGCCGGGCACTTCGATCATCGGATCGACGCGAACAATGCCGGCAGCTATGTTGACGTTGTGGACAGCATCAACACGCTGGTGGAAAGTACCGTCCAAGCCATGGAAGAGGAACGGAAAATCGAACAATCCAAGGATGAACTGATCACGAACGTCAGCCATGACATCCGTACCCCTTTGACTTCCATCATCGGCTACCTGGGATTGATAGAGGACAAGCAATTCAACAGTGAAGAAGATGCCTTGCGTTATATCCATATCGCTTACACAAAGGCCCTGCAGATGAAGGTGCTTGTTGATGACCTTTTCGAATACACGAAAGTGCGTCAACCTACGACACCGCTCCTGTTGAAGACAATCAACATAGGGAATTTTTTGGAGCAGATCGTCGCTGATTACGAACTGGAGTCGCGCAAGCGTCATATGGAGATTGAGGTAATCATGAAGACGAATCCGTTGATGATCGAAATGGATGTCGATAAAATGGCCCGCGTCTTCAATAATCTGATTTCCAATGCTCTGAAGTACGCGCATGGCGGCACGTGGGTCCATATCGAAGCCGAAAAGATCGGTTCCGAGGTGATTGTTGCCGTGAAAAATAATGGGGAGCGCATCCCGGAAGAATCGCTGCAGGAGTTGTTCGGGCGCTTCTACCGGGTAGAAAATTCCCGTTCGAAGGAGACGGGCGGGACAGGGCTTGGGTTAGCGATCGCCCAAAGCATCGTCACGCTGCATGGCGGGTATATCTATGCGGAATCGGATGAGGCAGAAACTAAATTCGTGCTGCATCTCCCTTTGAAACAGACCTCTGCCATCAAGGAATAAGGAACGTACACTTTCTGTATGCGTTCCTTGTTGAAATAGGCAAAAAGAAGACCTAACAATACAACTAAAGGTCGCTAGCCAATTAATTGAAAAGGAAGGTCTCAAAGGAAAAAAATATAGAAGATATTCACCACATTTTAAAGGACTCGAATAACGCGATCGATACAGAAACAACACTTAAATCTTACTTCTCTAATCTTGTGAGCCAAGTCATGAAGGAGTCCTTAGAGGAGATCGGAAGAGAGTCGTGTAGGGAAAGA
>JASKKA010000025.1 GCA_030153215.1 Trichococcus sp.
GTATGTGTCAACTTTTTCTCGGTGATTCTATTCGATGCACTGTTACTACAGGTTTTTGCCTATTGTTAATATCTTGTGTGGTGGATGCTACCGCGCTTCGCTTGCTACACCTTCAAAAGCGAATGGAATAAAAACACATTCCACCCGTTTTTGAAGGTCCTTTTGGGCCTGCTAGGCGGAAAACGCTTTGTGCAGCGCGCCCTCAAAACTGGATTTCTTCGCATGCACAATAGAGCCTTTTTTCGCCCCGATAGAGGCGGTTGGTTTTATTTTGCGCAATGATGCCCTAACCGCACGGTTCAAATCGCGGGGGTATGCCTTCATATATTCAGGGATTTCTTCAGATAATGCTTGATCGAGGGTTCCGTTTTTCAGTCCTTCGATGATGCTCACCATTGCAGCAGAGCCCTTATCTCCCCAATATTTGCCATTTCCCTTCATTCTGTAGCTGTAAGGGCGATGGTTGCTCTCGCAGCTACCTATGCCTTGTATATCCAAACCAACGCTGTAGTCCTCCAACTTCTTCAGATATGTCCAATTCCTTTGAAGATAGCCTCTTAATTTGACCACATGCTCCAGTTGGACGCTGGCTTGCGGACCATCGGCCATGCTTTCTGCTGTCTGCAGTATCACTTCGACAAGACTCCAATCGTAGTCCCAAACGGCTTGTTTTAAAGGTCTTTCCAGTGACTTGCAGAATGCCAGACGGCTCTTGATTTTCTTGTTAACGTGGTACCGATCGATGAAGTGGATATGCTGTTTACACCTGCCGATTACCATCGAACAGTTATCCATAGAATACCCGGGCCCACCATCGGTGTTGGAAACGACAATCGTATGCTCGAGATCGTATGTTGATGAAAGGTATTTTTCCAGTTGCTCCCAGGCGTGCTTACTGCTTTTCATGGACGAAAAATAGCGTGGCTTGACGAGTTGGCTGCGCTTGCCGTTCTTCAAAACCCCTTCGCAAACCTGGACGCGATGAATCTCTTTTTTCTTCTTCTGCGTCCCCTTAATGACCACACCATCACCCTCAATAATCAAGTAGGGAACTTTTCTGTTTTCAGGTAAAGAAACGCTCTGTTCTTCCAGTTTTTTACGGGTCCACTCGCGTTGTTTTTCGCCGACTTTATTGATGATGCGTCCTACCGCTGTATGGCTCATGGAAAAGGATGTCAGCAATCCGACGGCTTTCTCCACGCCTCTGTAAACCAGTTTCGAGCTCAGTTCCGCCACCTGTCTCTGGACAAGCAAGGAATAGCGGGACCCCTTTTCGAAACCGCATGAAATATCCAAAGGATAACAGCCTGTTTCACCTTCTCTGGCCATTCTTCTGCGTTTAAATGTAACGGAACCAAACAGGAACTGGATAGTACGCGAATCCTTCCTTTCCATGCAATAGCCCTTGGCTTTGTACTCCTTCTGCAGTTCATCATCGATGGATTCCAAGGCGGATTGCATCACCTCGCCAGCCACTTCCGCAAAGTAGTTCATTAATTGCTTTTCTGCCTCTACTTGGTTATTTGAAGACTTTAAAATTTCTATGACATCTGATACACTATGTTTCATGGGAGACCTTCTCTACTCTATATTTAGGCCGCAAACCTATAGTAGTAGTGTAAGGTCTCCTTTTTGTTTGTTCAAGACCTTGATAGTTTTACCGAGAAAAATTATACACTTAGGAGATGCGGACGCCAACTGTTTCTTGAACGCGACGGACATAGTTGCGTGCATTTTCAGGTAGTTCTTCCAATGTACGGCAGCCAGTGATGTCTTCGCTCCAGCCCGGAAGCTCTTCATAGACAGGCGTGCATTGCGCCAATTCCTTCAAGCTTGCTGGGTAATGGTAAATCAATTCGCCTTCGCCATTTTTGTAGGCAGTACAGATTTTGACTGTTTCCAAACCGCTCAAAACATCGATTGAGTTCAAGCATAGGTTTGTGATCCCTGAAACGCGTTTTGAATGGCGCATAACAACTGCGTCAAACCAGCCGATACGGCGCGGTCTGCCGGTGGTTGTGCCATATTCACGGCCGACTTCACGGATTTGGCTTCCGACTTCATCAAACAATTCTGTCGGGAACGGACCATCGCCGACACGGGAAGTGTAAGCTTTGCAGACACCGACAACTTTGTCGATTTTGGTAGGACCCACACCACTACCGATGGTTACCCCACCAGCAACAGGATTGGAAGAAGTAACGAATGGATAAGTACCTTGGTCGATATCCAACATAACCCCTTGTGCGCCTTCAAAAAGAACGCGTTTGCCGGCATCCAATACATCGTTCAGGATAACGGATGTATCGCATACATATTTTTTGATTTCCTGTCCGTACTGATAGTATTCTTCAAAAATATCTTCGAATTTGATTTCAACAGAGTCGAACATTTTTGTGAATTGACGGTTTTTTTCTTCCAGGTTGATTTTCAGGCGTTCTGCAAAGATCTCTTTGTCCAACAAATCAGCTACCCGGATACCGACACGCGCTGCTTTATCCATGTATGCAGGCCCGATCCCTTTAATGGTCGTACCGATTTTGTTTTCGCCTTTTGAATCCTCCTGTAGCTGATCCAATTGAATATGATAAGGCAAAATGACGTGGGCACGGTCGGAAATACGCAGGTTATCCGTGTTGATGCCGTGATCTTTCAAATATGCCAATTCTTTGATCAATGATTTCGGGTTCACTACTACGCCGTTTCCGATCACGCTGATTTTTTCTGGATAAAAAATGCCGGATGGAATTAAGTGCAATTTGTATGTAACGCCATCAAACTGGATTGTGTGGCCAGCATTGTCCCCGCCTTGATATCTAGCGATTACTTCTGCATTCTCACTAAGGAAATCTGTAATCTTCCCTTTACCTTCGTCTCCCCATTGAGTCCCAACAACTACTACTGAAGTCATTATTTACTCCACCTCATCTTATTTATTCATAACACTATGCTAGTTTACCAATATTACCTATGTCTTTCAATAAAGAATCAAATAAAAGCGCTCATTTCTGAACAATTTGTCCAACCTCATCAGCTAATTTCCGGCATATAGCTCATCGAAGAAAATTTGTTGAATTCCTTTTTGAACAGGAGCTTTACCGTTCCCCGCGCCCCGCTCCGGTTTTTTTCGATGATAACTTCGACGACATTGTTCTCCTGCTCATCCCGTTCCGGCTCTTCGCTGCCTTCACGTTCGTAATAATCATCGCGGTACAGGAAGGCAACGATATCAGCATCCTGCTCGATCGATCCCGATTCACGGATATCGCTCAATACCGGACGTTTGTCTTGCCTTTGCTCCACACCACGGGACAATTGGGAAAGGGCGATTACCGGCACTTTCAGTTCCTTGGCCAATTTCTTCAATTGACGCGAAATATCGGAAACTTCCTGTTGGCGGCTTTCGCGGTTGTTCCCTTCGATCAGCTGCAGATAGTCGATGACGATCAGTCCCAGCTTTCCTTGCTCCTGCAGCAAACGACGGCTTTTTGCCCTGATTTCCGCAATCCGGATACCAGGGGTGTCATCAATGAAGATTTTTGACTGTCCAAGTGTTCCCATCGCCATGATCAGGTTGGACCACTCGTCTTCAGAAAGTTGTCCTGTCCGCAAATGACCCGCATCGATGTTCCCTTCCGCACACAGCATCCGATTGACCAATGACTCCGCCCCCATCTCCAGACTGAAGATGGCGACTACCTGATCCGCCTTTGTCGCGACATTCTGCGCGATGTTCAGCGCGAAGGCAGTCTTCCCAACGGCCGGTCTCGCGGCCAAGATGATCAGCTCTTCTTTTTGGAGGCCAGCCGTCATTTTGTCCAAGGCGATATAGCCGGTCGGAACCCCAGTCACATCATCGCTTCGTTGCGCTAAAGATTCGATATTCTGCAGTGACGCCGATACGACATCCGATATACGGATGAAGCCAGATCGGTTCCTGCGTTCGGATACTTGAAGGATATTCTGTTCGGCGCTGTCCAGCATGACAGCCAGCTCATCATCCTCTTCATAGCCTTTACGGACGATTTCTGTAGCCGAACGGATCAGATTGCGCACAATCGATTTTTCTTCCACTATCTTGGCATAATATTCCACGTTGGCTGACGTGGGAACCGCAACCGCCAATTCGGCCAAATACTCCATGCCGCCAGCATTCTCAAGTTGATTCTTCGTATCCAACTCGTTGGCGATCGTGACGACGTCTATCGCTTCATTCCGGTTGTTCAATTGCAAGATCGCATCAAAAATAATCTGATGATTTTTTCTGTAAAAATCAGATGTTTCAAGGTATTCCAGAACATTGACAACCGTTTCAGGATCCAAAAAAATGGAGCCCAGAACGGATTGCTCGGCTTCTATACTATGAGGGGGGATACGATCTTGAAGTATTTCTTCCATTTTATATTTTCACCCTTCAGGTTTGATTCATTCAGACAAGGAAATCATTACTGGCCTCCTCATCTTTTGCTTCCTTATTGTATCCTAAATCAGTCATATTTACAATTCAGAATACCGAACGTTTGTTCTGTTTTTTCAGAAAATTCAATTGGGATGGTCCCCTTACTACAGCCGTCAAATTTATTTTCTTCCATATTATATGGACTGCCCCAGTGATCCTCCTAAACAAACGAAAAGACAGAGATCAGTATCCCTGTCTTTCGTTTGTATTTTGAAAAGCATTACCCTTCCGTTACTTGCACCGTCAACATCGCTGTCACTTCCGGATGGATTTTTACGGGCATTTTTGTGAAACCTAATGCGCGGATAGGACTTTCCAATTCAATTTTTCGCTTATCCAATTTAACATTATGTTGCTTCTGCAGTGCTTCGGCAACCTGTTTCGTTGTTATGGAACCAAACAATCGACCATCTTCACCAATTTTTGCGGATAATTTGATGATTGATTCATCCTTTTCCAGAAACGCCTTTAATTCTTGAGCAGCTGCCAACTCCTCAGCTTGCTTCTTCTCTTCAGCCTTCTTTTGGCCTTTCAATGCGGAAATCGTAGCGGCATTCGCTTCTTCAGCCTTGCGGTTTTTGATCAGGAAATTAGCGTAACCATCCGCAACATCCTTGACTTCCCCTTTTTTGCCTTTGCCTTTAACGTCCTCTAAAAAAACAACTTTCATTTATTATTCCCCTTCCTTGATTTTTTCTGGATTTATGACTGCTTTCAGTCTTTCGACGACTTCATGGACTGTCGTATTCTCAAGCTGCGTAGCTGCATTGGACAAATGTCCGCCACCACCTAATTTTTCCATGATGGTCTGCACATTGTATTGTCCCAGACTTCTGGCGCTGATGCCGACTCTGCCATCCTGGCGTTTTGTGACGACAAATGAAGCATCTACCGCCTCCATAGACAGCATCGTGTCGGCGGTTTGAGCAGCGACGACCGTGTCATAGATTTTATCATCTTCCCCATGGACGATCGCCAGGTTTCCGTTCACAAATTCCATAGTCTGAAGCAAATGACTGCGCAACAGATAGGTGTCCAAGTCCTCTTTCAATGATTTTTGGATCAGAACGGTATCCGCTCCATTCGACTGCAGATAACTGGCAGCATCAAAAGTTCTGGATCCGGTTCTCAAACTGAAATTACGGGTATCAACGATAATCCCCGCCAACATAGCCGTTGCTTCTATCTTATTGATGGCATCCATCTCATTGGATTGATATTCGAACAGTTCAGCGATCAATTCAGAAGTGGATGAAGCGTAAGGTTCCATATAGACCAACACAGAATCTTTCGGAAATTCTTGTCCGCGCCTGTGATGGTCCAAGACGACTATTTTTTTGGACAGATTCAGAAGTCCGGGTGCCGGCGTCATGGATGGACGATGGACATCTACCATGACGATGAGCGTCTGCGGCGTCACCAAGGCCATCGCCTGCTCTGGCGAAATGATCCGCTTCGCGATCAAAGGATCCTTGTCTATCTCCTGCATAATCCGGTTCACATCATTGGAAAACTGTTGCGGATCCAACACGATCCAGGCTTCACGATTATTCATCTGAGAAATGCGTCGGATTCCTAGACAGGAACCGATGACGTCCATATCCGGGTAACTATGGCCCATAATGATCACTTTATCGGCATGGACAATAAGTTCTTCCAAAGCCTGGCTGATCATTCTCGCACGGATACGGGTCCGTTTTTCCATGGGATTCGTTTTTCCGCCATAAAAACGGGCATCTTCACTTTCAGCCCTCACGACAACTTGATCGCCACCTCTTGCCAAAGCTAAATCAATATTCGACTGCGCCATTTTGGCGACTTCTTTAAAATTGGTCTGCTCAAACGTTTTATCGTATGAGAAACCCATGCTCAATGTCAATGGAAAATTCTGCTTGTAGGTTCTTTCCCTTATTTGATTAATGATATCAAAATTATTTTCTTCTATTTTCTTTAATGCCCGCATATTTGTCAATGCTATAAAGCGGTCATCATCCACTCGTTTCAAGAAGACATTATTCATGTTTGCCCAATTCGTGAGTTGATTCGTCAGGTAGTTGTTCACATTCGATCGCTTGCGATCGTTCATGGATTGAACAGCCTCGTCATAATTGTCGACAATGATATTCCCAAAAACAAAGTTCTCATCTTTGTACTTTTCTTCAATTTTGGCATATTCTGTTATATCCATCAAATAAATGACGCCAATATCCTCTTGAATGATCATATCAAAATAATGATTTCCCCATTTCACACGGCGGATCTCATAATCCTGCGAGTCTTTAAAAAGCTGATATAATTCTTCGTCCACCACACTCAGCTTTCTTCCCAATGTATCTTTCTTGCCAAAATACTTTACTAAATATGGGTTCATCCATTGGATTTCTTCTTGCTTATTATATAGAAGTATACCAATAGGCATCTTAATTAAAGCCTCTTGTTCACCTTTTTTGATTCGATAAGATAAGTCAGATATGTATTGATTTGTCTCATCAATCAAATATTCAGAAGAATAACTGATGAACCCAACAATTCCAACGCATAAGAGCGTAATTCCAATTCCTATTTTCCAATCTGCAATGAACGTCAAAACAACGATCACCAGCAATAGGAACACGATAATCAGGAAAGGAACCTTAATCTTGTCAGCCTTTATGAAGTGAGGAAGATTTTTTAACTTTTCCTTTATTTTCATGATAGCTCCTTTACTGAACCTACAATTTGCACTCGTATATTTTAACATATTCAGATAATAATAGCTATAATGCCCTTTGCGTCGGGATTCGTTGACTTCTTGACGGTGATTTCGATGTTTCACGTGAAACATTTTTTCTGGATAATGTGCATCCCGGAATGCGACTTTTCTGAATTAGAAATCATATTGCTACATTTTCTGCATATGAAAATACATTCTGCTTAAAAAGAATATACAGTCTGCCGCAAGTACTGCTAATGTTCCACCCAACCATCACGCCATATTGGATCATAGTGCTGTATTTATTTGATTCATTAACCGCAAACTAATTTGATCGACGTGAAAAATCTCTCTCAAAATAGTAACCATTTCCGAAATAAATGTAATTATTATTATAGTCACCATTCAGTCGCTATTTGTTCTGCTCTCTTTCAATAGTTCCACGTGGAACATTTATTGATTACCTCTTCAATTCTCTTTCAAATCCTTTCTTCGTTTATTTCCGGGTTTATGTTCCACGTGGAACTTTTTTTTTATTTTATTAGATTTGTTTCCCTCTTCTATTTTTTCCAGATTAAAATCGCCATCGTTCGACCTTTTATTCAGCCACAAAATTTTCCCCCGGAAACGATATTTCTGATGGCCTCTACTGCTATTGGACTAATAATTTGAATAATCTAGTTATAAGATGGTCTCTTATTTTTTCATGTATTTTTTTTTAATTAATTCCAGCGTTTGAAAATCGAATTTGTTTTCTTTTAATAGTCTCTGTTGGCCCCCTCTCCTATACCTCTCCCTCTTCTTGTGGATAATTCAGGATAATCCCATCTTTTCCAGTTATGCACATTTCCCTTCTACAGCCTGTGTATAACTTTCCTGTAAATTCGTTTTATCCTTGTTGTTATAGGTTTTTTCCTGTGGATCGGTTTTGTTGATAACTTTTAATTCTGATATTTTTTAGTCATTATGTTTACCATTTATAGCATGTGGATAACTTGGGGATAACTTTAAAATCTTTCACCTGCTCTCCTTTATTTATTCGAACAATTGTTTGATTCGTTTGCATATGAAATTAATCGTTTTATTTTGCCTTAATTTATTGATGTTTTTATGAAAATTACTTTTCCTGAATTATTTTTCCTATTACCTCAGTTCGATCTGTCACTGAAATCGTGTGCCAATGCATTTAAAAGGCATCTTGTTCGAATCACACGATCCTGTGGATAAAGTTCAAAGATTAGTTTTCCACATTATCGTGTTTCCCTTGCTAAAAATTCGATGCGCTGCCGTTGAACTTCCTTTTGTGGATAACTTCAAAAGCAAAACATCCAGCCAATTGCAGGGAAAAGTTCCGGTTTATTTTAATGAACTCCTCTCGGAGACGGTACTGTTTCAATAACATAGTACGCAAAAGGGGAAATATTTCTCTACCGGCACCTGGTTTTATTCCGGATTTATCGCGATTCACTTGAATGTCCTGTTGGTGGAGATGCTCTGAGGATGTCATCCCTTTATAGCTGCAGATTTCATTATTTAACGCACTGTTTCCAAATAAATCTGCATATAGGATTTTCCAATCTTTTCTCATCAAATTTCTGCTTTACCTAATGAAGAAAGTGACAAGTTTTTTCAGATGCACTTTCTTAGACTGCTATAAGTCTCCATAAATACATATTGTTCATACAAAGATGTTATGTGACTATACTACTGATCATCGTGAACCGCACTTCACATGAGTATGTTTTGAGGGGAGTTTCTCTATCCAGCTTTTATGGAATCAAGATGAAAAGCAAATCAATTCCACTGTTTTAGTCTTTCAGGTCTCGGATACCTTCTTCTTGAATTTCGATTTGCTTCAAAGTGGCATACGGAATGCCTGCCTCTGCATTCTTCATATTGACGATTAACTATTTTCGCTTTGGAATCTTGCTATCCTTTGGCAGACTTTCTTAACATTTTTTTGCTAAAGGGAGGGAATTCTTCGCTTTAAACTACTCAAAGTGGCATCTGTTGTTGTTTTCTCCTGATACTACTCCATTGCTGGCGTTTGTTTGCGATTCGGGACAAACTGGTCATCAAAACGACTCAGATCACAGCAGGGAAGCCCATTGCTGTACTGCAAATCGGATATTTTGTGCATCCAGCCAAAAAGGATGCCTCTTGCTTTAAGGATTTATGTGTTGAATGCTCTAATTTATTCCCTCTGCTGCTGTAACGATGCCCACCATTGCTGTTTTTTTTGAAGATAACTATCAATTGTTGCAACGGTCCTCTCACTAATAAAAGGTTCCTTAGGAAAGACGTGCAAAACATTGTGTATCAAAACCAGCTGCAAAATGTTCCACGTGGAACATTTTGCAGCTGGCGATTTTTATATTATTCAAATCTAAAAAATTTGAGGCCCTGATAGCTTCTTAATTGCTTGCTGAACTATTTCCCTTCATCTTATTTAACTCTTTGCTAAGGTAGTTTTTTAGCCCCTTGAGAGTAGTTTAGTTACTTGACCCATGCCTTGATTGAGGATATCCAGCTCACAAACAAACGCTTATGAAAAATTTTTATGGGGCTTTTTGTCAATGGGAAAAGTAGGGGAGGAGGACTTTCAAGGGGTTGTTCCGATCAGTCGGCGGATAAAAGTTGTAGTGTACCAGCTAGTCCATTGAGAGAATTCAAAGAGAGGGTTTATGCAGTTTGCTTCGCCTGATAAAACTTATCCGTTAAACAAAATAGGCAAGGGGGCTATCACAGTAAAATAGATAGAGTTCTCGAAGCTGAAGGAAGAGGGGAGTGCTCGGCATTATGGTTACGACTCAGCGCGTGTCCTCAACTATTTTTGGGCAAAAAAAAGGAGCGCTCCTGGAAGCGACTCCTTAAATATTATTCTGCTAATGTAAATGGCATAAGAGCCATGATACGAGCACGTTTGATAGATACAGTTAACGTTCTTTGGTGTTTAGCGCATGTACCTGTTACACGACGAGGTAAAATTTTACCTTTTTCAGATATATAACGTTTCAATAAGTCAGTTTCTTTGTAATCTACATGATCAATGTGGTTAGCACAGAAGTAACAAACTTTTTTACGTTTGCGTCCGCCTCTGCTGTTACGTTGAAATGCCATGTCAATTCCTCCTTTTCCTAAACTAACCATTCTGTCCTAAGACTAGAATGGCAAATCATCGTCTGAAATGTCAATTGATTCTCCATTTGATGAAAACGGATCAGCAGTTGAGTTAAAATCAGAAAAACCGTTTTGTTTCGGAGAAGAGTATTGATTATTATACTGTCCTTGGTTTTGGTTAGATTCAAAAGATCTGCTGGACCCGAAGTTTGCACTCGGAGCTGCTTGATTTGAAGAACCTGCGCCAGTCTCTCTCGGTCTTTGCTCGGTAGTTGTTTTGGATTCCAACAATGTGAAATTATCTGCAACAATTTCAGTCACGTATACGCGCTGTCCTTGTTGATTTTCATAATTTCTTGTTTGGATTCTGCCAGTGATACCGACTAAAGAGCCTTTACGAGTGAAATTCGCAAAATTCTCTGCCGATTTTCTCCAGATGACACAATTGATGAAGTCAGCTTCTCTTTCTCCCGCTTGGTTCGTAAACTGTCTGTTTACCGCAAGAGAGAAAGTTCCGACTGCTGTGCCGCTGGATGTGTAGCGTAAATCAACATCTTTTGTAAGTCTGCCGACTAAGACAACATTATTAATCATTCATCTTACTCCTTTCAAAATGTTTCACGTGGAACACTTTACTTTGCTTCTTCTTTAACAACGATGTGGCGAATGATATCGCTATTGATCTTTGCTAGACGGTCGAATTCGTCGATTGCTTTAGCATCTGAAGCAGAAATTTTCACGATATGGTAGATACCTTCACGAAAATCTTTGATTTCATAAGCTAAACGGCGTTTCGCCCAGTCTTTTGATTCAATAACTTCAGCGCCATTATCTGTTAAAATAGCATCGAAACGTGCGATCAATTCTGCTTTAGCTTCTTCTTCGATGTTAGGACGGATAATGTAGTTGATTTCGTAATTGCTCATTTGACTGTCACCTCCTTGTGGACTTTGGCCCTTACTTTTGTAAGAGCAAGGAGAGTACCTTTTCAGGATTACTCACATCTAAAGATTGTACCATATTCCATTTTTGATGGCAAGCTTTTTTTCACCGCAAATTCAGAGTAGGGAATGCAGTAGGGAATGCATCAGATGAATCAAGGAAAAATCATCAACCCGGTGAGCAAGCAGATCGGCGGGTTATTCCTTCTTCTCCGGCGAATGAAATCTTCACCAGCATTGGCCAATCATTTTATTGGTTACCTCCGATAAGAACGGCTTTCTCGGAGGTACGATTGAGAATCTTCTCTGTCCTCCGATGAGCAGCCGCCACACCGGAACAACAGGCAGCTTCCAGCCTTATCTTCCAATTAGCGGATAGCATCTGAGTGACAGAATAAAGAACGGGGTTGGCTCCAAACTGAGCCAACCCCGTTCTTTATAAAAATTTCGCTGATGATGCTTTATTCTTTCGAATCTTCTTCATCCAACAATTCATCTGCGAAATCGCTCAATTTATCTGCCATATCGGATGTTTCTGTTGTATCTGGTGTATTTGCCTGCGTAGGTGCATCTGATGCTTCTGAGGCGTTATTTTCGCCCTCTGAACCCACTTCTTCATTCAGTGGCGCTGCAGCTTCGGCATCTTCTTCACGTTCAACTTTTGCCATTGTCGATACAATGGCTTCGCCGTCAAGTTTGATCAAGCGTACGCCCAGAGTGGCACGGCCTGTTTGGGAAATGGCATCAGCATGGAAACGGATCATGACGCCTTTATCCGTGATGATCATGATGTCTTCGTCGCCGGAGACGGTAGTCAAGCCTACCAATTTACCGTTTTTCTCAGTGATGTTGGCTGTCTTGACCCCTTTGCCGCCGCGTCCTTTGATGGCATATTCATCGGCTGCGGTACGTTTCCCGTAACCATTTTCCGTGATGATCAGAACTTCTGACTCGTATTTTAGCACATCCATGCCGACCACATAGTCTTTTTCTCTCAGTTTCACGCCGCGGACACCGGTGGCAGTCCTGCCCATATCACGGACGTCCTTTTCTTCAAAGCTTACGGAATAGCCGAAGTGCGTTCCGATGATGATGTTCTGGTTGCCGTCGGTCAAGGATACTTTGATCAGCTCATCCCCATCCTTCAGGTTGATCGCGCGCAGACCGCTTTGGCGGATATTCTGGAATTCCGTAGCGGATGTCCGTTTGACGGTACCCATCCGTGTCGTGAAGAACAAGTAATCTCCGTCTTTCGGGCCGCCTTTGACGTTGATGATGGCTTGGATTTTTTCGTTGGCATCCAAGTTCAGCAAATTGATGATCGGTAAACCTTTTGCTTGGCGTCCGTATTCAGGCACTTCATAGCCTTTGGTTTTGTATACTTTCCCTTGGTTCGAGAAGTACAGCAGCACGTCATGTGTTGATGCCGAAATCAGCGTTTCGATAAAATCATCATCATGGATGCCCATGCCTTGGACACCGCGTCCGCCGCGTTTTTGAGCCCTGAATTCGCTGTTAGGCAAACGTTTGATGTAGCCGTTGTGGGTCAATGTCAGGACGATGTCTTCCTCTTCGATCAAATCTTCATCCTCAAGGGACAACACTTCTCCGACCAACAGTTCGGTGCGGCGTTTGTCGCCGAATTTTTCCTGGATTTCAAGTAATTCTGAGTAGATAATGTCGAAGACGCGTTTCTCATTCGCTAAAATATCAGCCAAATCGGCGATCAGAGCCATCAGCGCATCATACTCCGCTTCGACTTTCTCTCTTTCCAAACCGGTCAAACGCACAAGACGCATATCCAAAATGGCTTGCGCTTGTTTATCGGAAAGGCCGTATTTGTCGATGAAAATCTGTTTTGCCGTATCCCCATTGGATGAGCCACGCAGAATCGCGACGATCTCATCGATGTGGTCCAAAGCGATCCGCAAACCAGCCAAGATGTGCGCACGGGCTTCGGCTTTACGCTTGTCGAACACAGTTCTTCTGCGGATGACTTCTTCCTGGTGCTCCAAGTAATGGACCAGAATCTGCTTCAATCCCAAAACTTTCGGGATGCCTTTCACGATCGCCAACATATTGAAGCCGAAAGAGGATTGCAGCGGCGTCAATTTATAGAGGTTGTTCAGAATGACGCTGGCGCTGACATCTTTGCGGACGTCGATAACGACGCGCATGCCGTCGCGGTCGGATTCATCCGCCAAGTCGGT
>JASKKA010000001.1 GCA_030153215.1 Trichococcus sp.
GCAATAGGACAGATTTATCTAATTTCCGAAGGGCTTACCCGTGAAGCTGGCCATCAAATTTGATGGCATGAAACATTTTGGAAACCTGTGAAACACCTACGGTGAAGCACTTTTCAATTCGAAAAATTTTATACTTTCCTGCTATACAAAAAAGAATGGCTGTCTCCCGATGAGACAGCCACCCCTTTCCAACGGAAGAAATTTTTATACTTCTAAAATTTCTTTTTCTTTGTCCGCTGTTATTTTGTCGATTTCTTTGGAAGATTTGTCGGTGAATTCTTGCACTTTCTTTTCGTAAGTACGCAACTCATCTTCTGTGATTTCTTTGTTCTTTTCTGCTTTCTTCAATGCTTCGATGGCATCGCGGCGAATATTGCGGATAGAGATCTTGGCCGCTTCATTTTCTTTGCCGACGGTTTTTGCCAACTCCTTGCGTCGTTCTGAAGTCAATGGCGGAATCACCAAGCGGATGACATTTCCGTCATTTGCTGGGTTGATACCCAAGTCGCTTTGGTAAATTGCGCGTTCGATATCACCGATACTGGATTTATCGTAAGGTGTTATCAACAACATGCGTCCTTCTGGAATCGTAATGGAAGCCAACTGATTCACTGGCGTACTCGCTCCGTAGTATTCCACTTCAATACGGTCCAATAAACTCGAATTGGCGCGGCCAGCCCGAATCGATCCAAGTTCGCGGATCAGAGCAGCTTCCGTTTTTTTCATTCTTTCGAGCGCATTATCCAGGATTGCTTTAACCATGATTATTTCCCCCTAACAGTAGTTCCGATATCTTCTCCCATTATAACACGGCGAATATTCCCTTGTCTGTTTAAGTTAAACACAACCAGCGGGATGTCGTTATCCATGCTTAGTGAGCTTGCTGTAGTATCCATCACTTGCAGTCCTTTGGAGATAACATCCAAATGAGTCAACTCAGAGAATTTAATTGCATTCAGGTCCTTCATCGGATCGGATGAATAGACCCCATCAACATTGTTCTTAGCCATCAAAATAACGTCAGCATTGATTTCAGCGGCACGAAGGGCTGCTGTCGTGTCAGTAGAGAAGTAAGGATTGCCGGTGCCGGCAGCAAAGATCACAACGCGTCCTTTTTCAAGGTGACGGACAGCTCTTCTGCGGATGTAAGGTTCGGCAATTTGTCTCATTTCGATGGAAGTCTGCACACGGGTAGGAACTCCTTCATTCTCCAAAGCATCCTGAAGAGCCAGAGAATTCATGACAGTCGCAAGCATCCCCATATAGTCGGCTTGCGCTCTCTCCATACCCATTTCAGCGCCGGTAGTGCCGCGCCAGATATTGCCGCCGCCCACAACGATAGCTATTTCTACGCCCAAGTCATGGACTTCTTTGATTTCTTTAACGATTTCTTCTATCGTTGGCGGGTTGATTCCGAAACCAGTGTTGCCCGCTAAAGCTTCACCACTTAGTTTTAAAACAACGCGTTTGTATTTTGGTTCACTCATTCTATATTTCCCTCCGTAATTGGCTGACCCCTGATCAATCAGGCTTATGACTATGATAAAAAAGCCCCAATTAAGGGGCAATTTTCATTATTTTTTGACTTGGCTCATAACTTCTTCTGCAAAGTCCACAGAGCGTTTTTCGATACCTTCGCCTACAGCGTAGCGAACGAATGATTTAACAACTCCGCCTTTTGAAGCAGCGTATTGTGAAACAGTTTGATCTGGATCTTTAACGAAAGGTTGATCGTTCAATGAAATTTCGCTCAAGAATTTGTTCAAACGGCCTACGATCATTTTTTCAACGATGTTGGCTGGTTTGCCTTCGTTCAATGCTTGTTCAGTCAGAACTTTCTTTTCATGCTCAAGTTCTTCTGCAGAAACTTCGTCGCGTGAAACATATTTAGGATTGATTGCAGCGATATGCATAGAGATATCCTTAGCAGCATCCGCATCAGAGGAACCTTCCAATACTGTCAATACAGCAATACGTCCACCTTGGTGCAGGTATGCTCCGAAAGCATCTGCATCTGTCTTTTCAACGATAGTGAAGCGACGCAAAGTAATTTTTTCGCCGATTACAGTAGTAGCGTTCAGGATAACATCGTTTAATGTACCCTCAGCAGTTTCGATTGCTAAAGCAGCTTCCAAAGTTTCTGGTTTGTTTTTAGCGATGATTGCTGTGATATCAGCCACTAAGTTTTGGAATTTGTCGTTTTTCGCAACAAAGTCAGTTTCTGCATTGATTTCAGCGATAACAGCTGTATTTCCGTCGACATATACGTTTGCAAGTCCTTCAGCAGCGATACGGTCAGCTTTTTTAGCTGCTTTTGCCATACCATTTTCTCTTAGGTAGTCAACCGCTTTGTCCATGTCACCATCGACTTCTACTAGAGCTCTTTTAGCATCCATCATGCCTACGCCTGTCATGTCGCGCAATTCTTTAACCATTTTTGCTGTTACTTGTGCCATTCTATGATTCCTCCTGAATATTCTTTTTCATAAAAAAAACTGTCCCAAAGAGATAGAAAAGATGTCGGCTACCTAATTGGCTATATCTTTCTTCTTTTCTGAGACAGCTTGTTGCTTCAAACTAAATAGGAAATTTTATTCGTTGTCGCCTTCAACAACTTCAACGATTTCTTCTAATGAAGTTGCTTCATCAGCTTCAGCTGCAAAAGTTTCTTCAACAGAAATTTCAGCTTGATCATTTCCTTGGTTGCCTTCGATGAAAGCATCAGCCATTTTAGCAGTGATCAATTTAACTGCACGGATAGCATCATCATTTGAAGGGATCACTACGTCGATTTCATCTGGATCACAGTTAGTGTCAACCATAGCGACGATAGGAATGTTCAGTTTGTGAGCTTCTTGAACAGCGATTCTTTCTTTTCTTGGGTCAACGATGAACATTACATCCGGGATTCTAGGCATATCTTTGATACCGCCCAAGAATTTTTCCAAACGTTCTTGTTCTTTTTTCAAGATTGAAACTTCTTTTTTAGGAAGTAGTTCGAAAGTGCCATCTTCAGCCATAGCTTCGATTGATTTCAAACGTTTGATACGTTTTTGGATAGTATCCCAGTTAGTCAAAGTTCCACCTAACCAACGGTGATTGACGAAGAACTGACCTGAACGGATCGCTTCATCTTTGATTGAATCTTGCGCTTGCTTTTTAGTACCTACGAATAAAGCTACGCCGCCTTCTTCTGCAACATTAAGCATGTATTTGTATGCTTCGTCGACTAATTTAACGGTTTTTTGCAAGTCAATGATGTAGATACCGTTTCTTTCTGTAAAGATGTATCTTTTCATTTTTGGGTTCCAACGACGAGTCTGGTGACCGAAGTGTACGCCTGCTTCCAATAATTGTTTCATTGAAATTACTGCCATGTTTATTTCCTCCAAGTTTGTTTTTATTTTCCTCCCCTGATTTCTTCTACAGCAGAAACTCATCTTCCGATAAGCAACGTCCACCGTATCGATCAAGGTGTGAAATGTGGTTTTGCACCGTTGATAATTATATCGAATTATGCTGAAAGAAGCAAGTGTTTTTTCTGAAAATGGCTGATGGCAGCATCCTCACCGGATATTTCAGGATTGGATCCCCAAAATCTGCTTGATATCATCGTTCGTCAGCCTTTGTCTGTTCAGCGCTTCTTCCCCTTCCGATACGATCAATTGATCAAATAACATTTTTTTGTCTTGCTGCAGTTGATTGATTTTCTCTTCAATGGTCCCCTCCGCGATAAAGCGATACACTTGCACGTTTTTCTTTTGGCCGATACGATGCGCTCGCCCTGCAGCTTGCTCTTCGACAGCCGGGTTCCACCAAAGATCGAAAAGGATCACAGTATCCGCCCCGGTCAGATTCAACCCGGTCCCTCCCGCCTTCAGGGAAATCAAGAAGACATCCGTCTGGCCTTCGTTGAATTGGTTAACCAGCGTAATCCTTTCTGCGGGAGGCGTTTTTCCGCTGAGATACAGATGAGTCAGATTTTCCTTGGCCAATTCTGCTTCGATCAGTTTCAGCATGGACGTGAACTGGGAAAAAACCAAAACGTGCTGGTTGTTTTCTTGGGCATTCTTCAATATCTCGACCAATTGCTCCAATTTGCCCGATCCGCCCTCGTAGGTTGCATCGACTAAGCGGGGATCGCAGCAAATTTGACGCAAACGGGTCAGCCCGGCTAAGATTTCCATGCGGTTCCGTTGGAAATCTTCACTGTCATAATCGGAAACTTTTTCCTGCAGTTGCTGCAGATAAGCCAAATACATGATTTTCTGGTCACGGTTCAGGCTACTGTATATATCCGCTTCCGATTTTTCAGGAAGATCGCCCAACACGTCCGCCTTCAGCCTGCGCAACATGAAGGGTTTGGCTGTTTTCGAAATGTCTTCGAGTGTCATTTTTTTGAATTCCTGCAGTTTCGGGAACAATCCAGGCAAAATCAATTGGAAAATCGCCCAAAATTCCGTCACGCTGTTCTCGATCGGCGTGCCGCTCAATGCGATATTGACGCGGGCTTCCATCTTCGCTATGGCTCGGAACGTCTTCGTATTATAGTTGTTGACGTACTGGGATTCGTCCAGAACCATCGCATAGAAATCACATTTTTGATAGGATTCGATATCCTGACGGAAACTTTGATAGGAAGTTATCGCTATGCCGTTCTCCGGCAGCCGGGACAGCTGCTCTTCCCTCTCTTTTTTCACACCGCTGATGACGCTGATTTCAAGCAAGGGCGCAAATTTTTGGAATTCGTATTTCCAATTGTATATCAATGAAGCCGGCGCAATCACCAAAGCGGGTTTGCTTTCGTTTTTACCTTCTTCCACTTCGCTGAGCAAGAAAGTGATCAGCTGCAGCGTTTTTCCGAGTCCCATTTCATCTGCCAAAATACCGCCTAACCCATAGTTGGCAAGGAATTTCAGCCATTTGAAGCCAGTCACTTGATACGGTCGTAAGTCCGCTTGCAACGTTTTCGGAAGCTCAGCCGGAAACTCGTTCGGGTGCTTGATGAAATGGTAAAGTTCATTGAGGAAATCTTGGCTGCTGACCTCAGGATTCAGATCATTGATTTCTTTTTCAAGCGTCATGCTTTTGATCATCGGCATGGAGAGCGTCCCGTCGTGGAGTTGGGATTCATCTTTGATCAATGAGAGGAAACGATTCATCTCTCTCATTGTTTCCGTCTCCAATGACAGGATCCGGCCGTCTTCTGTCTTGTAATAGGCCTCATTTTTTTTGAGGCTGTTCAATAATCTGTCTATTTCATTTTCCGAAATGCCAGCGACATCAAAACGGATATCCAAAAAAGAATCCCTGGTTCTGCGTTGAACTGAAGTTGAAACCTCTGTGTTCTCTACGATAAGTTTCTGCAGATCCGGACTCAATACGATCTCCGCATAGCGGCGCAAAGTTGGGATTTTTCTGTAGAGAAAGCTGAATAGATCGACATCTTTCGTGGCCAGGAAGGATATTTGGTTTTCGATGATGTTGAAATCCAAATTTTCCAATACTTGCAGAATCCGCTCTTCGCCTATTGTGTCCCTGATCAGGAATTGAGACTCAGCTTTGGAACCCCGATTCTGCTGGAAGACCGTTTCCCCGTATTTGAAGAAAATTTCGCCTTTTATACGCTTAGCCGGACCGTGGAAATGGATGGAGACAGTCAATGGCTCATCGATGATGTTACTCTCCAGTTCCTGGCTGAAATGCACCGATCCGATCTGTTTCAACAACGGGATGACATAGGTCAGCAAATCCGATACATCGGGTTCTTCGATCCCGATTACAGTTGCATCCTCGAAACGTTTTTCAAAGAATGCGAGATACCCTAACAATTTGTGTTGCTTTACACTGAGCGGATAGACTTTGTTGCCTTCTATCAACCAGTCGTAATCCAACAGCTGAATGATATTTCCCCGCTCGATGCGAAGCTCTATTCCTTTGCCTTTCTTTCCGAGCAGAAATTGATAGCCCGGTTTATCGGGACTGATTTGCACATCCGGGTACGTCTGATCGCCGGAGATCCATTCGACCCGGCCGGTTTGGATCAGATCGGCCAAGATCGCGTGCGCTGCACTCGGCGGAAGGATCAGATAGGAATCCAATTTTCTGGCTGTGACATTCAACAACTGCTTATTCAACGCAGCAGGTTGTTCTTCCAGTAATTTATGCAACCGGTAAATGATGTGTTGGTCCGCTTCCTCTATCTTGACGGTCCCGAAATCGATCGCATCACCGAGGCGATATTCCCATTTTTCCTGTTTGATGAATTGTTCCGTAAATTGTTCGATATTGGTGACCATGTAAGGTTTATCAACTCCTGCTCGCAAGGACAGGGCCAAAACATACTCACCGGTGTTCTGCATCAGATTGTTTGGCTTCATGCGCAAAACCTGCAACGTATACTGTACCTCAAAATCTGCTTGGGGGCTCAGGCTCTGGGCGCCCTTGTTTTCCTGAAAGAAAATCTGCGTCAAGTCATTCACAAATTCTTGACCGGCAGTTTCCGCATCCACCTGGAACTGCTCCGCGCTGCTCTCCGTCAGAATACGGGTGCCGCATTTTTCTTTCAGATACAATTCGACAGCAATCGTATGTTTGCAATACTGATGATTTTTCCAGTATTTGCATTGACATACATCCTGTTCCCTGGCTGTCCCATCTAAGGTGACATGGTACATTTTACTGCCGAGCACTTCACAATGCCAAACCTGGCTGTGGAAATCCGGCTGCACGGATAGCACGCGATCCTCATTCACATATTCGCGTCCCTCTTGTATCAACTTGTCGGGCATACTCCATTTCACGCTATCACTTCCTCTGCTTCTTGCTGTCCATCCTTTATTGTACTGCAATTTCATCAAAAAATATAGCTTCTTCCCCTTTGATGACGGCTGAAAAGGAATATTTAACTTGAAATATCCGACAATCTATCCCATACTGATTATCATAATGCTTAAGCAAAAGGAGCCCTGTCATGTTTTTTAAAACAGTTGTTATCATCGTGAGATTTCTGGTCCGTATCCTAAACGGCAAGACCGAGATCCAAAACAAAGAGTATATTCCGAAAGACACAGTTTTCATCCTTGCAGCACCCCATAGAAGCCTGTTGGATCCGGTTTTCATTTCCTTTGGTGTATATCCGCTTGTATTTTCATCGATGGCGAAGCAAGAACTCTTCAAGGGGAAAGTCGTGACTTGGGTGCTCACTCACATGAACGCATTCCCTGTCAATCGCGAGAACCCGGGCCCCAGTGCTCTGAAGCAACCCGTTTCGATTCTGAAAGAAGGCAAAAACAATCTGCTGATTTTCCCGACCGGATCGAGACATTCCTCTGAAATCAAAGGCGGAACCTCTTCAATAGCCAAGTTGGCCAATGTCCCGATTCTTCCAGTTGTCTATCAGGGTCCACTCACATTCAAGGAACTCCTGAAACGCAAAAAGGCGACTGTTCGCTTCGGCAAGCCTATCTATCTGCCAAAGGAAAAGCGGATTTCCAGAGAAGAGTTGGCTGCCTATGACGAATTACTCGCAACCACCTTCCGCCAGTTAGATGAAGAAATCGATCCGAATTTCGTATACGTAGCAAAATGATTTGTACAAGCAAAAAAGACAACACCGGAATTTACCCGGTGCTGTCTTTTTTGCTTGTTTTTGTTCCGGCTAATCAATCGTTCATCGACTGGAGCATGTACATGTCATAATAGGTTCCCCGTTTGGCGATCAGTTCTTCATGTGTACCCCTTTCGATGACGCGTCCTTTGTCCAGGACAAGGATCAGATGGGCATCGCGAATAGTGGACAAACGGTGTGCGATTGCAATCGTCGTTCTGCCTTCCCGCATCTTGCGCATGCTTTCTTGGATCAGGAGCTCAGTCTCGGTGTCGATATTCGCTGTCGCCTCGTCAAGAATAAGCACTTTCGGATCTCGCAATATCGTCCGGGCAAAGGAAATCAGTTGTCTTTCTCCGCTAGAATAGCTGGCCCCACGTTCGATCACCTTTGCATGATAGCCTCCCGGAAGCGACTCGATGAAGGAATCAGCATGCACAAACGCTGCCGCACCCTCGATGTCCCGATCGGTGTAGTCTTTGTTCATCAAACGAATATTGCGGGAGATATCGCCGTAGAAAAGGAAGGAATCCTGCAGTACCAAGCCTATTTTCGAGCGGATTTCATCTATCGGATAAGTCTTGATTGATTTCCCGTCGATCAAAATATCGCCTTTCTCAAACTCGTAAAAACGCAGCAGCACATTGATGATGGAGCTTTTGCCGCTGCCCGTGTGTCCGACCAAGGCAACTGTCTCGCCTGGATTGGCTGTGAAGCTGATGTCTTTGAGCACATCCTGCTTCCCGTCATAAGAGAAGGAAACATTTTTGAACTCGATTCTACCTTGGCTGATTTCCAAATTCGAATCTTCAGGTTGGATCGGTGCCAATTCGGCGTTATCCAGCACACTCAATACCCGCGAACTGGAGACGATGCCGTCCTGAAGGGCGCTGAGGTTATCCATCATCATCCCCATCGGACGGAAAAAGTTTTGGATGTAGGTCGTGAAAGCATAGATGACCCCCAGCTCCACGACACCGTTCAGTGTCTGATAACCAAACAACCAAAGAACAATCGCCAGCGCGATGGCCTGCAACAGATTGACGACTGGCATCAGCATCAGTGCGTTCATCTGGACCATCGCCACCCGGCCTTTGCTGTAGTCGTCGTTGATCGCATCAAATTCCGAGCGCAGCCGTTTTTCTTGCCGGAACTGTTGGATGATCGCCATACCGGAAATCGATTCATTCAATTTCGTGTTCAGTTGGCTCAGCCTTTCGCGCATCGTTCGGTAAACGCGCGTGCTGTATTTTTGATAATACCAAATCAGACCGGCCATTATCGGCACAAAAACGATGAAAAGCAGGGAAATCTGCCTGTCCAAAGTCCACATGGCGATGAAAACAGTGACGATGCTGAAGATCCCTTCTGCCAACGCCAAAAACACATTCCAGAATTCCTTGATGGTTTCTGTATCATTGGTTACCCGCGAAACGATCGAACCGGCTGGCGTCGTATCATAGTAACGCATCCCCAATTGGTTGATCTTACGGAAAACGGCATTGCGGATATTCTCAACGGTTTGTTCCGAGGCCATACTGAATATGTAACGTTGCAGATACGTAACCAACATCTTCAACAAGATGGAGCCCAGATAGGCCATCGCGAAAAATACGCTGATGTTGGTCGTGACATTGCCCGCAGCCAGATAATCATCCATATAAATTTGGATGATGCGCGGGGCCACCACATTCACTAGTGATAATGCGATACTGAAAAGCAATGCGGTCAAAAATTGATAGCGGAAAGGATGGGCAAATCGGAAAATTCTTTTCGTTACCCGAAGTTGCTCTTTTAATGGGATTGTCTTAGACCATGCTGATCCACTCATGCTTCATCCTTCCCTTCTAATTTGGTTTCGAGTTGTTGTTTTTCGTACATCCTGCGGTACCATCCATTCTCTTCCATCAACTCATGATGGGTTCCGCGTTCGACAATGCGCCCTTCATCCAGGACAATAATCTCATTCGCATGCATTACGCTGCTGATCCGATGGGCTGCGATGATTGTTGTCTGATTCGCTCGCTTTTCCTTAAGGCCCGTCAAGATCGCTTCTTCTGTCTTCGCATCCACCGCGGATAAGGAATCATCCAGGATGAGCAGCTCCGGTTCAGTCACCAAAGCCCGCGCAATCGCTATCCGCTGTTTTTGGCCACCAGATAAGGAAACGCCCCTTTCCCCGACCAACGTATCATAGCCACCGGGAAAGCCCAGAATATCCTGATGAATGGCAGTCAATCGCGCAGCCTCTTCAACTTTTTGCTGGCTGATGGATGGGTCGGCAAAACGGATATTTTCCCTGACGTCTGAAGAGAACAAGAAGTTGTCTTGGGGAACGTAGCCGATTCCGCTCAATAACGCGTCCAATGAATAGTCACGGATATCAATCCCGTTGTAATTGATGCTGCCTGCATATTGATCATACTCACGCAACAACAAACGAAAAATCGTACTTTTTCCTGCTCCGGTTCTGCCTACGATACCCAACGTCTGGCCCTTTTCCAAATGGAAGCCGACATCCTGCAGGCTGATTTCTTCGCTGTTCGGGTAACTGAAAGAAGATACCTGAAAATCCAGATCGCCTGTAACCGGAGTCCGGACGGCATTCTTTTGCTCCTGGATCGTCGATTTCTCCTTCAGAAGCTCATCGATCCTGCTGTAACTTGCACTTCCCCGTTCCAACACATTGAATAATCTGCCAACCGCTAACATCGGCCATGCCATCATTCCGATATAACTGATGAACGAGACCAATTGACCGATGCTGATGCTGCCTTCCACTACAAATCGTCCACCAAAGATGATCGTCAACGCAAAAGAAAGTCCCAGGATAAGTTGGATTGCAGGATCGAATAAAGCATCGACCTTGTAGACAGCCTTATTTTTCGCGACGACATCCTTCGTCATCGCTTCGAAATCATGGATGTCCTCTTCTTCTTCGCCGAAAGTTTTGATTACTTTGACGCCGGATACGCTCTCTTGCGTTTTGTCATTCAGGTTCGAGAAAGCCGCTTGCGCCTTACGGAAACGTTTGTGCATCTTTTGTCCGAGGATTCTCGACACCAACGTCAAAGCCGGCAACGGGATCATGGCGATAAGCGTCAGACGCCAGTCGATCAAGAAAAACATCGTGAAGAGCGTGATTCCGCCTGAAGAAATCGAATCCGCCAGTGTCAATATGCCTGCACCAGCGACCATGCGGATCGCATTCAAGTCATTCGTCGCATGCGCCATCAGATCACCGGTCCGGTACTTTTGGAAGAAGACCGCATCCATTTCTGTGAAATGCTTGAACAATCGTGAACGAAGTATTTTTTCCAATTCTGCCGAGGTTCCCCAAATCTTCATCCGCCATATATAACGGAAGAGGTACTGCAGGACGCCCGCAATCAAGATGATCGCCGACCACTTCCACAAAGACGCCATGGTTAAGGTTCCCAACGCAATTTCATCGATGATGATTCCAACAACGCGCGGCGACACGACTTGCAGGATTGCGACAATGATCAGGAAAAAGACGCCAACAAAATAGGCTTTCCATTCCTGGCGGAAAAACCAACTTAATTTTTTGAAAATACTCACGTATATTACCCCCTTCTTACTTGTATAAAGACAAAATAAAAATGTGGAACCGTAGAGATCCACATTTTGTATATTATTTCATTAATCTACTTCTTTTTCTTTGTTGATTGTGCTTTCATAGAAGCCATGATTTGTTTAACTTTTCTCTCGGATGGTTTTTGACCCATCTGCATCATCATAGAACGCAACATTTCTTCATTGATCGGTGGATTTTCTTCAAAATATTTTACCATATAACGTCTTGCAAGGAAAAATCCGCCAACCGCGCCTGCTACTATTCCTAAAATGACCATCATTACCCATGCTGTTGTTGACACGTATTCATCCCCCTTTCCAAAGCATTCATTCATTAATTGTACTAAAGATTATGAGAAAAAGAAATAGCAATCACCGATAAATTTAGCAATTTTTCGAGAACGCTTCAACCATATCCGGTTTTGGGACAAATCTGTGCAAATTCTTGCTTCATCCCGAGAATATACGAACATCTGTTTGATATTTCGGATGATTAGTGGTATCCTAAACGTATAAATATAAGATTACGGAGATGATGATCTCATGGTTAAAAATAAAGATTCACGCCAAATTGAAGTGCTCCAATACATTTATGAAGAAGTCCAAGAAAAAGGCTATCCCCCGACCGTAAGAGAAATCGGAAATGCGGTAAAATTATCCTCCACATCCACGGTGCATGGCCATCTGTCGCGTCTTGAAAAAAATGGCTTTATTCAGCGCGACCCAACAAAACCCCGTGCGATTGAACTGACTCAAGCGGGTCTGGACAAGTTGGGGATCATGTCGGATAAAATGCCGTTGTTGGGTACCGTCACAGCCGGTGCGCCCATACTTGCCGTGGAAGAGGCGACTGATTATTTCCCTGTTCCCCCGGATCTGAAATCCAATTCCGGTTCTTTGTTCATGCTGAAAATCCGCGGAGATAGCATGATTGATGCCGGTATATTCGATGGCGATTCAGTCATCATCAGAAAACAAGCCACGGCTGAAAACGGCGATATCGTCATAGCCATGACGGACGACGATGAAGCGACCTGCAAACGATTCTATAAAGAGAACAACTATTATCGGCTGCAACCAGAGAATGCAAGCATGGAGCCGATAATCCTGGATTCTGTCCTCATTTTGGGGAAAGTAGTCGGTTTGTACAGGAATCACATCATTTAAAGAACAGTTCTCCGACTGACACAAAAAGGCTGCCGATCGGCAGCCTTTTTGCGTGTCCATTCTTATGCTGTTTTTTTAGTATTCCATCAGCGTGAAGATGTCATACCCTTGGATCAGGTCTCGACCCTTCAGATCCAACAACTCGATCAGGAATGCCAAACCGACGACTTCTCCGCCTAATTTTTCAACCAATTCAATGGTCGCGGCTGTAGTACCGCCGGTAGCCAACAAATCATCACAAACCAGCACTTTGTCGCCAGGCAGAATGGCATCTTGATGCAATTGCAGCGTCGCTTTTCCGTATTCCAATCCGTAAGAAACTTCAACCGTTTCTCGTGGCAACTTGCCTTTTTTGCGGGCCATTGCGAAGCCGCAGCCTAATTCTACAGCGACCGGGCAACCAACCATAAAGCCTCGTGCTTCGGGTCCGACTACTTTATCGACATTGAGGTCTTGGGCATATTTCACGATTTCTTTGATTGCATAGCGGTAGGCTTCGCCGTTTGCCATCAAAGGCGAAATATCGCGGAATATGATGCCTTGCTCCGGAAAATCTTTTACGTCAGCAATATATTGTTTCAAATCCATTTTATGTTCCTCCTAATTATTGTACCAGCATCTGTTCATTCAACCATTTCGTCAATTGCGAAAACGGACTGTAGATGAATAGTTTCTCAGCTTCCATTTTCTGCAGGCGATCTTTGAATACTTGCGTATCATCCAATGCCCTTTTGACAGGATTCTTGACCTCATTGATGAAACCATTGTCTATTGTAACAAATCCCGCCTCCAAAAACACTTGAATCATAAAAATGGCAATATTTTTTTTGATTTTTAAGTATTCTGCCAAGGCATCTAACCGGTTTCTCACATCGATATCCTTATGGGAACGGATATACTGATAAAATCTTGCAAACTGGTCTTTAGGAGGGACCCCATCTGCGTAAACACTATTCGATTCATGAGAAACGACATACACGTTTTCGAATTGATTGTTCTTCAGTAGATTCGCCAACAGGTCCATCTTCAACGGACATTCGAAGAGCACAAGGTTGCTGGCGCTGACATCCTGCATGGCGTCCGCTGTACTGTCGGTGAGCAAGGCAGCGTTTGAACTGTTTGGGATGCGCTCATAAAATTTTTTCATGATTCCGGAAGTCGAAAAGAGATACAAAGCATCTTCCACGGCCAATACGGACTCCTGGATGACTGAACTCCTTTTGTCGAAAAACTGGACATGCTTGTTTTTGATATCCTTCAGCTGCAATTGGGGTTTCGCGCTGTCCCTCCAAACATTAATCGAAAGTTCGCCGATGAGGGAAACGACATCCGCTTCGTTCAAGTGATTGCTGATGCTCCCCTTGTTGAAGCCGATCACATCCAGAAAGAGGTTCTTGTCCTTGAGCTTGAATTTCAGATGCTTGTTGTCGGCACCTATCTGTCTGATGTCCGTCAAGGGTACATTCTGGAAGCCGAATATAGGCTTTGGATTATCAGTACCATAAGGTTTAAGCAATTCCAATTCCTTCAAAAACGGCAAAGTGACATCAGCAAGCGGCAGGATGGCGTCTATATAAATGGATTCACCTAACACGATTGCATCATGATAACGAGCCGCGTAGCCGTTTATTTTTTCATCGAAAGCGGGCAAATCGGTGGCGGAAAGACTCATGCCGGCTGCCATTTTGTGCCCTCCGAATTTCGTCAGCAAATCCTTTGAATCGGTCAAGGCAGCATAGATATCCAAAGCCTCAATGCTCCTGGCCGAACCTTTCGCGATGCCGGTTTTTTCGTCGATGCGGAATAAGATTGTAGGGCGCCCGAATTCCTCTACCAGCTTGCTTGCCACAATCCCAAGAACGCCCTCGTGCCAGTTCTTGCTGCCCAACACAACAACATCCGGCATGCTTTCGGCTTTCGCCAGTTGGGCACTCGCCTCTTCATGGATGGACTGTACAATCCCTTGTCTCTCGACATTCTTTTCCTGTATGTAGGCAACGAGTTCAGCAATTTTGTCCTCATCGAAAGACAGCATCAGTTCAGCGCCTGGGCCCGCATCTTCCAATCGACCGACCGCGTTCAAACGTGGCCCGATGATGAATCCGATGCTCTCTTCGTCCAAATGGGCTGCATCTATCCCTGCGGCTTCCATCAAAGCAGCCAAGCCGAGCCGATGCGTTTGTTTCATGACTTGCAGCCCCTGTTTCACGATCCATCGATTCTCGCCTGTCAGACTCACAAGGTCCGCAACAGTCCCGATTGCTGCCAGATCAAGGGATTCGTATGGCATTTCCCCTAGTAGAGCTGCCGCAATTTTCAGCGCGACGCCAGCTCCGGATAGATCCGGGAAAGGATACGTGCCAGCAGGATGTTTCGGGTGGATTATGGCATACGCATCCGGCAAGACATCCGGCAATTCGTGATGGTCGGAAACGATGACGTCAATCCCCATTTTTTTGGCCATCGCTATCGGCTCATGGCCGGAAACCCCGTTGTCGCACGTCAAAATCAGTTGCGCACCGTTTTCAATCAATTTTTTGAATGCGGCAGCATTTGGCCCATATCCATCCGTAAAGCGATTCGGCAGATAATAGCCGACATTGCCGCCCAACACTTCAATCGTTTCCACTAGAATGCTTGTGCTTGTGATGCCGTCCGCGTCATAATCCCCATAAACGACGATTTCTTCTCCCGTTTCAATGGCTTCAGTCAAGCGCTGGACTGCTTTATCCATGTCGTGCAACAGATACGGATCGTGGAATTCCATTTTGGTCCCATCGATGAAAGCTGTGATCTGTTCTTTTGTTCCCAAGCCTCTCTGCATGCAGAGTGTAACGAATTTTTCCGATAAGCCTGAAGCCTGGCTGATTCCCATGCTGACAGAGCCCTCAATTTCTGATTTGCGTATTTTCCAATTCATTTTTGACGATAACAAATTACCGACTCCTTACTTTATAGACTAAATAAACGCACTGTGGTCCCCAATAATCCAAAAAAGACTAGAAGCTGAAATCGTTCTAGTCTTTTCTTTGTGACTTGAAGTGGTCATCGAAGGGATTTCCAGCTCTGTTGCTATCAAACTTTACTGGGCTGATCCGGAGTGCCAGCCGTAAACCTTTTGACCAACTCTTCTTCAAGCGAAGTGATTTTGCTTTCTTTTTGGGTCATTTGCGCCCGCAGATCGGCAAGTTGCTGTTCGTAACCGGCTTTTGTCTCGTCAACTGCTTTTTGGATTTCTTTCCCTTTTGCATCGATTTCAGCGCGCATCTGTTTGAATTCTTTGTTTTTCTTTGTCGCACTTCCTGTCGCAACCAGTAGCGTGATGAGCGCTCCCATCAGGAGTGAAACCAGGATGACAATGATCAAAGGTCCATCCACAACCGCAAATCCAAAATTGACCGGCACAGAATCGACATTGAAAACGGCAAACAGCACAATGATGATGATCAAAATAATACCCGCTACTAATCTCCATTGATTTTTCACTATAATCGCCCCACTCATTTTGATGTTTTTACACTCTCATTATCATCTTTTTGCCGATGCATAGTCAACTTGCACCACTTGAGAGCCACGGTGATCATTTTTTGGTGACCAGCATCCGGCAATCATTTTCTCAATGCTATTTCGAATTCATCATAATCATTGACGAGTTTTGTATTTGGAAAGACTTTGCGGGCATCCCGCTGCAACTGCTGTGCATTGCCATTCAGGTAACGGGCACTGATGTGGGTCAAATAAAGCTGGTTGACTTTTGCTTCTTTGGCTACATTGGCCGCATCGATGCAAGTAGAATGGAAATAATCCGACGCGATGGCTTGGTCTTCTTTCCCGAAGGTGCTCTCATGAACCAACACATCGGCATTTCTGGCTAAGATGACCGTATTTTTCGTTCTTCTTGTATCCCCCAGAATCGTTACGATCCGCCCTTTTGTCGTCTTTCCGATAAAATCGAGCCCGTTGATTGTTCTCCCGTCTGGTAAAACAACAGTCTCTCCGTTTTTAAGTTTCCCGTAAAGTGGCCCCGCGGGAACATCCATCTCTTTCAGTTTTTCGGCCTGCAATTCGCCTGGATAGTCGGCCTCTTCGACACGGTACCCGTATGAAACGATACCGTGATTCAGTTTTGCGCAGCTCACACGGAACTGTTCATCTTCAAACACAACGCCATCTTCGGCTATTTCATGAAAGAAGATCGGATAACGCAAGTGGGACTGGGATATGCGCAGACTGGTCAGCACAAATTCCTTGATTCCGACAGGGCCATAGATGTTCAAGGGAGTGTTGCCGCCTTGAAAAGCCCTGCTGCTTAAAAATCCCGGCAGTCCGAATATATGATCTCCATGCAGATGAGTGATGAAGATCTTTTCAACTTTCCTAGGTCGTATGGTTGTTTTGAGCACACGTTGCTGTGTCCCTTCCCCGCAGTCAAAAAGCCAGATGGCATTGCGTTCATCCAACAGTTTCAATGCGATGCTGGAAAGATTTCTGCTGGTGGAAGGAACACCGGCTCCGGTGCCTAAAAATTGGATTTTCATAATCAATTGCTCCCATTTTCATCATTTAATTCTCGATAGATTTCTTCAGCCACAAAAAGGGCCAATTGTTGTGCCCCGGTAGGATTCGGATGGACTTGATCCTCCAAAAGCCACTCGTCGTGCTCGCTGCTATAAGCATCCCAATCCAAAATATGGACATTGGAATGCTTGCTTTCGGCAAGCTTCAACTGCTCGTTCACACTGTCCTTCCAGATTCTCGGTACATTCGTCGTCAGGAAAAACAGATTCCGGGAAGTCCCGACTTGCTCGACGAATGTTTCCATCTGCTTCTGAGTGAAAGTACCGTTGGAACCCAGGAAGACCACAACCGTATCATGCAATTGTCCCCTTTTTTCCAAGGCAGTAATCACAGCGGAGGTTTGGTAAAGTTGTCTACTGACGGCGCCATCCACAACCGCCCGACCGAAAATCGTTACCAGTTGATCCGCAACCGAGAGCAATACGGAGTCTCCTATGAAGGTAATATCCGCATCATGCGCGAACAAAACGGTCTGTCGTTCAAGCCCTTCGATATTGTTGATTGCCCTGCTACGGATGGAATCGTCACGATTCATTTCTTCCATTTTGGTTTGGCTGGCTGCGATCTGTTCACGCAATTGTTGCACTTCAGCATTTTTGCCGGGTTGCGCTTGAGCAAATCCCGTCAGAGCAATCAGCAGCGAACAGATACCGATGATTACAATGATTTTTTCCCGCAAATGCTCGGTTAAGCGCCGGGATCCCAATGTTTTGATTCGGGCAATTGCCTCTGAAGGTCGCCATGACAGCGTAAACGGTAGGTTCAAACTGCCTTTCTCAAATATCTGATAACCTATTTCGGAAAGACTGAATATAAGTGCCAGCTGAATCAAAATATGGCGAGCGGGATCAATGCTCGTATCGACTACTTTTGCCTGATAGAGAGAAATCACAGGATAGTACCAGAGATACAGGAGGAAACTACGCCGTCCGAGCCACTGAATCGGTTTGAACCGCATCAATCTTGAAACGGTTGTGGCCGGATGTGCTGTCAAAACAACAGCAACTCCAATGATGATGCTATTGAGATACATCCCGCCTCTATACGTAAATGTCTGGCTGTCCAGCATACCACTGAACATTGCACCGATAACAGCGTAGCTCAACAAGCCCGCGAGCGTCAATCTTCGACCAATATGCTTCGGCACCGGTTCGTCCAGCCTCTCCAACGGCCATACAACCGAAAGCGCGCTGCCGATCATGAAAGAAAACAAGCGCGTATCCGTTCCATAATAGACCCGTGAAGCGTCCTCTCCCGGAACATACAGCATCGCCATAGCAAGGGCGGAAAACAAAGAAAGCCCGATTGCTGCATAGAGGATTATCCGTTTATTTTTGTATAGTGCCAACAGCAATAATACAATCAGTGGCCAAATAACATAGAATTGGCTTACGATAGAAAGGAACCAGAGATGCATAAACGGTGATTGCACATAGAATTGTTCAAAATATGAACCGCCAACGGAAATTTGCCACCAATTGTTGACCATCCCTAAAGACGAAAGGAGCCATGGCCGCAAATTCAGCAACAAGTCCCTTTGGAACAGAGTGATGTATGTGGTCACCACTATCAACATCCAGAGCAACGGGAGGAACAGCCTATGAAACCTTTTGGACAAATAGCGTTTGTATGCCAATTTCCCCCTTTGAGCGTATTCTTCAATCACAGACGATGTAATGAAAAAACCGGTCAGGACGAAAAAAAAGTTGACAGCCAAGTAGCCGCCCGGCAAAACATGTGGCATCAAATGATAGAAAATGATGGCAATGATCGCAACCGCCCGCATCCCATCCAACGGGACGGAGCGTTTCTGTAGTGTCACGATAATGTTCCCCCATTTATTGGTACTGTTGATGCTTCTTAATCGACGAATTCAAAATGATAGGTCATGATGCGGACCATGTCCCCATCTTTCGCGCCCTTAGCCCTTAGTTTTTCATCCACACCCATTTGACGCAATTGACGGGCGAAACGCATGATGCTTTCATCATGAGCAAAATTGGTCATGTTGAATAATTTTTCTAATCTTTCGCCGCCCAATACCCATGTGGAATCAGGATCGCGTCCGATTGTGAATTGTTCTTGGTTTTCTTCGAATTTGTAAACGACGGATGTTTCGACTTCTTCTTCATCGAATAATGGGAACTCAGGAGTTTCCCTCAGAACCTCAGCGGTGTAATCCAACATTTCGGCTACGCCGGTAGTTGACCAGGCTGAAATCGGAAAAATTCTTGGCGCTTCGTCATTACCGAATTTTTCGGCGATTTTTTGTTTGAAAATCGCCAGATTTTCTTCCGCTTCTGCCACATCCATTTTATTGGCTACTATGACTGTCGGTCTTTCCAGCAAACGCAATTGGTAACTTTCCAATTCCTTATTGATTTTTTCATAGTCATCGAAGGGATCTCTGCCTTCTGTGCCGCCCATATCGATAACATGCAGAATGACTCGCGTGCGCTCGATATGGCGTAAAAATTGGATTCCCAAACCTACACCTTGGGATGCGCCTTCGATCAATCCTGGTAAATCGGCCATGACAAACTCTTCTCCACTGCGGGTTTGTACCATACCTAAATTGGGCACTAGGGTAGTAAAGTGATAAGCTGCGATTTTTGGTTTCGCTTTAGACACGATCGACAACAATGTCGATTTCCCGACTGATGGAAAGCCCACCAAACCGACGTCCGCGATGACTTTCAGTTCGAGCTCCAACTCCAGTTCTTGCCCAGGTTCACCGTTTTCGGCGATTTCGGGTGCAGGGTTTCTCGCAGTAGCAAATCGGTTATTCCCGCGTCCGCCACGGCCGCCTTTTGCGACTACCGCCTGTTGCCCTGCTTCAGTCAAATCAGCGATGAGTTCTTTTGTTTCCGCATTGCGCACAATCGTACCTGGCGGAACCTTGACTACTGTGTCTTTTGCGCCGCGGCCGAACATGCTCTTGCTCATGCCGTTTTCGCCCGGCTTACCTCTGAAATTCCGATTATAACGGAAATCCAATAACGTGCGCAGACCTGGATCCACTTCAAATATGATGCTTCCCCCACGGCCACCGTCACCACCTGCAGGACCCCCATCGGGAACATACTTTTCGCGACGGAACGCTACCATTCCATCGCCGCCTTTACCGGCTTTTACATGCACTTTTGCATGATCTAAAAACATTGACATCTTTTTTCCCCCTTGGAAAACTGTTCAGCACTCTGCACGCCGAACAAAATGATTCGATTGACCCAACTTTCTCAAAAGCACTTCCGCGATCAAAAAGTTGGATAGTTATCTTTAACAAATAATTTGCGTTTCTATATTCCGAACCGCGCATTCTTCCCTCTTAATTTACCATATTAACCAAAAAACGAAAAGAAAATACAGTATCGGCTGTCTTGATCTGACTGTCGCCAGCCAAAAGACAAAATGATGGAGCCGGGAGTAAACAATGTTAGCCCCGCCTCCATCACTTCACTATTTAAGGATCAATTTTCTGACATCGGCAAACTGCAGAATGCTCAAGGTCAGGTTGCCCAGCGTATTCAAGCGGTTGCTGCGGATAGCGATATCCTCGACCATGACCATGTTTTCATCGAAATAAGCTTCGATGTAAGGTGCAATCGCGGCCAATGCGGCATAATCCGCTTCCGGATCGCCATGAGACAGTGCCAAGTCGAGATGGTTGATCTGTACATACAGATTCTTTTCGCTGGCTGTTTCAAGCAGGTTTTTCTGGACCGGAATCGATTCTTCAGGATTTCCGGAAATGTTTACGACACGCGCAAGAGCTTCCATGATTGCCTTGAATGATTCCTCTTCACTGTGGGCCTGCAATACTTTGGCGTTAGCGAAGAGTGTGTTGACATCTTTTTCAGCGGATTGCAGTACAGCTTCAACAACATCATATCGGATGCCGTAGGTTTGCAATTTTTGTTGGATCCGTCCGCTAGCGAAAACGGCAAGCTCATTCATCGTTTTTTCGAACGACTCTTTATCTTCGACCGCATAGACATCTGTCAACAAGCTGGAGAACAAGTCTTCCAGTGGGAACGACCATTGGAACTTCTCGATGATCTGGATGACCCCGATCATTTGACGACGCAAAGCATACGGGTCGTTCGATCCAGTCGGAACCATTCCCTGAAGGAAGAAACTGATGATGCTGTCCAATTTATCAGCCATCGCCAAGACAGCTCCGACTTGGGTTTCCGGCAATTCGCCTTCACTGGATACAGGCAGATAATGTTCCCTGATCGCTGCGGCCACAGTGGCGGTTTCTCCTTGTTGCAAGGCATAGACTTCACCCATGATCCCTTGTAGTTCCGTAAATTCGGAAACCATATTGGTCACCAAATCGAATTTGTAGATTGAAGCCGCCCGCAATAATTGTGCTTTGTCGGCCTCAGCCAAATCAAGCACATCAGAAAGATGGGCAGCGATTTTCGCTGTGTTTTTCATCTTATCATGAATGGAACCGATTTTCGAATGGAATGTGACATTCTTCAATTTTTCGACCGATTGCGCAATCGTGATGCGTTGGTCTTCGTTGAAGAAGAACAGACCGTCCTCAAGCCTTGCGGTCAGGACTTTCTCGTTCCCTTTCTTCACATTATCGATGAACAGGCCATTCCCATTGCGCACGGATATGAAGTACGGCAATAGTTTTCCGGATTTGTCCTTCACTTCGAAATAGCGCTGGTGGTCCTTCATCGATGTGATCAATACATCTGCCGGCAGCGTCAAATATTTACTGTCGTATTCTCCGAAGAATGCAGTCGGGTATTCGACCAATGAAGTGACTTCTTCCAATAAGGTTTCATCATTAGGGATGATCCAGCCATTTTCGGCTTCAATCTGCTGGAATTGAGCACGGATCATATTTTTTCTCTTGTCCTGGTCGACGATGACGTGTTGCTCTGCCAACTTCTCCTCGTACTCGTCCGCATGCGCGAGTGTCACTTCCTCACCCAGAAAACGGTGTCCGCGGGTGGTTCGGCCAGAAACGACATCCAGTACCTGGAATGGAATAATTTCATCATTAGCCAATGCCACAATCCAGTGAATCGGACGGATGTATTTGAAGTGATGGTTGCCCCAGTGCATCGAAACAGGGAAAGTCAACGACTCAACGACTGCGTTCAGTTCCTTGAGCACTTCGGATGAAGCCTTTCCGCTCGTTTCCTTCTTGACGAAAACATATTCGACTCCATTCAGCTCATCGAAAAAGATGTCTTCAGGAGTCAGGCCTTGCCCGCGGACGAAGCCCAATGCGGCTTTTGACCAACTTCCGTCAGCCTGCAGAGCGATTTTTTTTGCGGGTCCTTTGACTACTTCAGCCAGGTCCTCTTGTTTATCACTGACGCCGCTTGCGATGACCGCCAAACGTCTCGGTGTCGCATACATTTCGATCGCATCGTAATTTATGCGGTTGTCTTCCAAAAAAGCGGTCATTTTTTCTTTAAATTGGATACTGCTGCTGCGCACATATTTCGCAGGCATTTCTTCCAGTCCGATTTCTAATAATACAGTTTGACTCATCACATTAGTCCTCCTTCAATGCAAGTTCTTTTTGATCATCCGAAAGCAAAGGGAATCCCAGTTCTTTTCTCTTTTGGACGAAAGCTTTCGCCAATTGGCGCGCCATATTGCGGATGCGCGCTAAGTAACCAGCGCGGTCAGTAGCCGAAATGACACCTCTCGCATCCAATAAGTTAAAGGCATGTGAGCTCTTCAGGACATAGTCATAAGCCGGATGTACAAGCCCGTTCTCGATTTGTTTCGTCGCTTCCGCTTCAAATGAATCGAAAAGTTGGAACAACAAATCGACATTGCTTTCCTCAAACGAATATTTGGAATGTTCGTATTCCGGTTGACCAAAAATTTCGCCGTATTTCACGCCCTCGGTCCATTCAAGGTCATAGACACTGTTTACATCCTGGATATAAGAAGCTAAGCGCTCCAGACCATAGGTGATCTCGCTTGTGACGGGGCTGCATTCCAAACCGCCCACTTGCTGGAAATAGGTGAACTGGGTGACTTCCATCCCATCCAACCAGACTTCCCAACCCAAACCGGCGCAACCCAATGAAGGATTTTCCCAATTGTCTTCGACAAAGCGAATATCGTGTTCGATTGGATCAATCCCCAACACTTTCAGGCTTTCCAGATAAAGTTCCTGGATGTTTGCTGGTGACGGCTTCATGACCACCTGAAATTGGTGATGTTGGTAAAGTCGGTTCGGATTTTCGCCATAACGTCCATCTGCTGGACGGCGGGAAGGCTCCACGTATGCAGCATTCCATGGTTCCGGGCCGATTGCGCGTAAAAATGTGTACGGGCTCATTGTTCCGGCTCCCTTTTCAGTGTCATAGGACTGCATCAAAAGGCAGCCTTGATCCGCCCAAAAATTTTGTAGCGCTTGGATCATTTTTTGCACAGTTAATTTGTTTTCCATCATATATCTCCTCCACCTGAAATAATACATAAAAAAAGTCCCTATGCATCAAGTCTCCTTGAAACATAGGGACGAATATTTTCGCGGTTCCACCCTAATTCCGGCAAACGCCGGCACTTCGTTACAAGACTCGGATACGCCTTTCCGCAATAGTCTCCCGCTTTGGCTCACACTATCCCAAATTCGCTTTCCGGTACTGACCAGAGGTACTTTTATCTTCAACGTCCAGTATTTAGTTCTTCTCAATAGTAGCGTTGTTCTGGATGAATGTCAAGAACTACTTAAATCGGACTGTCCGCTTTCGTTCGGCTTGTTCGGCTCCGGCTCCGGTTCCGTAACTGTACGGAAAGGAATCTCCACTTTTGTCTCCCAAGCGTGCATCTGATCGATGAAGCTCTTGCTTTTCAAGCGGATTCCGACATATTCTTCATATAATTCATCTATGAAAGCTCGGAGCGCCTGCTTTGTCTCGGTTTTGATTTTGATATTCCCGACTTGCTTTGGCGTGACCAGTTGGAAAATCCGTGCGAAATGGACAGCGGCCGGGCTTGCATGCGACCTTCTGGGGTCCTCCCCGTAATGCTTTTGGCATAAGGCACCGGAGAATTTGACTGAAAAATCGAAAGGTTCTTGCTTGCTGTGGCAGATGATACATTCCTGCAATTGGGGAGCTGCTCCAAAATATTTCAGAATCCTCATTTCGAAAATGTTCACTACGATTTCAGCATCCATCCCGTTCTGCATGGCGACCAGCGATTCCTCCAACAGATCATAGAGGTCGGTGGCTTTGATGGCATCGTTGATCGCCGCGTCGGCCAGATTGTTTAAATAAGTCGCGTAGGCATTCAAGTGGATGTCTGTCTGCATCTTGGAAAAATGGACGGTTTCGCGGCTGTCCTGCAGGAAGCTGAGTCCGTCATCCTTGATGCGACCAAGATAAGTCGCTTTTGTGAATGGCAGGAGCGCAGCTTTTAAGGCATGGTTCGGGTTTTTGATGTTCTTCACAAAAAACATCCTTTTTCCGTGATTGCGCGTGAATATTTTTACCAATGCATCCTTTTCCCTGTGTTTCCGGATCGATAAGACGATGCCATCAAATTGCTGATATGTTTCCATGTTGCACCCTTTCGAAAAGAGAAGAGTCCGGAAGGTAGCCTCCCAAACTCTTGCTGATTGCTATTCATGTACCTGTAGCGCGCTTACCGATCAATCGTAATCTTTTTGGCGGTAACCGTAATCCTGCAGATAACTCTGCTTATCGCGCCAATCTTTCTGGACCTTCACCCAAAGTTCGAGGTATATTTTATCTCCAAGCATTGCTTCGATGTCGCGGCGGGACCGGACACCGATTTCTTTCAGCATTTTCCCGCCTTTGCCGATGATGATGCCTTTTTGACTGGCCCGATCGACGATGATGGTTGCATGGACGTGGACCTTGTCGTCCTCATTGCGCTGCATCGATTCAACGACGACTGCCACGGAATGCGGCACTTCTTCTTTTGTCAACTGGAGGATCTTCTCACGGATGAACTCGGACACGACGAAGTATTCCGGGTGGTCCGTCACTTGGTCGTCCGGATAGAATTGCGGCCCTTCCGGTATGTATTTTTTGATGGTGTTCATCATTTCATCGACATTGTTTCCCTGAATCGCTGAAATTGGGATCACTTCATTGAACTCATTATCGGAAGTATAGTCCATGATGATTTTGAGTAACTCTTCCGGCTTAACCTGATCGATTTTGTTGATGATCAAAAATTTCGGTGTACGCAGGTTCTTGAGTTTCTCAAGAATGAAATTATCGCCTGCTCCTCTTTTTTCTGCCGCGTTCACCATGAACAAAACTAAATCGACTTCGTTGAAGGTGCTGTACGCGCTTTTCAGCATGAAATCGTTCAAACGCGTCTGCGGTTTGTGGATTCCTGGCGTGTCGATGAAAACGATCTGGGAATCATCCGAAGTGACAACACCTTGGATCTTGTTCCGGGTAGTCTGCGGGACATCGCTCATGATGGCAACTTTTTGACCGACAATGCGGTTCAAAAGTGTCGATTTTCCTACGTTCGGTCTCCCGATGATGGAAACGAACCCTGATTTGAAACCTTCTTTTTTATTCATAAAAAACTCCTCAAATTAACTTATAATATAATTCCACAAACTCGGGCAAAAAGATGATGGCCGCAATAAGAATGGTGAAGAACACCGTAACCAGTACCGCTCCGGCAGCGATATCTTTTGCTTTTTTCGCCAAGGGATGGTACTCGTAATCAGTCACCAAATCCACCACATTCTCAAATATCGTATTCAAAAACTCCATGATGATGACCAAAAATATGCAGAAAATGACAACAATCCATTCCATTGTGCTCGACTCGAAAAACCATGCCAGCAAGAGCGGTATCAAGCCCAACAAGGCATGACTGCGCATGTTTTTTTCTTCTTTGAGGATAATGCCGATGCCGTCCAAAGCATGCTTCACTGAAGCGAAAAAATTTGGATTCTTTCCGATTTTCCCCATCTTTTCCCTACTCGTCTCTTTTAAGTCCATAAGCATCCAGTATCTCTTTCTGAAGACCGAACATTTCCTTTTCGTCTTCTTCCGTCATGTGATCATAACCATTCAAATGCAGGAAACCATGCAAAGCAAGGAAGCCTAGTTCTCTTTCGAAGCTGTGGCCATAGGACTCCGCCTGTTCGGCGGTCTTGTCGGTAGAAATGATGATATCACCGATATTTGTGGGAAAGAGACCGGATATGCTTTCCATATTGATTGGCAAGTCGTCATCGGTATCATCGTTAAGAGCGAAGCTGATGACATCCGTTGCCTGATCTTTGTTGCGGTATTCACGATTGATTTCCCTGATGCGCTCATTGTCCACAAAAGTGATCGACAATTCGGTATCGGGTGCCAACTTCAAATATTCCCCCGCAAAGGAAATCAAGGAATGGACCAATTCAGTGTGCTCATTCTTTACAGTTTCGGTTTCATCAAAAATATCTATTTCCATATAATCGCTCACTTTTCTATGTTGTGTTGTGTTTCCTCTTTGACATCATAGGCCTTGATGATGCTCGCTACGACAGGGTGGCGCACGACATCATGAGTATCAAAGGTAACAAAAGTGATGTCGGGGATACCATGAAGTTTCTTTTCAGCGTCGATCAGCCCTGACATAGCGCCTTTCGGCAAATCAATCTGGGTCTTGTCGCCATTGACGATCATTTTTGAGCCGAAGCCGAGCCTAGTCAAGAACATCTTCATCTGTGCAACAGTCGTGTTTTGTGCTTCATCAAGGATGATGAATGCATCTTCGAGTGTCCTTCCCCGCATGTAAGCGAGCGGCGCAATTTCGATGACCCCCCTGTCCATCAAGCGGGTCGTGTGCTCGACGCCGTAAATGGCGTAAAGCGCATCATATACTGGCCGCAGATATGGGTCAACTTTTTCCTTCAGATCTCCGGGCAAGAACCCTAGATTTTCACCGGCTTCTACAGCCGGTCGTGTCAGAATGATTTTCTTCACTTTACCGTTCTTCAGCGCCTCAACAGCCATCACCACGGCCAAGAAAGTTTTTCCGGTTCCGGCAGGGCCTATTCCGAATACAACATCTTTCTTCTTGACGGCCTGCACATATTGCCTTTGGCCGAAATTTTTCGCTCGGATTGGTTTGCCCGCATATGATCTGCCGATTTCTTCTTCATAAAGGTTAATGAAGAAATCGAGGCTTCCGCGTTCCGACATTTTTATAGCTGTGACGATATCTGTTTGTGAGATAGGGATGCCACGCGCCAGCAATTCCAAAAGTTGCTTCAAGAGGGAGCGGGCCTTATCGACAGCCGCCTCTTCGCCACTGATTTCTATTTTCATGCCGCGGCTCGTAATGGTCACTTGCATTGCATCTTCCAGCATCATCAGATGCTTGTCCTGTGACCCAAATAAATGAGGCAAGACGGATGCATCCGCAACTTCAATTTTCACTGTTTTATCCACTTTATCGGTCAAACAAGCTACACTCCTCTTTTTGGGGATTTTTTTCACTGCTTATTGCTAATAGTATAACATAAAGCGGCATGTCTGATGAAAGTATTTATCCCCCGGCAATCCAGTCAGTTTTTCCGGACGACAAAAAAATGGAATGATACGAAGATCATCCCATTCTTTATCGATTAGTCTCTAAGAATTTCAGAAAGTGAGCATCAGGCTGTTAGAATTTACGTTTTCTGGCAGCTTCAGATTTTTTCTTGCGTCTCACACTTGGCTTTTCATAAAATTCATGTTTACGAGCGTCTTGCATAGTTCCAGTTTTTGAAACAGTACGTTTAAAGCGACGAAGAGCATCATCAAGAGATTCGTTTTTACGAACAACTGTTTTTGACATTAAATATTCCCTCCCTCCGAGCATTAAAAGTAACGTTTCCTTTTGAAAGTAAGAAATCAAAATGAAATTGTTCTTTTGATATTATATCATAGGCACAAGCAATTGCAACGTTTTCTTGCAAAACAAAAACAGGAATTGCAGCCTATGGCAAAAAAACTGGTTCGGCTGTCCGCCATGTTGCCTTAACCTGCAGCCAAACAATCCTTGCAGACCCCAAAAATTTCGAAGCGATGGGAAGAAATCTGGCATCCTTCCAACTGCTGCTCGAAGAAATCCATCGGACACATCTGCAAAGCAATCGTCATCCCGCATTGTTGACAAATAAAGTGATGGTGATGGTGCCCCTCATGCAAGCAAGTGATCCGGAAAAGTTTTTCATTGTTCAGTTCAGTTTCTTCCAAGATCCCGACTTCCACAAAAGTATACAGGTTGCGGTATATCGTGTCATAGCTAAGTGTCGGATATTCATCCTCTAACGCATGAAGGACTGCCTTTGCGGACAGATAGCGGTTAGCTTCCACAAAAACCGTAATGATATCTTCTCTTTTTTGGGTATATTTATATCCGTGTTTCTTTAATTGCTGCAATGCAATAGTTACGGTATCGACCGGCATCATTTTCCCTCCCGACTCTATCAATTTCAAATAGACTATAGTATATTATTAGTGAGATTGCAATGATTAAGATTCAGGAAGGACGAAATTATATGGAACAACAAGCGCAACAGGACCTACATTTTGTCATCATATCCGATTCGGTGGGAGATACCGCCAGAAAAGTGCTCCAGGCCGTCTTGGCACAATTCCCATCGTTAACTGTTCATATGTATCATTATCCGTTCATCAGAAAAATGAAAGACCTGGAGCCTGTATTGGAAGAAGCCAAAGAGCTGAAGGCATTTGTCATTCATACTTTGGTCGTCGACAACTTGAGCGAATTCACAGATGATTTCTGCGCTGCAGAAAATTTACCTTGCTATAACATACTGAAAGATCTGGTCAGGGATATCTCCAGAACAACCGGGCAACAGCCCCTCAAAAGAGCAGGCGCCCTTCATCGTTTGGATGATGAGTACTTTAACCGGATCAGCGCCATCGAGTTCGCCGTCAAGTACGATGACGGGAAAGATCCGAAAGGTTTCTTGGATGCCGATCTTGTGCTGCTAGGTGTTTCACGTACTTCAAAAACACCGCTCTCCATGTTTTTGGCGAACAAGAACATCAAAGTAGCGAACCTGCCGATCATGCCGGAAGCTTCAGTGCCTGATGAAATCTGGCAAGTGGATCCGAAGAAAATCGTCGGATTGACCAACGATGCCGAGGTCTTAAATAATTTCCGGAAAGAGCGGATGATCGCTTACGGATTATCCCCGGAAACCATCTATTCGGACATGGACCGCATCCGGGCTGAGTTGGAATACGCCTATGAATTGTACAATAAATTGGGTTGCATCGTCATCAATGTGTCCAAACGCTCTATAGAGGAAACCGCAGCCATCATCATGAGTAGCCTCGAAATCTCCGACACAACCATCATACCCTAAGTAAGATAACGAGGATGCAAAATGCATCCTCGCTTTTTTGACTGCAGGGCCGATATTGCCGGATGTCGCTCGCGTATTCGATAATTCCAGTGCGATGCGAAAGAAAATTACCGAATGTTTCTTAACATTCGACAATCTCAGCCTGATGCGAAAGAAAATAATCGAATGTTCTTCACCTATTCGACAATTTCGATCCGCTGTGCTGAGCGGATTGCTTTCCTGGAATTATTCGCTCGTCAGAAAAGAAAGAGACAGTGGAAACGAGAGCATTTACCCCCGATTGCCACTGTCTCTTATTAGTCAACACCCTTAAGTCAATGATCTTGTTGATATTCGAGTCCTCTTTTTCCCTCTGGTTTATTGGTGCATGCTCTGGGTCAGAAGCCTCTGCTGGATCCGCCGCCTCCGGAAGAACCACCGCCTCCGAAGCCGCCACCTCCGCCAAAGCCACCGCCTCCGAAGCCGCCTCCACCATATCCTCCGCGATGACTGTTACCGCGGTAACCACCGCCACCTCCGCCAAGAAGCAGCCACCACAATGGGTTCATTCCGCCACCGCGTCCACCACGCCCGCCTCTGCCTCCAAAAAAGAAGGACAACAGCAAAAGGATGAACAGGAATTGAACAATGCCCGCAAAGAATGATGAATCGTCTTCCGCGTATTGGGTTGTGTAGACAGGATAGCCGGAGAAAATCACTTCGTCATCATATTGGTACTCTTCATTGACGACAACCGCAGCCTCCGTAAAGATTTCTTTCAACCCGGAATCAAAGTCATTGGCCGAAAGATATTCCAGATGATTGTCCAGAATTCTGCCGGTCCGGCTATCCGTAAGGGCGCCTTCCAAACCGTAGCCGATTTCGAAGCGGATTTCCCTTTCTTCGAGAGCCAATAAAATCAGCACCCCATTGTCAGTAGCAGCTTGTCCGATTCCCCACTTTTCAAACAAATCAACAGAGTACTCCTCAATTGTCTCGCCCTGCAGTGAATCGACAACCGCCACAACAACTTGGGGCTTTTCTGTCGTCAATTCATATTGCTCATTCACGCTCATGATGAATGTTTTCGTTTCTTCGGAGAGCGTGCCGCTTGGATCATAGACATAAAACTCGTTTGTCGGATCAGGCAATGCTTGGGCTTTTTTTGATGGCGCGAACGCCATCAAAAAGAAGAATATCCCTAAAACCGCAAGCAATTGCCATCGCGCCTTTTTCCTTATATGAAACAAAGCATCATCAGCCCCTCAATTATTCATCGTCAGTATTCAGATCCACACTAGGCGCGGTTTCAGCACCGCTGACCGCTTCAAAATAAGATTTTTCATCAAATCCGAACAGGCCAGCCATCAATGAGCCTGGGAACCGTTTGACCTTGTTGTTGTACTTTTGCACCGCTTCATTGTAGCGGTCCCTCTCGACCGAAATCCTATTTTCGGTTCCCGCCAACTCGTCCATAAGAGCCGTCACTTGTTCATTCGATTTCAGTTCCGGATAGTTCTCGACAATCACCAACAGACGCGAAAGCGCGGATTCCATCTCGTTGCTGGCTGCAACCTGCTCTTCGGTCGTCTGGGCGCTGCCGATTCTTGCTCGGGCATCAGCGATTGCCCCGAAAACTTCCTGCTCCTGTTCCATTGCTCCTTTTACCGACTCCACCAAATTAGGGATCAGATCATAACGCCTTTGGAGCTTGGTTTCCACATTCGCCCATTGGACATCGACATTGCTCTCCTCCGTCACCAACCCGTTGTAGGAGCTGATCAACGGCACTCCCAACAGCAGCACTGCAATAAAAACACCAATTAATCCCTTCAGCCAACCTTTCATCTTTCCATCTCCTTTATGTTTTCTTTTGTGCTTGAATAGTATTATCCCTTATTTAAACCGGAATGGCATCCATCCAAAGATGTATTTCTCACTGATTCAGTATGTCCTCCAACAAACGTGGATTGAATGTCTGCGACTTCAGCATATCCAGTTCGAATCGGTAAGGCGCCTTTTTGTTCTTTTTGTCCTCGCCGACGAACGGCGTCTCCAATATTTTTGGCAAATCCTGCAGTTGCGGATGGTGAACAATTTTATTTAAAGTTTCAAAGCCAATCGTGCCAAACCCTATGTTTGCATGTCTGTCTTTGTGGGCCCCTCTTTCGTTTTTAGAGTCGTTGACATGGACCATTTTCAAGCGCTCCAGTCCGATCACGCGGTCGAATTCTTCCAAAACACCGTCGAAGTCCTCTTTGACGTTGTAACCTGCATCGTTTGTATGGCACGTATCCAACGTCACCGATAATTTGTCGTTATGGACTACGCCATCCATGATGGCAGCCAACTCTTCGAAGGTACGGCCAATCTCCGTGCCTTTCCCGGCCATCGTTTCCAGCGCAATCTGCGCAGTCTGACTGGGCTCCAGCACTTCATTCAAGCCTTTGATGATCTGTTTGATGCCGATTTCGGAACCTGCGCCGACATGCGAACCCGGATGCAGCGTGATCTGTTTTGCCCCAAGAGCTTGCGCCCGCACGATTTCATCGCGTAAAAAACCGATTGCGAACTCAAAATGGTCCGGTTTGGTGGTATTTGCCAAGTTGATGATATAGGGAGCATGAACGACCAGTTCAATCAGGCCGTGCTTCGCCATAAAATCCATGCCTTCCGGAATGTTCATCTCATCGACATTTTTTCTCCGGGTATTCTGCGGGGCGCCTGTGTAGATCATGAACACCGAAGAACCGTACGATGCTGCCTCCTCTGCTGAACCCAACAACATTTTTTTACCGCCCATAGAAACATGTGAACCTATCTTTAACATATCTTCACCCTTTTATTGTGTATTATCTTAAACAGCCTTTTCGCCTTCAGAAAACGCAGAGACGAAAAAACAAACCTTATGATACGATTATTGTATCATAAGGCTTGTTTTCCTTACCATCAGATGCTCTTTTTAGTGCAATTATCAGTCCAATGCAGCAATTCTCAGGCTCAACTCTTTCAATTGCGCTGCGCTTACTTCGCTCGGTGCGTTCGTCATCGGATCGAAAGCTTTCCCGTTCTTAGGGAACGCAATCACTTCACGGATATTCGATTCGCCAGCCAACAGCATGACCAGACGATCAAGACCTAAAGCGATGCCGCCGTGTGGTGGGAAGCCGTAATCGAATGCGTCCAACAAGAAACCGAACTCCTCTTCAGCATCTTCTTTACTGAAGCCCAGTGCAGCAAACATCTGTTCCTGCACTTCGCGTGTGTAAATACGCAAAGAGCCGCCGCCGATTTCATAGCCGTTAAGGACAATGTCATAGGCCTGTGCATATACTTCTTCCGGATGATCGGCTAATTTATCAAGGTCTTCATCGTTTGGACGGGTGAACGGGTGATGCATAGCAGTATAGCGTTTTGCATCAGCATCGTACTCAAGCAATGGCCAATCCACAACCCAAACGAAAGCAAATTGGGATTTGTCGATCAGATCAAGATCGCGGCCGAACTTCAGACGAAGTTCTCCCAGCGCTTGATAGACGATTTCTTTTTTGTCAGCAACGAATACCAGCAGGTCACCAGGCTCCGCATCCATCAGTCTGATCAACTCTTCGCTGTCTTCCGAGAAGAATTTCGCCACGGCACCTTTCAGTCCGTCCTCTTCGACTTTCATCCAGGCCATGCCTTTTGCGCCGTATTGTTTGGCATATTCAATCAGATTATCCATGTCTTTGCGCGAATAGGCATCGGCTTTGCCTTTGACGTTCAATCCGCGGACTTGGCCGCCGCTTTCGCTAGTGGCTTTGAATACATTGAAGGAAGATGTCTTCGCAAATTCATTCAGGTCGATCAGTTCCAAAGCGAAACGGGTATCCGGCTTGTCGCTACCGAAACGGTTCATCGCTTCATCGTAGGAAATGCGCGGGAATGGAGCCGGAATGTCTTTGCCCAAAACGTCCTTCATGACTTTCTGAAGCATAGTTTCCGTGATTTCCTGGATTTCTTCAGCAGACAAGAAACTGGTTTCGATATCCACTTGCGTAAATTCAGGCTGTCTGTCTCCGCGCAGATCTTCATCGCGGAAGCAACGCACGATTTGGTAATAGCGGTCAAAGCCTGCGCCCATCAGCATCTGTTTGAACAGTTGCGGCGATTGCGGCAGTGCATAAAATTCGCCTTCGTGGACACGGGATGGAACGATATAGTCACGAGCGCCTTCCGGAGTAGATTTAGTCAAATAAGGTGTTTCGATGTCCATGAAATGCAAGTCATCCAAATAGTTGCGGACAGTGCGCGTCGTTTGGTGGCGAATTTTCATGTTAGTCATCATTTTGTCTCTTCTCAAGTCGATATAGCGGTATTTCATGCGCAATTCATCGGATACGTTCAAATCGCCTTCGATATAGAACGGAGGCGTTTTAGCTTTCGCCAAAATTTCCACGGATTCCGCTTCGATTTCGATTGTGCCTGTGCCGATGTTCGGATTGATCTGATTTGCCTCACGCAGGACTACTTTACCTTTGACTTGGAGGACATACTCCCCACGGATCGTTTCCGCAATGCGGAAGGCTTCCTCGCTGAACTCTGTGTTGAAAACGACTTGGACGATGCCTTCGCGGTCACGCAAATGGATAAAGATCAATCCGCCTAAGTCTCTTCTTTTGTTAACCCAACCATTGGCGACGACAGTCTGTCCAACGGATGCTTCCGTCAATAATCCACAATACTCTGTTCTTCTTTCCATTTTCACTACCCTCTTCTGTATGATCTAGTCTTCTTTTCCGAAAAATTCATTAAAAGCTGTCATGTCGGCTGTCTGTGTTTTGTACACTTTATCAAAATCAGCATAAATCTCAGTCAATGATAAAGTCTTTTCTTTGCCCGTCGACATCACTTTGAATTGCACTTGTTTGTTCTCCAGTTCGTCCTCACCGATTGTCAGCACTACTTTGGCGCCATTTTTCGTAGCAGTTTTGAATTGCGCCTTAGCTTTGCGGTCATGGAAGTCCCGATCTGCCGAATACCCTGCTTGGCGCGCATTTTGGACCAATTTCAAGGCTTCAATGTTCGTGGCTTCCCCCAGGCCGACAACGTAAACATCCAACTCGGATAGTTTCGGTACATCAACTTGCTGGTCCTTCATCAAAAGAATCAGTCTTTCCAGTCCCATCCCGAAGCCAAACCCTGGCACTTCCGGTCCACCGATTTCCTGGACCAAGCCGTCATAGCGGCCACCGCCGCAGATGGTCGTTTCCGCTCCAAATACTGCGGATGATGTCATGATTTCAAAGATAGTATCCTGATAATAATCGAGTCCACGGACCATGTTGCTGTTGATTGTGAACGGAATTTCCAATGCCTGAAGCATTTCCTGGACCGATTCAAAATGTTTCTTCGAATCTTCCGACAAGAACTCCAGTATGCTCGGTGCTTGGGCAACGATTTCTTTGTCGTGTTTGTCTTTGCTGTCCAGCACGCGCAGCGGATTCTTGTGCAGACGGGTCTGGGAATCTTTACTCAGTTCATCATGGAATGGCTCCAGATAGGCGATTAGGGCTTCACGGTATCTGATCCGATCTTCCGTTTTGCCCAACGAATTGATGACCAATTTCAGATCGCTCAATTCCAGTTCTTTCAGTATATCCCATGCCAGTGCCATCGTTTCGACATCGGTCGCCGGATTGACGCTTCCGAAAACTTCGACACCCAATTGGTGGAATTGGCGCATTCTTCCGCCTTGCGGTCTTTCGTAGCGGAACATCGGACTGATGTAATAGACTTTCAGTGGTTTCGGATGTTCCGGACCAAAAAGTTTATTTTCGACGTAGGCCCGAACAACTGGAGCTGTTCCTTCCGGCTTCAATGCGATGTGGCGTTCGCCTTTGTCGTAGAAATCATACATTTCTTTCGACACGATATCGCTCGTGTCGCCGACCCCTCTGGAGAACAGTTCATAACTTTCGAACATTGGGGTGCGGATTTCTGAAAATTGATAGTCGTGCAGTAGGATGCGGGCCGTTTCTTCCACATATTGCCAAATTTCCGCTTCCTGCAAATATATGTCGGCAGTCCCTTTTGGTTTTTGTATCATTTTATCACTCCTTAAGCTTCTTACTGTCTTATGTCTGAAAAAAAGCAAAAAAATAGCCCTCTTTCCATCATGGAAAAGGACGATTAGTCAGACGTGGTGCCACCTTTATTCGAAAGCATAGCTTTCCTTTAACGAGTAACGTTCGTGGCGTAATAGCTTTGCACTATTAATCCTCCAACCTGTCTTTCGAATAAACGTTTGGGAGTGCTCTCAGCCGCGGCAATCCTCTCTGAATCAAACTTATCTATTCTACTTCGATCTTCACTGGACATTTATAATTTCCTTAACGATACAAGATAAGCTTCGAATTGTCAATACTGTTTTCATCAAACTTTCACTTTTACAATTTCTGAAAAGGCTTTGCATTGGATACTGTATCTTTGCTATAATGAGAGAAGAATTGAACATTTTTTGTAAATTTTATGCATCCCAGACCAGAAAGGAGACAACTAGTGAAGACTATCGCAAAAAATAAACATCTGTTCTTCTTGACGCTTGTTTTGCTATTTGTCGGATTGGGCTCCTTCGGTACGGTAGCATTAGCCAACTATACTACAGTCAGCATTTCCGCCAGCATCGTAAATGTCCGTTCCGGACCAGGATTATCCTACGACATCATGACGCAAATCCAAGGCGGCTCATCAGTCAACGTTTTGGCAGAAAAGAACGAATGGTACAAAGTCCGGCTAACGGACGGAAGAATCGGTTGGGTCGCCAGCTGGCTGATCAACAACACTGAGATTGCGGCAACATCCGAACTGCTGGCGACGGTCCTTGTGCCTTCCGCCAACGTCCGGCAAGAGAACAGCGAAACATCCGAAGTTGTCGGAACGGCCAGTGAAGGCGAAAAATTCGCTCTCTTATATGAAGAAAACGGCTGGAGCCAAATTCAGTACAACAATAAAGTAGCTTGGATTTTATCGGAACTGATCGAAATTTCACCAGGCAGTATCCAACTGGCGCCGGAAACGATTGATACCACAGCGATTGCTGCAGACGACACTAATCCGAAGGTCATCATCACGATGGATGGTGTAAATGTGCGCAGCGGTCCTTCAACGGGCAGCGATATCCTGTTCATTGCCGAAAAAGGTGAAGAGTACGAGCTGATCAGCGAATCTGGCGATTTTTATAAGATCCTTTATGAGGGAACCCAGGAAGGCTACGTTGCTTCCTGGTTGGTGGAAACATCCGAGTCGATCACTACGCCGGTCACTGCTTCGTCCACCACCACGCTTGCCGAAGCGACCATCGTGATCGATCCTGGCCACGGCGGAGAGGATCCGGGCGCGGAAGGAACTTATATTTACGAGAAGGAAGTCACACTCAAAACCGCTCAAGCGGTGGCTGATAAATTACGCAGTGCCGGAGCAAACGTCATCTTGACGCGCACCTCTGATGTCTATGTTACTTTGGAGGATCGGGCAGAAATGAGCAATGTCAATAATGCAGACCTCTTCATCAGTCTGCATTATGATTCCACCGCAAGCGGAACTTCCGCGACTGGCTTCACGACTTATTATTATGCGGACGCGGACATTCCGTTGGCAAATCTCGTTGATGATCACTTGGCCGACAATTTACCGTTGCAGGACAATGGTTCCAAATTCGGTGATTTCCTGGTCACTCGCGAAAATGAGCAGCCCGCCTTATTGCTGGAGCTTGGCTACATGAATAATGACTCTGACGTCAAAACCTTCAACTCTGATTATTACCGCTCGTTGGTGGCAGAAAGCATTTACCAGGCACTGACAGAATATTTCCAATAAGAAAATCGGAACGGGTTTGACCAGCTTTGAAGCTGGCTATCAGAAAAGCTGAACGGGTTCGTTCAGCCCTGAAAGAAATTTAGGAAATCTTTCCGACTGAGCATCGAAGAGCGCAATTGCTGAGAGACTTCCTGCGTCAGTAGGTTAGTCGAACAGTATGTCTTGGCTCGCAGAGACAAGAGGTTCCTTTTTACTTTTCCGAAGGGCTAACCCGTGAAGCTGGCCATCATTTGAGGTGCATGAAACATTTTGCAAACGTGTGAAACACCTACGGTGAAGCTCTTTTCAATCCGAAAAATCTTGTACTTTCCTACTATATCAAAACAAAACAGAGCCGTCATATCGAACCTCGAAGGGTTCGATATGACGGCTCTGTTATTTGTTTTTGGAATCAATGAGAATGGTTACTGGTCCATCGTTGTTCAAACGGACAGACATGTGCGCACCGAACTTACCGGATGCTACTGAGAAACCTTCCGATCTTAGCAGCTCATTGAACGCTTGGTAGAGCGCTTCTCCCGTTTCAGGAGCAGCTGCTTGGGTAAAGCTTGGACGATTCCCCTTTTTCGTATCGGCGAACAATGTGAACTGGGATATCGAAAGGATGGCTCCACTAACATCTTTCAAGGAGCGGTTCATTTTGCCCTCTGCATCCTCGAAAACCCTGAGATTCGAAACTTTACGGGAAAGGTAGTGGACATCTTCTTGAGTATCGTCCTTACCAATCCCGACCAGAAGCATAAATCCCTCACCGATCTCTCCGATAATTTCCCCATCGACCAAGACGGATGCTTCCGTCACTTTTTGCACAACAACACGCATATAAATCCTCGTTTCATTTTGGTATTAGGATGTGACTCTTCTGACAGTGTAAACATCCGGGATATTCTTGATTTTATCGACGATTTTATCCAATTGACTCAAGTTTTGGATTCCGATTTTCAGCGTAATGACCGCGATTTTATTGCTGTCGACTTTCCCATTGACGCTGCTGAGATTTTTGGTCATTGTGTTCACTACATGCAAAATTTCGTTCAAGAGACCGGAGCGATTATAGCCCTCGACAGTCAATTCAGTTTCGTAATCGATATTGGACGTTCCTGTATCTTCCCATTCGACTTCAATCAAACGGTCACCATGTTCCCCTGAAACCTGTACATTCGGACAATCTTTCCGATGAACCGAAATGCCACGCCCTTTTGTGATGTAGCCGACAATTTCATCCCCTGGTACCGGGTTGCAACAATGGCTGATGCGTATAAGCAGATTATCCACACCCTGAATGACAACGCCGCCTTCATGGCGGATCTTCATTTTGGGATTGTCTTTTTTCGTTTTTTGCTCAATCGCGTCCAACTGTTGTTCCGCTTTGTGTTTGTCCCGCTCCCGGCGTGCTTTCTCGGTCAATCGGTTGGATACAATAAACGCGGACAATTCACCGAATCCGATGGCTGCATAAAGATCATCCTCCGAATTAACATTGAAGCGATTCAATAAATCTTTGATAGCTTGTTTCGTCAGGAATTCTTTTGGCGAAAACTCCATTTCCGTCAGTTGTTTTTCAAGCATATCCCGGCCTTTGATGACGTGTTCATCACGGTCCTGCAACTTGAAATAGCGTTTGATTTTATTTTTGGCTTTGCTGGTGGAAACCAAATTGACCCAGTCCCTGCTTGGGCCGAATGAGTTCGGTGAGGTCATCACTTCGATGATATCGCCGTTCTGCAGTTTGTAATTCAGGGGGACAATCTTGCCGTTGACTTTCGCCCCGATGGTTTTGTGTCCGATTTCGGTATGGATATTGTAGGCAAAATCCAAAGGACCTGCTCCTGATGGCAATTCAACGACATCGCCTTTCGGGGTGAAGACATACACTTTGTCCTTGAAAATATCTTCTTTGACGCTTTCCACGAATTCGCTGGCGTTCTTGGAATCATCCTGCAAATCGATCAGGTCGCGGAACCAATCGATCTGATGGGGCATTTTTTCCGGATCGATTTTTTTGGTGATGCCCTCTTTGTACGCCCAGTGCGCAGCAACCCCATATTCTGCGACTTGATGCATTTCGATCGTCCGGATCTGAATTTCGACGGGTGTTCCTTGAGTCCCGATCACGGTCGTGTGCAGCGACTGATACATATTCGCCTTGGGCATGGCGATATAGTCTTTGAAACGGCCCGGCATTGGTTTCCATTTCGTATGGATGGCACCCAAAACGGCATAACAGTCTTTGATGGAATGGACGATGACGCGGATAGCCAACAAATCATAGATTTCCGTGAACTGTTTCTTCTGATCCTTCATTTTTCGGTAGATGGAGTTGATGTGCTTCGGCCTGCCGTAGATATCGGCCTCAATCTCCAATTCATCGATCGAATCTTTGATCTTATTAATCGTATCCTTGATGTACAGTTCCCGCTCATCGCGTTTGCTGTTCATCAGATGGACAATCCGATAATATTGTTGCGGATTCAGATATCTGAGCGAAGTATCCTCCAGTTCCCATTTGATTCGGTTCATCCCTAAACGGTGTGCTAATGGTGCATAAATTTCCATCGTCTCATTGGAAATGGTTCTTTGTTTTTCCGGCTTATGGTATTTCAACGTGCGCATATTGTGCAGTCTATCCGCCAATTTGACCATGATGATGCGTAGGTCCTTCGCCATGGCCATCAACATTTTACGGTGGTTCTCGGCTTGTTGCTCTTCATGCGACTTGTATTCGATTTTTCCTAGCTTGGTGACGCCATCGACCAGGATGGCTACGGTTTTGGAAAACTCCCGTTCGATATCCTCCAAGGTATATTCAGTATCTTCCACAACATCATGCAAAAATCCCGTTGCAATCGTTTCTGGATCTAATTTCAAATCTGCCAATATCGCTGCGACTTGGGTCGGATGAACGAAGTACTCCTCACCGGACTTCCGCATCTGTCCGCTATGAGCATCCCTGGCAAAATCACACGCTTTTTGGACAAATGCCACATGGGTTTCGTTCATATATTCCGCGCATAGTTGCACAACCTCTTCAGGCGAATAGGTTTTGATTTTCGGCATGTTGTCACTCCTGACTCTTAAGATTATGTATTTACTTACTGCGATTCCGTCCGTAAACGGAAAAGTTGCTGAATATATCCTATTCCGCAAACAAAAAAGTGAATATATTTCTCTTTATTATACTTTATATTGAAACGATGCGCCATCAACAATTGTCCTCTGTTTACAACCTGGAAGAATCAAAAAAACCTTGAGGGAGAACTAAATAAAGAAGTCCCTCAAAGTTTTTTGATCATTCAATTATCAGGATGCAAACGAAGCATCCCTTGCATTTATTTAGCCGCAAGCCAACCTTCTACAATTTTCTTGCCGCTGGAAGTACCCAGGCGAGTTGCGCCGGCTGCGATGAAGGCTAAGGCATCTTCATACGAACGCACACCTCCACTTGCTTTTACGTCCATTACAGGCCCTACTGTCTTGCGCATCAGGGCAACATCATCCAATGTTGCGCCCCCAGTTGAAAAACCGGTGGAAGTCTTAACAAAGTCTGCACCGGCCTTTTGGGCCAACTGGCAAGCAATCACTTTCTCTTCGTCGGTCAACAGGCACGTTTCGATGATGACTTTCAGGATTGCCTTGCCTTTGACCGCTTCGACTAAAGCTGCGATTTCATGTTCGACCGTTTGATAGTCCCCATCCTTCAAAGCCCCGATGTTGATGACCATATCGACTTCATCAGCACCATTCTGAACCGCCTGTTTCGTTTCGAAAGTCTTTACTTCAGCCGTATTGGCGCCATGCGGAAAACCTACAACGGTGCAGACAAGCACATCCGATCCGGTCAGGAAAGCCTCAACCTTTTTGACCCAGTAGGGTTGGACGCAGACGGATTTGAAATCGTACTCTTTCGCTTCTTCGCATAGGGCTTTGATATCCGCCTCTGTCGCATCTTGTCTCAATAAAGTGTGATCGATGTATTTGTTTAATCTTTCAACCATTTTTATCCGCTCCTTTTCTTAATTCCATTTCATAGGACACTGCCGCCAATGCGTACAACGGCGCTGTTTCAGCCCGCAAAATCCTTGGTCCCAACGCACAGCTCATGTGGCCGGCTTGTCGGAATGCTGCCACTTCTTCAGGCGCCAATCCGCCTTCAGGACCGAATACCAATAATAAGGAATCGCCCGCTTCAAGTTTTTCCAATGTGTTCACCAGGACGCTTTCCTCACCGGCTTTTGCATCCTCTTCATAGGCAATCAACACTTTGGTGTACTTTTCCGCTTCCGCCAACAACTCTTTGAGGTTGTGGACAGAATTCACAAAAGGCTCTTTTTGGCGGTGCGATTGCTCCGCTGCCTCTTTTGCGATTTTTTGCAGGCGCTGCTGTTTTTTTGCGCTTTTGTCTGCTGTCCACTTCACAACCGCATTTTTTGCTGCGAAAGGGATGAAGGCTGCCGCGCCCAGCTCTGTACCCTTCTGTACGATGTATTCCAGCTTGTCGCCCTTCGGCAAACCGCAAGCGATCGTAATCTTGACCGGCAATTCCGTGGAGCGGTCTTCATCGGCCACCCACTTTAATCCGACGGTACTTGCTGATATATCGGTGATTTCCGCAACAAATGAAATGCCGGAGTTGTCGGCCAAATATACCTGTTCTCCTTGCTTCATGCGCATCACATGCACCATGTGGTGATGGAAATCATCCGACAAGCTGATTGGCTGCGTTTGATAGTCTTTGTTCAGTGGCGGAATGATGTATCGCTGCATGCTTCAACCCTCCAGATTTTTAGTGCAGATCAGGCAGACCCAATCCTTCATTTGCTTTTCTTGTTCGATCACAAAGCCATTGCTGATCAAAGCAGTGATCAGTTCCGCTTTCTTCGATTCAATGATGCCCGAAAGGATGAAATAGCCATCGTCCTTCAGGTTCTTGTAGGCATCAGGAAGCAGCAGCAAAAGAATTTCCGCCAGAATATTCGCAACGATGATATCCGCCTCCTCATTGGCTATCCCTACCAGAAGATTGTTCTCTTTTACGATGACATCCGAAGCATAGGCATTATAGGCGATATTTTCTTTGGAAACGCGTGTTGCGATTTCGTCGATATCATAAGCATAGACAGTTTCCGCACCCATTGCCTTAGCTGCGATACTCAGCACCCCCGACCCGGTCCCGACATCGATCACTTTTTCGCCGCCGCGCATCACTGCTTCGAGCGCTTCGAGGGAGAGACGCGTGGTTGGATGTGTGCCGGTTCCGAAAGCCATCCCGGGATCCAATTGAATCAGCATTTCTTTTTCATCCTCAGGTGTGTAGTCTTCCCAATACGGTACGATCGTCAAAAAACGAGTCAAGCGGATCGGATGGAAATATTCTTTCCAGGAATTTTCCCAGTCCTCTTCCTTCACTTGGTTGATCTGCAGCTCGTTCTTTCCGATCTTCAGATCAAATTTTTCCAGTTCCGCCAGCTGTTCTTTGATGAACAACACAGTGTCCTGAAAACCCGCGTTGTTCGGATAATAAGCCATGATATAAACGGCATGCCCTTCTTCAGGCAACGCACGTTCCTCCTTTATTTGCCCGAAACCGTCATCCTGAAGATTGACGAAGTCCAATTCGTCATCTATGGCGACTCCTTTCGCACCAGCTTCCATCAATATATTCGATACAGCCTCAACTGCTTCGGTAGCAGTCACAACCTTCACTTCATTCCATTCCATTTACATTCACCTTTCCTACCATCAAGGATAACGATAATACGTTTCATCAAATCTTCCTAATTCCTTCAGTGTTTCGATTGTCTGCATAAAATTCAGCTCTTTCCAATGCAATTCGAAGCTGGACTCACCCTCGTCTTTCAGAAAATCCCTGAGTTTAGTGTTTGCTTCTCCGACCGTCAAGCGAATATTCTTAACGACCGCTTCCGCCAATCCTCCCTGAATCCCTTTTTTCCGATCGAATGGGATACCCGTTAAATACTCCTCCGTTTTGATTTTTGAAGACGCGCGATCATAAAACAAAACAGAATCTTCAAAAATGAACCGATCTTCGTGATTCGAGTGGCCAAATATGTCAGAAATACTATTGTCTGGAGGATAACTGACTTCTAATAATAACACAATTTCGACTGTATGGAACGGTTTATGCCACTCCAATCGCCATTCACAAGGCAAGTGTTGTTCTTCCAGTTCCTCGTGGAGTTTGTCGATCATACTTTTGTTCATTCTCTTCCTCCTCGTGCCCTCATTTCGGCTGAGCTTTACTGGCTCTGTGCCGCCTCCGGATGATGCTCTCCATCCATTGTAGCAAATAATGAGAAAAAGATATATTCCGGGCTATGCATCAGCAAATTATTTTAGTGAAAATCAGCCCCGGATTATTGAGGGAACGATTTCTAAAAGATCCGGTTTATGATATATTTAGTCTAGGCAAAAAGTTGGAGGGATATTTCATGACAGAACACTCAGAGATCAGACAATCCATCGATTACTTGGTCGCGCGCATCGCACGTGATTACCAAAAAGAGGAATACAAAGACTGCTTAAAAATCCAGATTCCGTTCGGTCGTAGGGCTGAAATACTTTTGGCTGACGACTATCTCACAGCAGATGAAAAAATCATTTTTGAGGATGGTATCGATCCGGCCATAAAAAGCGAACTCTTCAAAGAGGTCCTGCAAGCTAAAACGGATAAGGTCTTCAAGAGTTTTCTATTGGAGATATTCGGCAAGCAGCCGGTTCTTAATGAAAATTTATCCATCACAACCACTAAATCGGGCGACAAGCAATACATCATCATCAATTTTCAAGGAGCCTTGCCATATTAAGCTTTCCATTTACGCAGAGGCTTTATGATCCGCGGCTGAAGCAAGAAAAAATTAAGTTGAGTTTATGCGAAAAGCCTGATATGATGTTGATTAGAATATTTGCTTATTAATATTACTTTTTTATGCTATACTGTTTAGGTAACAAGGACAACTAACGAGGTGTGCAAATATGGCAGATAAAAATCTAACAACTAAAGATATTCTGCAAAAAGAATTCAAAAGCGCTATGAGAGGCTATAATGTTGCAGAAGTCGATGAATATCTGGATATGATCATAAGAGATTATGAATCTTATCAAAAAGATCTTTCTTATCTTCAAAGCGAAAATGAACGTTTGATGAGCCGTGTGGATGAGTTGACGAAGCAAGCAGTTTTAGCTAAGCCGACCCAATCGAATGTATCATCAGTCGGCAGCGGTGTAACGAATTTTGATATTCTGAAACGCCTTTCCAACTTGGAGAAACATGTATTCGGTTCAAAATTGGATGAAACCAACGAAGAAGCAAACTAGCATCAATAGACATTTGTAAATTTCGGGTAATTGCGGTCTCCTTCATGGAGGCTGAGGAAAGTCCATGCTCGCACAAGCTGAGATGCTTGTAGTGTTCGTGCTTAGCGAAACAATAAGCTAAGGCAATCGAGAGATTGACGGCAGAAAAAAAGGCTAAGGGCTCTGCCTATGCCTGAGTATTCTTGAAAGTGCCACAGTGACGAAGCAGACGGGGAAATCTTTCTGGTGGAACGCGGTAAACCCCTCGAGCGAGCAACCCAAACTTTGGTAGGGGCACTCTTTCCAAGGAAATGAACGAGGGAAAGAGGCAGAAATGCAGATAGATAATTACCTCCGCCATCAGAGGCCTGGCTCCGATGGCGTGACAGAACATGGCTTACAGAAATTTACAAATCAGGCTTTTTTTCTTCAAAAAGAATACGATCGAGGATGGGACAAGCTAATTTTTGTCCCATTTTTCGTGCATTATCCGGCAATTTCTAAGGCAAAACAATAAGGAGCACTAAATGAAAACTTATCAACTAATGGCTACGGCCGCAAGCGGCATCGAAGCAATCACCGGCAATGAGCTGAAAAAAATGGGCTACAATGTCCAAGTAGAGAACGGCAAGGCCTACTTCACCGGTACGGAAGCGGACATCATCACCACCAACCTGTGGCTGCGCACCGCTGATCGCATCAAAATCGTTTTCGGCAAATTCGAAGCAAAAACCTTCGATGATCTTTTCGAGCAAACGAAAGCTTTGCCGTGGGAACAAATCCTACCGATGGATGCAGAATTCCCTGTTTCCGGCAAATCACAAAAATCGACCTTGTACAGTGTCCCCGATTGCCAAGCGATCGTAAAGAAGGCCATCGTCAACCGTCTGAGCGAATACTATCACCGTCGTACCCGTTTGCCTGAATCCGGCGCACTTTATCCGATTGAAGTGGCCATCAACAAGGATGAAGTGATCCTGACGATCGACACAAGCGGTTCCAGTCTTTTCAAACGCGGTTACCGTTCCGAAAAAGGTGGCGCACCATTGAAGGAAAATATGGCGGCCGCTTTGGTGATGTTGACCAATTGGTTCCCTGATCGCCCCTTCTATGATCCGACTTGCGGTTCCGGCACGATTCCGATTGAAGCAGCTCTTATCGGCTTGAACATCGCGCCTGGTTTGAAGCGCTCATTCCCTTCCGAAGAGTGGAACATTTTTGAAGAAGGTATGTGGGATCGTATCCGCAATGAAGCCAAAGCTGCCGCGAATTTCGATGTGAAGTTGGATATCGGCGGTTCGGACATCGATCCACATGTCATCGCCATCGCGAAGAGCAATGCCGAGAAAGCAGGCGTTGCGGATTATGTCACTTTCAAACAGTTGGCTTTGGCCGACTTCACGACTACCAAGGAATACGGCACAATTGTCTGCAACCCGCCCTACGGTGAGCGTCTTTCCGATCAAGAAGAGATCGAGATACTCTACAAAGAGATGGGCCAAGTTTTCCGCCCATTGAAGACATGGAGCAAGTACATTCTGACGAGCGAATTGCTTTTCGAAGAATTTTACGGCGAAAGAGCTACGAAAAAACGCAAACTCTACAACGGCAGATTGCGTACCGATCTGTTCCAATATTGGGGAACGCGCCCGCCGAGAGTCAAAAAAGAACTTGATGCCAGCGAAACCAAAGAAAAATAATTTTTTCAAATAAATAAAAGCAGTCCGGACTCCTCGCTGATGCGGTTTCGTTCGGACTGCTTTATTTTTTCATATTCCCGAAAAATCTCAAGCTTGCTCATTTGTTCTTTTTGGTGAGCTGATAGAGTGCTTTTTTTGCGAGATTATCGGCTCCTTTATTTTCCTTTTCCGGAATCCATTCCAAGTAAAAATTCGTGAACGCAGCCAATTCCTGCAAGGTCTCTTCCAGATACAATTTGTGTTCCGTTTTTTTTGTATACTTTTTCCTGATCGACTCGGCAACAAGTTTGCTGTCTGTATAACAAAAGATGAGTTGGTCTTGTTTGTTTTGCGCTTTCAGGTGGCGCAAGCCATACAGAAGCGCTTCGAATTCAGCCCGATGATTATCCATCCTGCCCTCTAAAGGCAGGCCTATTTGCTCTTGTACACCGTCCTCAACGATCAAAATCCCAATTGCAGCATACCCTTCTTTTCCGGTGGCCGCCCCATCCACAAATAATTTTATCAAATGCTCCACATCCCAAAAAACAAAGGTGAAAGAAAATCCTGAACGGATTCTCCTCACCTTTGCGGTTTACTGTACTTGTTTATGATTCTGCCACGACGATCACATTAGTGGCTTGTGGTCCTCTTACGCCTTCAGCGATATCAAACTGAACGTGTTGCCCTTCCTCAAGTCTTTTGAAGCCTTCTCCAGCTATACCGGTAAAATGTACGAAGATGTCGTCATCCTGTTGGTCGAATTCAATAAAACCATACCCTTTATCATTATTGAACCACTTTACTTTGCCAAATTCCATTGTACATCCTCCTTAAACCCTCAATTCTTTGGAACTGCTTTCACAAAGACGGGTTACCCCCATTATAGAGAGGAATCCCTATAGAGTCAATTATTCTGATAGCTTCATTGGCACTTATTCAAAAAAACCAAAAAATTCGGCCAGCTTATTTTCCAATTGATCAATTTCATCGCGGATTTTATTTTCGCTCGGCTCGCCCGTCGATCCGATCCCATTGTAAATGCGGTAGACCACCTCCAACCACTCCGAAACGGACGGTATGGTCCTGGCTTCGAACGGATAAAGAAGGGACAACTGCATGAAAAAGGCATTTTCCATGGCATCTGCCACAGTCGGATTTTTATTGGCGATTTCTTCACGGATATACGCCATTCCTTCTTTGTACGTCTTTGACTCGATCAAGGGGACCAATCCAGCCAGGTCCAATTTTTCTTCGCTTCCGTCCAACCTGACAGCTACCGTCGGATGGAGCCCACGCGCAAGAAATTGATGAATGATCTCTGTTTTGAGCATCCGATGGAGATTATTATTCATGAGTAAGCGTTGCGCTATCTTGCCGAATTGATCATCCTCCAATTCCTTCAATTGTTGCGCGTATGTCTGCTGCTTGTGGAACGGTTGCGTATCGATGTTTTTTTCAGCTTGGAGGATTTCTGAACTTCTTTTTAGTTTTTTTTCCAAATTTTTCAGTTCAGCTTTCTCGACTTCGGCCTCCAATTGCTCCAAAGCAAATTGATGTTCCATCGAAAGCCCGAAAGTATTTTTGCGTGCTTCGATTTGTTCACGAGCCATGTCGAATGATCCGGAATGCAATAAGCCTTTCAAGTAAAGGAAATCAATGTCGTCGACCGAAATGGCGGAAGCAATATCCGGACGCATTTCGTTTATCATCTCCAGGCACTTATCTGTTTGATCAGTCTCTTGCAACAACATGAGGTACAGCGGGAGGATATCGTCCGTCTTTTTGATGGCAACAGCCTTGCCGATCCATTCTTCCGCAAGCTGCAGATTCCCCTCTTCAAATGCCAATAGTCCCTTTTTCAAGTATCCTTCGTAATTTAATGGAAAAATAATTTTATCTCCCATTTCCATCACCCCAATCTACGCTGATTTTCCAGTTAGGTTATTATAACACAAAAGCGAACGCGAAAAAAACCGCCCCGCACAGCTGCTGCTGTGTGGGCGGTCCATAATCGTTCAGTGATCAATAGTTCCGGAATCGTTTCTGGCGTTGCTCGACCAATTCAGCTGGCGTCAGTTGCTTCAGCTCTTTCAGCTTGGCACTTAATTCCTGCTTCAGTTCCAGCATGACATCATCCGATTTACGGGCCACTTTCCTACGGGTTTCCATAATGATTTTGTCGATGACGTCCAATGAAAAGAGATCATCAGGCGTCAACTTCATTACTTTGGCTGCTTCATCGGATCGTGAAGAATCTTTCCACAAAATGGAAGCAAAGCCTTCCGGTGACAGGACAGAATACATGGTATTCTCCAACATCCATACCTCGTTGCCCATTGCCAGCGCCAAGGCTCCGCCGCTGCCTCCCTCACCGATGAAGATGGCGATGAAAGGAACCGTCAATTGGCTCATCACCAAAAGCGACTCAGCGATGGCTTCACCGATGCCTCGATCTTCAGAATCGACATCGCAAAAAGCGCCTGAGGTATTGATGAAAGTAACGATCGGACGATTGAATTTCTCCGCCTGTTTCATCAAACGGATCGCTTTGCGGTAGCCCTCCGGATGCGGCGATCCGAAATTCCGGTAGACATTTTCAGTCACGTCATGGCCTTTTTGGGTTCCGATGACGGTTACCGGCATATCATCCAACAATGCGATCCCACCGACGATAGCAGGGTCGTCACCGAACTTTCTGTCGCCGTGGAATTCAACAAAGCCTTCACAAATGGCATGGATCATTTCTGTCGCCGTCAGACGGGAGATGCTTCTTGCAGAGGTGATAATTTCTTTGACATCCTTCACTGCACTTCACCCGCCTTTTCTGCAAAAGCATGCAACAGCAATAGATGCTGCAATGCTCTCCTTAAATCTTTTCTGGCTACTATTTTGTCGATAAAGCCGTTTTCCAGCACTTTTTCAGCTGTCTGGAAGCCTTCTGGTAATTTTGCTTTGATTGTCTGTTCGATGACGCGCTTGCCGGCGAAACCGACAGTCGCCCCTGTTTCAGCTAGGATAATATCCCCCTGCATTGCAAAGCTGGCCGTTACGCCCCCAGTTGTCGGATCGGTCAGGACTGTGATGTACAAAAGTCCTGCTTTACTGTGATTGGAGACTGCAACGCTGACTTTAGCCATCTGCATCAAGGACATGATGCCCTCTTGCATTCTGGCACCGCCTGAAGCCGTGAAGACGATGATTGGGAGCTTTTCAACCGTTGCACGTTCAAATGCACGTGTCAATTTCTCGCCGACCACTTTCCCCATGCTTGCCATGATAAAGTTCGAATCCATCACACACAAAGCAACTTTATGCTTATTGATGAATGCCGCGCCTGTTACAACCGCTTCGTCAAGTCCCGTTTTTTCTTTGGCGATCTTCAATTTGTTCTCATACCCGGGAAACGCCAGTGGATTTTCTTCAGGCATGAGCGCATTCCATTCATCAAAAGTACCTTCATCAACGATACTGGAAATGCGTTCGTATGCCGGGATCCTGAAATTGTAGGCACAATGCGGGCATACTTTATCTTTCCCTAAATCCTTGCTGTAGATCGTCTTTTGACAATTCGGGCATTTTTCCCATAGGCCTTCAGGAACGATCGGTTTCTGATCGTCTGCTTTTGAAGCGGGACCTTGAGCTATCGGAATGTAAGGACGCTTACGAAATAATTTCATTTCCTCACCTCTAGTGTGACTTGTTGACTAATTGATTTATACACTTTCCTCTTCTTCAGGCGCCCACGTATTCAGGAACACATTTTGGAGATATTCTGTATCGTAATCTCCGGAAATGAAGTTTGGATCCTGCAGAATATCTTCTTGGAAGAATTGGTTCGTGTCGACTCCCTCGATGACCAGTTCCTGCAGCGCACGCCTCATCTTGGCGATGGCTTCACTTCTGTCGTCGCCTTTTGTGATGATTTTGGCGATCATCGAGTCATAGAACGGCGGAATAATATATCCGCCGTACATGGCGCTTTCCACACGCAAGCCATTCCCGCCGCTGGGCAAGAACAGGTAGTCGATTTTCCCGGACGAAGGACGGAAGCCCAAAGCCGGATTTTCAGCATTGATACGGCACTCGATCGTATGACCGGTGATAACAACTTCATCTTGCGTAAAGGACAAAGGCTCACCGCTCGCAATGCGCAATTGTTCCTTTACGATATCGATGCCAGTCGCCATTTCGGTTACCGGATGCTCCACTTGGATACGTGTGTTCATTTCCATGAAATAAAACCGTTGTTCCGTATCGACAAGAAACTCGATTGTCCCTGCATTGGTATAGCCGACATGTTTAGCCGCCCGGATGGCGACGTCCCCCATGGCTTTGCGGGTCTCCTCAGAAATAAATGTGGATGGACTTTCTTCCAACACTTTCTGATGATTGCGTTGCAAGGAGCAATCACGCTCGCCCAAATGGACGACATTTCCGAAAGAATCACCTAAAATCTGCACTTCGATATGGCGAGCCGGCGTGATGATCTTTTCAAGGTACATGCTGTCGTCCCCGAAAGCCGCCTTAGCTTCCGCTTTCGCTTGGCTGAAGGCTGCCTCCAGTCCGTTTTCTTGGTAGACTTTCCGCATCCCTTTACCGCCGCCTCCAGCGGCAGCTTTCAGGATGACGGGATAACCGATTTTCTCAGCTTGTACCACTGCCTCTTCGTATGAAGAGATGTAGCCTTCGCTTCCCGGAGTGACTGGTACGCCTGCTGCAATCATCGTCTTGCGGGCATTTGCTTTATTGCCCATCAGGTCGATGATGGTGGAAGAAGGTCCGATGAATCGGATATTCATTTCTTCACACATTGTGGCGAATGCGCTGTTTTCCGAGAGGAATCCGAAGCCTGGGTGGATAGCTTGTGCCCCTGTAACGACTGCTGCACTCAAGATGCTTGTCATGTTCAGATAGGAATCGCTTGCTTTTGCAGGGCCGATACAAATAGCCTGAGTGGCTAGTTGTGTATGCAGTGCTTCGCGGTCAGCTTCAGAATAGACCGCAACCGTTTGGATTCCTAACTCATGACAAGCACGAATGATCCTGACAGCAATTTCTCCTCTGTTTGCGATCAATACCTTCGTAAACATATTATCTACCAATGATGAATGTCATTTCAACTTCACAAACTTTTTTGTCACCGACAAAAGCTTGCCCATAACCGATACCTGCAAATTTCTTCAATTTGACGATATCCACTTGGAGGCGAAGAACGTCTCCTGGAACAACTTTTTGACGGAATTTGACTTTATTCAATCCGCCCAAGTAAGCTGTCTGACCCTTGAAATCAGGCAATGTCAACAACGGAATAGATCCTGCTTGAGCCAATGCTTCAACAATCAGTACACCTGGCATTACTGGCTCTCCAGGGAAGTGGCCTTGGAAGAAAGGCTCGTTGATTGTTACGTTTTTGTAGCAGACGATGTGTTCGCCTGGTGTCAATTCTTCAACTTTATCGATGAAGAAAATCGGATAGCGATTCGGGATGATATCCATTACTTCTTGTGCACTCAATAAACTCATTTTATTAGTCTCCTTTTATTAGACGATACGGAACAATGGTTGGTTGTATTCAACGATTTGTTCATTTTCAACCAACACTTCAACGATTTCCCCATCGAATTCGCTTTTGATTTCATTCATAAGTTTCATCGCTTCCACCAAACAGACAACGTCGCCTTTTGCGATGCTCTGGCCTTTAATGGCGTAAGGTTTTGCTTCAGGGGTCGGTGCCAGGTAAACAACACCGACGATCGGGGAAGTGATGATTTTTCCTTCTTTTGCAGTAGCCTCTTCAGAAACAGCCTCCTTGAGGTTTTGGACTGGAGCGATCACTGCTGGACTAGGAACTTCTGCCGGGATGTTGTCGCTTGACTGCTGGTTCGTTTGAACCAACTTGTTCTTCGACAACAGGAGCTGAAAGTCACCTGTCTGATAGTGCAACTCAGTCAAGGTTGAATCATCGATCAAGGAGATCAGGCTTTTTACATCTTCAATATTCATGTATTAAGCCTCCCATTTTTTGAAACATAGTATGGCATTGTGGCCGCCGAAGCCCAGAGAGTTACTCAATGTGTAAGTGACTTCTTTTTCACGTCCTACATTCGGGATGTAGTCCAGATCGCAATTTTCATCAGCCGTTTGGAAGCCGATTGTTGGTGGCATGAAATCATCTTGGATAGCTTTGACACAGGCAACCGCTTCGATACCGCCGGCTGCGCCCAGCAAATGTCCCGTCATACTCTTTGTGCTTGAGATAGCGACATTGTGAGCTTCTTCGCCGAATGCGTACTTGATTGCAGCCGTTTCGCCTGAATCATTTGCAGGCGTACTTGTTCCATGAGCGTTGATGTAATCGACTTGCGCTGGAGTGATGCCTGCTTCTTTCATCGCTAGGATCATCGCTTTGCCAGCACCGCTTCCATCAGCTGATGGAGCCGTCATATGATAGGCATCACAGGTGACGCCATAACCGACAACTTCAGCCAAGATGTTTGCGCCGCGTGCCAGTGCGTGATCAAGATTTTCAAGCATCAAAATGCCCGCACCTTCACCCATGACAAAACCATTTCGTTCTTTATCGAAAGGAATGGACGCACGGTCCGGATCGGTGCTAGTGGATAAAGCAGTCAGAGCCGCGAAACCAGCGATACCGATTTCACACACCGTAGCATCCGATCCACCTGCAAGCATCAAATCGGCATAACCATGCTTGATGCTGCGGAATGCTTCTCCGATTGAATTTGTCGCAGAAGCACAAGCAGTAACGATGTCCATGCTTGGTCCTTTAGCACCGAATTTGATGGCAGTATTTCCTGCCGCCATGTTGCCGATTGCCATCGGAACGAACATAGGTGGGACGCGTTTCGGTCCTTTTTCATGCATTTTGATGATGCCGGATTCCATTGTAATGAAACCGCCGACACCAGAGCCGATGGTAACGCCAAAGCGGTCCGCATCGATTTTTTCCATGTCGATGCCGCTTTGTTCCACGGCTTGAGCAGAGGCAGCTACCGCATATTGCGAAAACAAATCCATACGCTTGTATTCTTTTCGGTCCATATACTTGGTCGCATCAAAGTCTTTCACTTCACCTGCGACGGATATGCCCGTTTCGCTTGCATCAAAATTTGTGATGGCAGCAATACCGTTTTTACCGTTTTTGATGCCGTCCCAAAATTCAGTGACTGTATTTCCTAAAGGGGTGATAGCACCCATACCTGTAATAACAACGCGATTCATATTTATCCTCCTGTCTTACATGTACATGCCGCCATTGACACTGATGGTCTGGCCGGTGATGTAAGTATTCTCACTCAAGAAGACAGCAGTGTTTGCCACTTCTTCGGCTTTTCCAAATCGTTTCAATGGGATTTGCGTCAACATTTGTTCTTGAATCTTTTCCGAAAGAACATCCGTCATTTCCGTTTCGATGAATCCTGGTGCAATGGCATTACATGTAATGCCTCTTGTTGCAGCTTCACGGGCGACAGATTTCGTCAAGCCGATGATGCCGGCTTTGCTGGCAGCATAGTTGGCCTGCCCTGTATTTCCGGTTTCACCGACTACGCTTGAAATGTTGATGATGCTGCCGGCTCTTTGTTTCAGCATTAGCGGCAAAGCGTGGCGGATCATATTGAAGGTACCCTTCAAATTCACTTGATAAGTGGCATCAAAGTCCTCCTCATCCATGCGCATGATCAATTTGTCGCGGGTAATCCCAGCATTGTTAACCAAAACATCCACGGAACCGAATAGTTCTTTGGCTTGGCTGACGATTTCTTTGGCAGTCTCAAAATCGCTGACATCTCCTAGGAGCGTTTTTACAGTTACACCGTAAGATTCCAGATGCGCAACTTTTTCTTCAGCAATCGGTTTACGTGCATTCAGAACGATATTGGCTCCACGTTTCGCATAAGCTTCAGCGATGGCTTCGCCGATTCCTCTTGAACTACCAGTGACGATGACCGTCTTTCCTTTTAAATCCAAGACTATCCCTCATTTCTTGTCTGATCTTCTTATTTTTGTAATCCTTCAAGGGTCTTGCTGAGGGATTTCAAATCCTCCACATTATATACAGCGACCTCTTTGTTGATTTTTTTGATGAATTTGCTTAAAGTCGTGCCTGGGCCGACTTCCACAAAGGTGTCCACTCCCAGTTCAACCAACTTGCGGACGCTGTCTTCCCAAAGTACCGGCGATTCGATCTGACGCACTAAAAGGCCCTTGATGGCGTCTTTCGCTACGATCGTCGCTTCGGTATTGCCTACGACAGGTATCCTCGGTTCACCCACGTTCACCTCAGCCAAAGCCACTTCCAACTTTTCCGCTGCAGGATGCAACAGTGCTGTATGGAAAGGACCGCTGACGTTCAACGGGATAATGCGCTTCACGCCTTTGGACTCAAGAATTTCGATGGCTTTATCCACGCCTTCGATTTCTCCGCCGATAACAATCTGCGTCGGCATGTTGTAGTTGGCAGGCGCGACATAGGCTGTCTCGCTCGCTTCCCGGCAAGATTCTTCGATGACAGAACGTTCCGCATTCATGACGGCAGCCATTTTCCCACGGCCTGCCGGCACAGCTTCGCTCATGTATTTTCCGCGTTTCGCTACGAGCGAAATAGCCTCATTAAAAGAAAAAGCATTGGCTTTCACCAGTGCTGTATATTCTCCGAGGCTCAATCCTGCAACAAAATCTGGCTGAATTCCCTTTTCAGCTAGTAATTGATCAAGGGCGTAGCTAACCGTTAAGATTGCTGGTTGTGTATATTCAGTTAAATGAAGCTTGTCATTCTCTTGGAAACATAATTCTGCAACATCGTAACCAAGTGTTGCTGAGGCTTCCTCAAAAACAGCGCGCACAACGGCATACTCGTTATAAAGTTCTTGACCCATACCGAAATATTGTGCACCCTGACCACTATAGACAAAAGCTGTTGCCATTATTTCACCTCTATAAATTTGTTACTCAGCCCACAATTTAGCTTGGGCCAAAATAACTTCTTTGCATTCCGTCATATACTCTTGTATGATCTCGTGACACGTTTGTTCCTTCGAAATCAAACCGGCGATTTGTCCGGCCATCATCGAACCGTAGTCTTTATCGCCATCAACAGTCGCTCTTTTCAGAGCGCCTTTGCCCATTTCTTCAAGTTTTGCCAAGTCCGGATTTTCCTTGCTTGTCTCTTCTTTTTCGACTTGCAGATATTCTCTGGTCAACTTATTGCGCAACACACGAACAGGATGTCCGGTAATCTGACCGGTAATGACTGTATCGATATCTTTCGCCTTGAGAATAGCATTCTTGAAGTTTTGATGTGCATTGGATTCTGTGGCAACTACAAAACGAGTACCTACCTGAACAGCAGATGCGCCCAACATGAAAGCAGCTGCCATCCCACGTCCGTCGCCGATACCACCGGCAGCGATGACTGGAATCGAAACGGCATCGACAACCTGAGGAACCAGGGCAAGTGTCGTTGTTTTCCCGATGTGACCACCGGATTCCATGCCTTCGACTACGACAGCGTGTGCGCCATCTTTCTCCATTCTTCTCGCTAAAGCTACGGAGGCCACTACCGGAATAACGGTGATGCCTGCTTCTTTGAATTGGTTCATATAACGGGCTGGACTTCCGGCGCCGGTTGTGACAACCTTAACGCCGGCAGCGATCACTGCTTCTACGATAGCATCGACATGCGGATTCAAAAGCATGATGTTTACACCGAAAGGCTTATCCGTCAATGCTTTCATTTTCGAAATTTTCTCATTCGCTACATCCACACTATCATGTCCAGTCCCGATAAGACCCAAACCACCAGCATTGGAAACAGCACTTGCCAAATCAGCATCCGCTACCCACGCCATTGCCCCTTGAATGATGGGATATTGAATACCTAATAATTCACATAATTCTGATTTCATACAAGGCCTACTTTCCTGCTACTGCTTATTCTGCTAATTGAGCGTCAACGTATTTAACTAAATCTTCAACAGTGTTGATGCCTTCGTCTGATTCGATTTTGATGTCGAATTCGTCTTCGATGTCGTTGATGATTTGGAATAAGTCTAAGCTGTCCGCATCTAAGTCTTCTCTGAAGTTAGTTGCTAATTGTACTTCTTCTACTTCTTTGTCCAATTGGTCCACGATAATAGCTTGAATTTTTTCGAATGTCATAATAAATTCCTCCAAATATGTTTTTTTTAGTTTGCTTAATTGCAATATCAAATGCATAAAAAATTTTAAAAACCTTTATAGACAGCGAATTACTCAATAATCCAGTATTACCAATGCTTTGAAGCCATTG
>JASKKA010000026.1 GCA_030153215.1 Trichococcus sp.
GCAGGCCGGCCATAAAAATGAGAATTGGGTAAGTTTTTCTGGTTGAACGCTCCCAATGATAGTAACAGCGGAAGTGCCATGATAGAATGAACAAAATTGAAACAGAAAGTTGGCAGAGTCTTAATGGATAAAAAATTATCGAATAAAGAATATATATACATCGGCTCCATGCTGTTCGGCTTATTTTTCGGGGCCGGAAACCTGATATTCCCGGTTCATATGGGGCAATTGGCTGGACAAAATTTGATTCCGGCGATACTGGGGTTTATCGTGACGGCAGTAGGATTACCGTTCCTGGGCATCGTAGCGATGGGACTCTCCGGGAAAGAAAGTCTGCTGGAAATGGCGAGCAAAATCCATCCCAAGTACGGCGTTTTCTTCACCGCGGCACTTTATCTAACGATCGGTCCGTTCTTTGCGACACCGCGTACCGCGACAGTGTCCTTTGAGGCAGCTTTTGCTCCTTATTTGGATCCTTCAATGACAAGAATGGCGCTTTTCCTGTTCTCATTGCTTTTCTTCGCGGCTGTGCTTTGGTTCTCCCTGAAGCCATCGGAAATATTGAAATGGGTAGGCAAGGTTCTGAACCCAATTTTCTTGGTTTTTCTTTCGATTCTGATCCTCTTCGGATTTTTCGCGCCGATGGGTACCGCGAGTGAAATGCCGGTGGATGCGAGCTATCAGACAGGTGCATTCTTCAAAGGCTTTCTGGAAGGGTACAACACGATGGATGCTCTGGCTTCCTTGGCTTTCGGCATCATCGTCGTAACGACGATCCAAGGCTTGGGCGGTACAAAGACAACGACCATCGCGAAAGACACGATAAAATCCGGGACAATCAGCATGCTATTGATGGCTGTCATTTACGGTTCGTTGGTTTACTTAGGCGCAACGAGCCGTGGTGTTTTTGAAATAAGCGACAATGGGGGGATCGCCTTAACGCAAATCTCAAACGAGTACTTCGGCATGTTCGGTGCTGTTCTGTTTGCGGTCATCATCACCGTTGCCTGTCTGAAAACAGCAATCGGCTTGATCACGGCCATCAGCGAAACGTTTGTGCATATGTTTCCGGGCACGTTGGATTATAAAAAATACGTCTATCTTTTTACAGCCATTTCCTTCGGGTTGGCGAATCTGGGTTTGAATCAGATTATCGCGTTCTCGATTCCGGTGCTGATGTTCCTTTATCCACTGGCGATCACATTGATTTTCCTGTCGATCATGAGCAACCTTTTCAATGATCGGACGATAGTCTACCAGATGACGACCTTGTTCACTTTACCGTTCGCAACCGTTGATTTCCTGAAGGCTTTGCCGGAAGGGATCAGAGACGCTGTCGGCCTCAACGGTGTCATTTCCTCGGCCGATGCCGCAATCCCGTTATCCGATATCGGAATGGGGTGGCTGATCCCATCCGTAATCGGTTTTGCGATCGGCTTGGCAATTTCGAAAAACAACAAAACAGCATAAAATGAAGGAACGAGGCTGTCTCAATCGGAGATAGCCCCGTTTTTCCGTATTGTCGGCCGACTGCTGGTCGGAAGAGTGCGGCGGATTCGAGCCCCAGATCCGACTAAGCGTCCCTCCACCGGAGTACGCCGGTAACTATCGGCGTGAACTACGACGAGGCCGCCATCATCGGAGAACGCAAACTAAATGTTGGCCGCTCCTCCGGTGAAACCTGCGTTCACCGGAGGAGCGACATTCGGAACCCTAAATTTGCCCGATAAAACAAGACCGCCTCTATTGAGACGGTCTTGGTCTTGTCTGCCGTTATTTCTTGAACCTTCGCTGGATTTTTTTTAACCAGGAATCCTTTTCGGAGAGTGACGGGATTTCTTTTTCCTTGTTCGCAAGCTCCATGAAATATTTTTGTGCATCCATTGCTGGTTTATCGTTGCGCACATGTCGATAGGTCCCGTCAGGATGCAGTTCGCGCGCTTTCGTGTTGTCTGCAAGGTAGACAGCCATCAACGATAGGATTTCTTTCTTGATGGCGTCATCCAGAATCGGAAATTCTATCTCGACGCGTTTGATCATATTGCGAGTCATCATGTCTGCAGAAGACAGGAACAGGTTTTCATCTCCGTTATGATGGAAATAGTAGACCCGGCTATGCTCCAAGAAGCGGCCGACGATGCTGCGGACATGGATGTTCTCGCTCACGCCGGGTACTTGGGGTTTCAGGCTACAGATGCCGCGGATGATCAGGTCTACCCGGACACCGGCTTGGCTGGCTTCGTAGAGTTTCATGATGACGTGTTTGTCGGTCAAAGAGTTCATTTTCGCGATGATATGCCCATTCGCGAATTGTTTGTGTGAGGCGATTTCGTCGTCGATATATTCAATGAACGAATCCCGGATTTCGAAAGGCGACACATGAAGGTGATTGTACTCTGGCTGATCCGAATAGCCGCTTAAGTAGTTGAAGAAGTTTGTGGCATCCTCGCCGATCTCCTTGTTTGCGGTGAAGATGGCCATGTCCGTATACAGTCTGGCGGTCTTATCGTTGTAATTGCCGGTAGCCAGATGGACATAACGGACGATGCTGTTATTTTGTTTTTTTACGACCATCGTGATTTTGCTGTGGGTCTTCAGGTGGGTCATCCCATAAAGGACATGCGCACCGGCTTCTTCCAATTCTTTTGCCCATTGCACATTATTCTCTTCATCGAAACGGGCTTTCAGCTCGACCAGCACAGTGACTTGTTTGCCGGATTCGGCTGCAATCTTTAAAGCTTCGATGATTGGTGAATCTTTGCTGACCCGGTAGAGGGTCTGCTTGATGGCGATCGTATCTTCATCCTCAGCAGCGCTCTTGATGAAGTTAACGACCGGATCGAACGAGTCATACGGATGATGCAAGAAGACATCCTGCTTTTCGACTACATCAAAGATGTTTTTCCCGGACAGATCACTAGGTATGACGGGTGAGAAGTCAGGGTAGACTGCATCCGGCAAAACAATCATCAGATAACGGGTCAATTTGCTGAGGAAAGTGAGATCAAGCGGACCATCGATCATATAGACATCGCGATCCTCGAGATCCAATTCTGTCTGCAAAAAGCGCACGTCTCCCTGGATGGTCTCGAGCGGATCGCGTGTGTCGACTTCGAGGCGGACAGCCATGCCATTTTTACGTTTCTTCAGGTAATCCTGGATGACCACAAGCAGATCATCGGCTCCATCCTCATGCAGCTCCAAATCCGCATTGCGGGTGATTCGGCAGCTGAAGCTGTTTGTGACGGTGAAACCTTTAAACAACGTATGGATGAAATGGCGCACAATGTCTTCCAACAGAACGATGCCGATATCGTTTTTGTCTTCGTCCAATAAAATGAATCGTTGCAACGGAGCCGGAACAGGCACAATCGCAACCCGGGTCGTGTCTTCCTTTTGTAAGTTGACGAAAATATGGATCAGTTTATTGTTCAAGTTGGGGAAAGGACGGTAGGCATCGATCCCTAACGGCGTTAAGGCAGGGAAAATTTGCTCATGGAAGGTATCTTCAATAATCGCCAGTTCGCTTTCGGAAAGTTCGCTTATTTTTTTGATGCGGATCTTTTTTTCAACCAATCTGGTCAAAAGTCCATAATAGTATTTGTATTGCAAAGCGATGTTCTCGCTGTTTTTCTTGGAGATGGCAGTCAACTGTTCAAGGGGAGTCATATCGGTTTTACTGTCCGTTATATGATAGCCGAGCTTAAATTGATCCTGCAACCCGGCAACCCGAACCATGTAGAATTCATCAAGATTTGAACTTGCAATTGATAAAAAGTTCAGCTGCTCAAGCAAAGGGTTTTGAGGATCTTGCGCTTCCTCGATGACACGTTTGTTGAAGTCCAGCCAACTCAACTCTCGATTGAAATAATAATCTGCATGAGCAAGATTGGGTTTACTATCTGATTCCATCATATGACACATCCGTTCGTTCGATTTCTAAGCTTTATTTATAGCATATCAGTGTTGAGTTTCTGTAAAGATAATGTTAAGTTTTCCGTTCAGCAAACGCTCGATGTGTTTACGTTGGCGTTCGGCGCGATACTCTTCGGCAAGAATGTCCCCTTGATAATAGAGCACCAGATCGTGCCCATTTTTTGTCTTATTGATTTTGATGTCCTGGATGACCGCCATGTGGGAATCGTTGATGGCGTCGGCGAACTTGATGATGCCGCCGAATGATTGCAGTTGATCAATCTGAGTCACGGTGTACCATTCTGTATAGCCGGTCAGGTATTGGTTTACGAGCGATCGGTTTTTGAAACTGGCCAGCAAAGCAATGCTGACCCGTTCTTTGTGGCTGATGCCATCCAAGTCGCTGTTTGAGATGATGTAAAAAGTATGCTGTGAACTGGCGCCTGTTTCGACGAATTGGCCAAGGTAATAGAGGTAGCTTCCGAAATGCAGGAGTTTCTCCATTTCCGGATTCTTGTCAAAAATCCCCAATCGGCACAATTCCTCATAAAGCATATCGACCAACTTCACCCTTTGCTGCGCAACATGCGCCAAAGTATGGTAGCTGGCGGCAATTCTGCTGACCGATTGGGCCGCGATATTGAATACGTTGAAGGCTCTGTTTTCGTATTTGTTGTTCAGATATTCCATCACGATGCCTTCACGCAAGCCTTTGTTGCTGAACAAGAACACAGGGGCCTTCACTTCATCGAAGAGCGTATTGAACACCACGTTCGCCGGTATAATCAGATCGGTTCGGTCCCGGCTCAGTCCATCCAGGTTCTGCAGTTGCGGAATGCTCAATGATTGGAACAAATCCAATGTCTTCTGAAGGTCGTTTTTGTACATGCGGTATCCGTGCACGCCCGCTAAGCGATAATTGACTTGGCGTTGGTGAACATTCGCGATGCTGCGGGCAGATCCGCCCATGGCTACGATCGGCACCTGTTTTTTGCTGAGCCATTTGATTGATTTGAATTGCTCCTTCACAAATTCCTGCATTTTCTTGATTGCTTTCGGATCATTGTGTTCTTTGCCGTCAAAGAACATCTGCTTCAATGTCACGACACCAAACGGGAAACTGTGGTAAAGCTGGAGCTCTTTATTCTCATAGTAGGTGACTTCCGTGCTGCCGCCGCCGATGTCGATCGTGATGCCGCTAGGGAATTGGGTTGTATGCAGAACGGCATAATTCCCGTAAAAGGCTTCTTTTTCTTCCGGCAACAGCATCATTTCGATTCCGGTTTTTTTGCGCACTTGCGCGATGATGTCCTCGCGGTTGGTAGATTGCCGGATGGCGGCAGTCGCTACCGGCATCAGAATGCTGACTTGATACTGGTCGGCAACGGATTTGAAGCTTTTCAGGACTTTGATGAGTACATCGATTCCTGTTTGGGACATCTTTTTGTTTTTGTCCAAATATTGAAACAACCGAGCTGGGGTCTTGATGTTCTGGACTTGAAACATTGTAAAGTGTTCATCGATTTCAAAGATGACCAGACGGATAGTATTGGATCCGATGTCGATTAAACCTATTCTCTCTAATAACATGCGTGTCTCCTTCTGAATCCCGAATCTTCCAAGATTCCTCACTTTCCATTTTACTGGAATTCGGCAGATTTGTCATAAAATTATCTTTTTATGTTGCAGAATTAAGCTATCTGAACCGGATTTATATTACAGTGGAGAATCTTATGTTACGGATAAGTTACAAAATGGTCTTTCGGAAGGTGGAATAAGACTTGATCGAATCATTTGATACGAAACAGTAAAAGGAATGCAACCATCCATCAAGTGATTTTCGATATAATAAAGGAGCATTTTCCAACGAGAAAAGAGAGGCGTGAGATTTTGAATCATAAAAAGCGTATAGGGAAACTGATGTTGGCCGGCTTGGCAGCAAGTCTGACCCTTTCCATTACACAAGTTCAAGGTTCCACCTTAGATACTTTAACCCAAGAAGAACAAAAGACGGAAGCTCAAATTGCCTCTGTAGAGGTGACTATCGGCGAAACATTGGCATCGATCAACCTAAAGCAAATGGGGATAGATGACCTGAAGGCGCAAATTACTTCTACGGAAGAGAGCCAAATCGAGACAAGAGCAGCCATCGAAGCGCAAAAAGAAGTGATCGCTTCGCGGAAGGAACAACTGAAAACACGGCTCGTTGCCTTGCAGACTTCTGGTGCAACGACGAACCAAATTTTGATGTTGTTGGATTCCGAAAATTTTGCCGATTTCATCAATAGGGCGTATGTAGTCAGCCAGTTGCAGGCGGCTGACAATGAACAAATTGAATCTGCCATCTCGGAAGAGGAGAAACTGATTGCATTAGAGGAGCAGTTGGCTGAGGAAATCCAAGCAGTCAAGGCTGCTGAAAGCCGTCTCAAATCAGAATCCGCTGCGTTGGCTGCCGAATTGAATGTTCTGAAGGGCGTTTTGTCCGACAATCAAATCGTTCTTTCGCAGGTGAAAGCGGAGTATGCGGATGAAGCAGCCCGTTTGGCTGCGGAAGAGGCTCAAGCCAAAGCCGATGCCGAAGCCGATGCCGAAGCAATGGAAACTGCTGCAAAAGTAGCGGAAGAACAGCGAATTGCGGAATCGACCAGTGCCATTGCAGTAGCGGAATCCTCATCGTCCGCAACGTCGGCGCCCGTGCAAGAGAGTGTGGGCTCATCATCCACACAAGCACCCGTAAGCCAAATCACCGACAGTTCGGTTGCTGCGGTTGAAACCGCACCTGTCGTGACCGCTCCGACTGTGACAGAAACACCTGCTGTGCAGGGCAAGAGCTTGGTCGTATCGGCAACAGCCTATTCGCGCCACGAAGCAGGCTTGTCCAACTTTACCGCCACTGGCATCGACCTGTCGATCAATCCGATGGTCATCGCGGTGGACCCTTCCGTGATTCCATTAGGGAGTCTGGTAAGCGTACCGGGTTACGGCATCGCAATCGCCGGAGACACCGGGGGAGCGATCATCGGGAACAAAATCGACTTACACATGGAAGACCTTAACGCTGCACTTGCTTTCGGCAGACAAACTTTGACAATTACTATTCTGCAATAAACAGAAAATAAAAATAGCGAGCGACGGATGCGGATCCGTTGCTCGCTATTTTTTTGTTGCACGGCTCATTAGCGGCTTTACGAACTCCGGTGAAGCGGGGGTTCTCCGGAGTTCGGAGGCTACGATCATTCGCTCCTCCGGTGAGCCGGTCTTCGCCGGAGGTAGTAACCCTAGTTCTTACGCATCTCCAGCGAAGCAGAGGCTCACCGGAGATCAAGGGCACCCAAACGTTTCCGCTTTTCCTGGGAGCCAGCTTTTCCGTTAGTCAGATTGAACCGCGGCCGTGAATCCTAAAAAAATAGGCTGCCTCCTCCGAGGCAGCCAAAACGTGATGCTGTTACAATACTTTGTTCAGGAAATCTTGCGTACGAGGATTTTGGGGATTTCCGAAGACTTCATCAGGCGTGCCTTCTTCGACGATGTACCCGCCATCCATGAAGATGACGCGATGTCCGACTTCCCTTGCAAAGCCCATCTCATGCGTTACGACAACCATGGTCATCCCTTGTTTTGCCAATTTTTTCATGACTTCGAGAACGTCGCCGACCATTTCCGGGTCAAGCGCGGATGTCGGTTCATCGAAAAGCATGATTTCCGGATTCATTGCCAAAGCGCGTGCGATCGCGACACGCTGCTTTTGACCGCCGGATAGGGAGCTCGGAAAGGCATCAGCTTTTTCGGACAGGCCGACCGTTTCCAACAATTCAACTGCTTTTGCTTTTGCGGATTCTTTGTTTTCCCGTTTCAGTTCGACAGGTGCCAAGGTGATGTTGTCCATTACCGACAGGTGCGGGAAAAGGTTGAAGTGCTGGAAAACCATTCCGATTTCTTCGCGTACTTTATTGATGTCCGTCGTTTTTTCGGTGATGTCTTGCCCGTCGATCACTACATGCCCGTCGGTGACTTCTTCAAGTTTATTCAGACAGCGCAGCAGCGTACTTTTACCGGAACCGGAAGGGCCGATGATGCAGACCACTTCACCTTCAGCGATTTTAAGGTCAATTCCTTTCAAAACCTCGTTGCTGCCGAAGCTTTTCTTCAGGTTCGTGACATTTATTTTTGCGTTAGCCATTCTTTAATCTCCCCTCAAGGTTTTTGGAAATCTTCGTAAGGATCGTGATGACGATAATGTACATCAAGCCGATGATCAACCACATATTGCCGGAAGCATAGGTTCTGGCGATGATGATTTTACCGGTCTGTGTCAACTCGACAAGCCCGATGATGGATAAGATGGAAGTGTCTTTCAAAGTGATGACGAATTGGTTGATGAATGATGGAATCATGATGCGGATTGCTTGAGGCAAAATGATTTTGTTCATTGTTGTTTGATAAGTCAGACCTAAGCTGCGTCCTGCTTCCATCTGTCCGACATCAACCGCTTTGATACCGCCGCGGAAGATTTCGGCCAAATAAGCCGCCGCATTTAAACTAAGTGTGATAATCCCTGCAACCGTCGAACTCATCCGGAGCCCCATCAATTGCGGAATCGAGAAGTATACGAAAAACGCCAAGACAATCAGTGGGACACCACGCATGATGTCTACGTAGATGGTTGCGATCCAGTTCAACGCTTTGTTAGGGGATACGCTGAACAAGCCGATTACGATACCCAAGGCCAATGCGATCACGATTGATGCAAAAGTAATCAAGATTGTTCTGCCCAAACCTGACATAAGAGTCTTCCAGTTTTCTTGGATCAGCCCGAAGAAAGAAGTATTGCTTGCTTCGATGTCGGAACCGAGATACTTATTGACGATTTGTTCATAAGCACCATTGGATTGCAAGTTAGCCAATCCCGTATTGATCATATTCAGCAATTCCGGATTCGTGTCTTTTGCGACTGCGATTCCATAAGAACCTCCGGCTTCTTTTTCGGTAGCCAGTTTCAAAGCAATACCTTGGCCTTCGATTGCGTAAGCCATGACCGGATAATCTTCAAATGCCGCAACGGAATTGCCGGCGATAACGTCCTGGTACATATTGGCTGAATCATCGAATGTCGCTAAAGTGAAGCCGTACTCGTCTTTGATGGACTCTGCAAAAGTGGCGCCTTCTGTACCGGTTTTCACTGCCACATTCAGGCCTTCCAAGTCCTCGTAACTGTCGATATCGCTGTCAGCGGCAACCGCCATGACAACGCCGCTCTCGAAATAAGGTTCCGAAAAATCAAATGTCTGTTTGCGTTCGTCGGTGATGCTCATACCGGCGATGACGGCATCCACTTGTTTGGCTTCCAATGCTTGCAGTGCAGCATTGAATCCCAATGGGCGGATTTCGATTCCGAAACCTTGGTTTTTAGCGATTTCGCGGATCAGATCCATGTCGATCCCGACATAGTTGCCGTTAGCGTCCTGGAATTCGAATGGGGCGAAAGTTGTGTCGGTTGCGATGATATAAGTTTTTCCGTTCTGTGCCGGAACATCCAGGCTTGTATCTGCGGCAACACCGAGGTATTTTTCCTGGATTGCTTGGTAAGTGCCATCCGCTTTCAGATTGGCCAAACCTGCATTGAACATTGCCAACAGTTCCGGATTTGTGTCTTTAGCTACTGCAAAACCGTACGAACTGCCGGCTTCTTTGTCAGTAGCCAATTTAAGAGCCAAACCTTGATCCTCGATGGCGTAGGCCATAACCGGATAATCTTCGAATGCCGCAACGGAATTGCCCGACAGGACATCCTGATACATATTGGCGGAATCTTCAAAAACGGTTGTAGTGAAGCCATATTCATCTTTGATCGATTCGGCAAAAGTGGCGCCTTCCGTACCGGTTTTGACGGCAACATTTTCGCCTTCCAGATCTTCGTAGCTTGAGATGTCGCTGTCGGCCGCAACCGCCATAACGACACCACTTTCAAAATACGGTTCCGAAAAGTCGAAAGTCTGTTTGCGTTCATCGGTGATGCTCATGCCGGCGATGACACCGTCAACTTGCTTTGTTTCCAAAGCCTGCAGAGCCGCGTTGAAGCCCAAAGGACGAATCTCCACTTCAAATCCTTGGTCATCCGCAATCGCTTGGATGAGCTCCATGTCGATGCCGACAAATTCGCCGTTTGCATCCTGGAATTCAAACGGTGCAAAAGTGGTGTCTGTTGCGATGACAAACTTTTGTGTTTCTGTTGCTTCCGCTACTTCGTGCTGGGCTGAGCCAAAAATAAAAAAGCCCAAGGCCATGAAGAGCATCGGCAACTTTAGTCGCAGTTTCTTACTTAACATATTTTTTTCCTCCCTATAAACAGCATTCCTTCTGATATAACCATGAGATTACGATGAAGCCTCTGCTTTAATACTCATATAATACCACATCGAGATTATATTTAAAATTCAGAGAAACCTCAATCCTTTAGTGACGCGTAGATGTTAGTAAATATGACATGTGATCCGTGCGTAATAAAAACGTTGACAAATAGACGTCAACTACTCCAAATTTTTTGGGGCTGTTCAGGAAAAAACAGCAAAAAGCCCTGATATGATGGCATAAAAGCTGTCATATCAGGGCGTTGGCTAGTTCCGGCGAGGAAAGGTGTGATCATTTAAAGGCCCGGCTCAGCTCTTCGATCGCGCCGACCAGTGCATCGAGTTTTTTTTCCATCCGGTGCAGCAGGTACATTGCGATCACAATCGGAAATCCGGTATTGCTGATCAGTTCCATATACGCCAGCACATCCACGTTCGCATCCATTCATTTTCCCTCCTTTCCTACATCCTTAAAGACGGAGGAAAGGAAGGAAAGTGTAACTACCGGGCTAGGGATGAGGAATCACAAATTTTCGTTGATGCAGCGCATGATGGCTTCGGCAACGCCGTTCTCCGAATTTTTGGAAGTAAGGTACTTCGCATATTCTTTCACCCCATCTTCGGCGTTAGCCACTGCGAAGCTGGCTCCTGCAACTTTCAGCATCGAAACATCATTGAAGTTATCACCGATTGCCATGACATTCTCCAACGGAATCCCTCTTTTTTTGGCAAATTTTGCCAAAGCGATCCCTTTCTGGGCTTCTACATGGTTGATTTCGATGTTATTTCTGAAGGAGGAGGTCACGACCACGCGACTGTCTTCGGCCAGTTTGGTGCGGATCGGTTCCAGTTCGCTTTGTCCTGTGTCGCTGAAGACCAGAATCTTGAGGACTTGTTGGCTCTTGTCATCCAGAACCTCGTTGAAATTGTCGACATAGTTTACGTGCATAAGCTCCAAACGAGCGACCGCCAGCACAAGCGCCATCTTGAAGGTTGTGTCAGGGTTTGTCTCATGAAGCAGTGAAGTGGTCGCCTCGATCCTGCGCACCTTGTTGTCCGAGAAAATGCCTTTGGATGTCATAATTTCGCAATAGAGACCGTACTTTTTGACATCCTCCAAAATATGGCGTGTGGTTGTTTTATCGATTCCCAGATTTTCGACCAGCTGTCCATCTTCGTCAAATACTTGTCCGCCGTTGAGTGTGATCATGGGGCAATCGATGCCGACTTCCTTTAAGGCCGGAACAGCTTCGGTGTATCCTCTGCCGGTTGCGACCATAAATTTGATGCCCAATCTTTTTGCTTCATTGATGGCGCTCACGTTTGATGCGGAGACTTCCATCTTATCGTTCAATAAGGTGCCGTCCATATCCGAGACGATCAGTTCAATCATACATTCATCCTCCTGTTAGGTAATTGCAGTATATTCACACTTATATTCTACCATGCTTTTTCATTTTCGATAAAAATAAGTTCAGGAGCGCTCAAATCAATTGTCTGGAAGATGGAAGGGCTGAAATGAAGCTGTCGATTATGGTAAGATAGTCGCATACGGAAATGAAAATAAGACAGATAGTGGTGTGGTGAATATGAAAG
>JASKKA010000027.1 GCA_030153215.1 Trichococcus sp.
GTTGTCCTGAGCCATTACTCCGAAAACATCAGCGATGTGCCGTCTCCATCTGAATTGTACCAAATGCTCCAGGCTGTGCCTGTAGGAAGCTGAAAATAGAAAAACATAGCGAAAACGCCCATATTCCGGCAATAGGAAAGGGCGCTTTCGCTTTTTTTTTGCCTATATCGCAAATGCTCTCATTCGTCCAATCAGCCTCCAAGGTGGTAATATATAGGTGTAAACAATGCCGGGAGTATTCTGGAGCGAGGAGTGAGTGATATTATGAAAAAAGTGACGGTCAACAGAATAAAATTGGAGCAGTTTTTGCAAAGTCTGAAAGAAAGGGTGACTCCGGATTACAGGATTCAAACGGAACAAGAAATCCTGATGTTCATGAATGAAATTGTGACAGAGCAAAGAAAAAACGTGAATTATGAGGATCTGATCAGAAAGATTCAGTCCTATTCAGGATTTAACCGCGCTTATCTCGAATCTGAGCTCGACATACGCATGAACAAATTTCCCCATGGTTCTTTAGCCGAACTTGTTGTCAATAGCATGGATTCGGATGATTATCTCACATTGCTGGAAATCGAAAATCCAACCGCTTCCGATTTGGAATTTCTCGAAGAAGTCAAAGGAAAACTGTTTCAGTATTTCGACTGATGGGTATCAGAGCATTTGTTCTTCACTATGTATCTTATATAATGTATAATGTGTATACAAGGGATAGGAGGGATAGAAAATGACTCTGACAAAAGAAAATAAAGTTATTGAAAGAAAATTAAGAAAAGTCGGAAACAGTCTTGCGGTAACTATTCCAATGGAAGTGTTGCAGCAAATTGGCCTTAAAGAAGGGGACACATTAGAATTTGATACACAAGGTGAAAAAGTAACAATGAAAAAGAAACAAGAAGTAATCACAGAGTCGTTTATGGAATTGGTGAAGGGCATTTGTGACAAAAATGATGAAGCATTGAAAGAATTGGTCGACAAATGATTGTTTCTTTGTCTGAAAGCCAACTCATTGCGATCAATGTATATCTCATTCAGCGATACTCTCCAGATGAATTGATTGGTGTAAAAGATTCGGGCTCGTTGCATATGTGTGTAAATTCTGTTAATGCTACTGCATTTGGAGAAGAGGTTTATCCTTCAATCATTGAAAAAGCAGCAATCTTGTTTATCAACCTAGTCAAAAAGCATTGTTTTCACAACGCAAATAAACGTACAGCCTTCGTCGCTTTAGAAGCCTTTCTGGCATTGAACAGCAAAGAATTGTCACTCACGACAGATGAAGCAATTTCGCTATGCGTCAATGTTGCAACTTGGGATGATAATTTTGACGCCCTAAAGGATATGGTTATCAAAGAAATTTCTGAAAAGTTGACATAGCGCCCTCACATGCGTCCTGGGAAACCTAGGGCGCTTTTTAGATTGCGAATCTATATTGCCGACAGATTACCTGAGTGATCATCTTGACATAAAAAAATTCAGGGATATGTGTGGATACTCCAGAATGTTTTTGCATATTTGTGAAGTTGAAAAAGATTCAACGAGGAATAATTTCTCAAATATAACCAAAAAATAAGATTACAATCTGTTGTGATCCAGAATAATAGAAAAATACTGATAAATCTCTCAAAAAGCATAGGGTGAAGACCTTCTATTCAAATTTGGATATTCTAGTTTACATAATATATATTATACGAAGTTATGTATGATAGTTAACAGGAACCGTGATAATCAAATTCATCTTGATCGCACCATATAAAAATAGCAAAATTGCGAAAGTTTAATCCGTATCGCAATTTTGCTACATTATGTTATTTTTTTGTTTTTTTAACTTATTCTGTGCCAGCTTTGTCATGCATCGATTCGATGGCTGCATACAATATTTCTTCGGCAATCAAATCTTTTGACCGTACCGAAATCTGGATTGGTTCCTTGTCCAATTGATAAATACTTACTTCGTTTGTATCCTTGTTGAAGCCTGCATATTCTTTCGAAACGTCATTTGCTACAATCATGTCCGCGTTTTTACGTTTCAATTTGTCTAATGCATAATGTTCGACTTCGTGCGTTTCGGCTGCAAAACCGATCAAAAATTGATCCGTCTTTCTTTTTCCGAGTTCAGCCAAGATATCTGTGGTTTTCTCTAATACCAAGGTCAAATCCTGGTTTGTTTTCTTGATTTTGACTGTCGCTTGCGCTTTTGGTCTGTAATCTGAAACAGCCGCTGCCATAATGACCATATCGAGATTGTGAAATTTATCTAAAACTGCAGTTGCCATTTCTTTCGAGGAATGCACGGATATTGCTTCGACCCCGAAAGGAATCGGCAACAGATCCGTTGCGGTGACCAACGTGACTTCAGCCCCCAAATCACGGGCGGCTTTCGCCAAACTGTAGCCCATTTTACCGGAAGAATCATTGGTGATGAAACGGACCGGATCGATGCGCTCTTTCGTTCCGCCTGCCGTTATGAGCACCTTCTTGCCTTTCAAAGGCAGTTCTTTGGCGTTGTTCAAAACGACCAACTGCGCCGCCTCAACAATCTTTTCCGGTTCAGGCATGCGCCCTTTACCTTCGTATCCTTCAGCCAAGAAGCCGGTGTCGGGTTCCATGATTTCATAGCCGTAGCTTTTTAGAGCTTCCATATTCCGGACTGTAGCCGGATTCTCCAGCATATGCTGGTTCATGGCAGGCACAATCAGCCTCGGAGCTGTCGTCGCCAATAGCGCAGTCGACACAAAATCATCGGCGATGCCGTTCGCCATCTTGGCGATGATGTTGGCTGTTGCCGGCGCCACGACAGCTAGCTCGGTCCAGTCCGCCAAATGGATATGGCTGACGAACTGCGCATCTTTTTCATCGAAGGTGTCTGTGTAGACGTCGTGCTTGCTCAAAACCTGGAATGTCAACAGAGTGACAAATTCCTGTGCGGAAGCAGTCATCGCGACTCTGACATCTGCACCCGCTTTGATGAATTTTCTGACGAGATCGGCTGCTTTATAGACTGCAATGCCGCCCGTAACATAGATGGTTACTTTCTTGTTTGTTAACAAATTATACGCCCCGCTTACATTCGACTATTTTTTTGCTTCTTGCCCTCATGGCTGTCGATGAAGGCTCTTGCCCGGGTAATGAATTCCTTCAATACTTTGATCCGGGCATATTCTTTCTGGTTGCCTTCGACAATGATCCACGGAGCATCTTTGGTATCCGTCCTGGCGACCATCTCATTCATGGCTTCCTCGTATTGCTCGAACTTTTCATGATTCCGCCAATCTTCATCGGTCAGCTTGTAGTTCTTCTCCGGATCATTTTCACGGTCTTTGAAGCGTTTTTTTTGCTCTTCTTTGTCTATCACAATCAGGAATTTGATGATCAACAAGCCATCATGTACCAAGTTGTGTTCCATTTCGTTGATTTCTTCGTAGGCAGCGGCCCAGCGGTATTCCGGTGTAAAGTTTTCAACCCGTTCCACCAGCACGCGGCCGTACCAGCTTCTGTCATAGATGGTCATTTTCCCTTTTACCGGAAAAGTCTGATAGAAGCGCCAAAGATAGTTGTAGCGGCTCTCGGTTTCGGTGGGTGCCGCAGTCGTGGCAACGTCATAGCTGCGCGGATCGATCAATCTGGTCAGACGACTGATTGCTCCGCCCTTTCCTGCCGCATCCGTCCCTTCAAACACAAGGACACACGGGATCTTTTTCCGCCACATTTCGTAGACCAATTCACCCGCTTCTTGCTGCAGTTTCTCCAGCTGCGCTTCATACTCTTCTTCCGTTATAGCAGCTTTCAGATCGATCTTAGCCAGAGGTTTTTCCTTCAGGCCGGAACGGATTGGAGCCGGTGGTTGTTGGGCAGATTGCTCAAGATGACTCTTCAAAGTACTGCTGGCGATGCTTAGTGCTTCTCGGGAAGCGTCTTTCAGGTTTTCTGAAGAAACCACATGCCATGGAGATGCCTCGAAATTTGTCATCTCCAATATTTTGTCAAAGTGCTGCAAATATTTAGCGTATTTTTTGAGTTGTTTCTCATCATCTTTCGTGATCAGGAACTCTCTGTAGGGATCGCCTTTCAGCTTCTCAATCCGTTTTTCCATCGTTTTTTCGGAATGGTGCAGAAATAATTTCAGGACGATTGTATTGTCGGCAACCAGCATGCGCTCGAGAAAACTGATATAACCCAAATGATGTTCCAGCAGTTCATCCTTCATCTTCAGATCGTTCATCAGTTCAGAATAAAAACTGCGATCGAAAAATGCAATCCGGCCTTTCCCGGGCAAATCCCTTGCGAACCGCCACAAAAAAGGACGCTCTGCATAATCGTCCAGGGCGTCATCGAACGCGCTTACTTCAAAATAACGCGGGTCCAATTCTCTGGTCAAATCCTTCAGTATGTGCCCTTTTCCGGAAGATTCCCAACCATCGACGATGATCAGCATGGAAGCATCACTCTGAACTAATTTTCTCTGCAAAGCAGCCAATCCACTTCCGAGTTCGGACCTTTTAGTGCCGGATAATGTCGACTCTTTTTTGTCAAAATCGAAATCTTTTAACATATGCAACGCCCCTTTTCCGCTTTTCATTATTTTAGCATAAAAAATAGTGAAGCAAAGTGATACGGATTAGCTGTCCTTTGAATAAACCAATTGAAAGACCGTTATTCGGTGTAAGGAACTACTTCCAGCGTAATGTGATTGTAATCACCGATGATCTTGGAAACTGGACAGCGCTTGTGGGCCGATTGCGCAAGCTTCTCAGCGTCCGCCAATGTCATGCCCTCAACTGAAATAAAGGCCTTGAGATCAAAATAGTAGCCTTTACCGTCTACTTCACGGCAGAAATCGACATGTGCCTCTACCTTGCTGCGCGCTTTTGCTCCTCTTGCCTTCAGAAGTGCTTCGATTGTCGCATTTAAACAGGTCGACCAGGAGAGGCCGAATAATTGTTCCGGGTTGAAGCCGGGCAAATCTTTCAGTGGATCGGATGTACGTAAGGAAGTTCCATTCGAAACTGTAGCTAATCCGTTCAAGCCCTCAGCATTGATGATCTCTGTGTGGTATAACGAATTTGTCATTGAAATTGGTCCCCTTTCTTGACGCAGTTGTTGTTTTTTCTTGTCTCTATCTTACCATGACTTAGCGATTTTAGCTGAAAAAAACAGCACCAGATATCCCCTGAAGGGAAATCTGGTGCTGTTCGGATGGCGACTTCTAGGCCGTGATCAACTGTTCAAGCAAATCCGGTCGGAAACCAAAAAATGGCTCGACGCCGTCAAAAACGACTACCGGTAAAGATTGGAAACCCAATTCTTTGACTTCAGCCAAGGCTGCTTCGGATTCCTGGATGTCTTTGATTTCATAACGGATGCTGTTATCATCCAAAAATTTCTTTGTGAAATTGCACTGCATGCAATTCGGTTTCGTGTATACTGTAACATTCTTGTCAGACATGATGGTTCCCTCCAATGGTTATCCGATAAATATTCTTTTCGGAAAAAGCTTATGGGTACATCATACAGTATTATTTATCGGAATACAAACCATATCTAGTGTTTTTCGACAAAATGAATCAGTCCAGATCAATGGAAAGTTCCTGTGCGACGGCCGAAGCTTTGATTTTCTCATAAACGAAATTCATGCTCGGCGGGAAGAAAAACATGCTGATGATGGTGCCTTCCCGAACGGTTATGGCTGTGTCTGTGGAGAATGTGATCAGCAAAGCGGCTGCTATCAACAATACATCAACCATTTGGCGAACTTTTCCAAAGTTTAAGCCAAAACGGTTACTGAAGGCCATACAAGCGCCCTCCAACGGCATATTGATGTAATTCAAAGCCATCATCGATCCGACGCCAATCGCGGCAATGATGCCCCCTAAAATGACCATGGCGATCTTCACCCAATACTGATCAATCGTCAAGCCGGAAAAGACCGTATACAGCATCAGATTCATCACTTGCCCAAGAATCAATGTGACAGGAATCTGAAACAATTGTCTGACCGAAAAATCTTTTTTCATCAAAAGCCATTGAATCACTACGCATGTGATATTCAGTAAGATTGCCAGGGTTCCGATTTTGATGCCGGAAAGTTGATTGATGCTCATGTTAAGGGCTTCGTAAGCACCCACGCCGACGTTGGCTTTCACTGTGAAGCTCGCACCGACAGCGGTTATGGTGACCGCAACGATGACCAATAACATGTTCTTTAAGTGTTTCGTCAATTTATTCACCTATCCATTCATTATTCTGCCTAGTCATTATATAGAAATAAGCAGCGAATTGCAATTCGCTGCTCACTCCGGGGTGTGTGTTTATTTAGAGTAGACGACTTTGCCATCCACTAATGTATAAAGCGTTTCGCCTTTGACTTTCCAACCGGTGAACGGTGTATTTGTCGCTTTCGAAAGGAAGTCCTCGCTGCGGATTTCATATTCGTTCTCCAGATCGAATATGGCGATATCCGCTTGCGCGCCGATATCCAGCGTACCGGATTCCATTCCGAACAGTGCTGCAGGCTTAACGGTCATCCAATCGACCAGTTGTTTCAAGGTGAAGACTCCACCCAACACGAAGTTGGAATACAGCAATTGGAAAGCAGTCTCGATGCCGACGATGCCGAATGGAGCGCCGACCATGCCGCCTTGCTTTTCCTCTTCGCCATGCGGTGCGTGATCGGTTGCGATGCAGTCGATTGTGCCATCCAGCAGACCTTCGATAAGTGCAGCGCGATCTTCCGCTCCGCGCAATGGCGGGTTCATTTTGTAGATGGCTGTATCCGAGGGGATCGAACCATCCACCAAAATCAGGTGGTGCGGTGCAACTTCAGCAGTGACATGGATACCAGCACGTTTGGCATCGCGGATGACGCGTACGCTTTCTTTCGTGGAAACGTGGCAGACATGGTAATGGCAACCTGTCGTTTCCGCCAAAAGTACGTCGCGGGCGATTTGCGTCGATTCAGTCACGCTCAGGATTCCCGGCAAATCCAATTCATCGGAACGGGTGCCTTTGTGCATGACGCCTCCGAACAACAGGGAGTCATCCTCAGTATGCGCAACAAGCGCAGCGTTGTTCTTGGCAGCTTCCTGCATCGCCAAATACATCGTTCCGGCAGTCTGGACACCGACACCGTCGTTGGTGAAGGCGAAAGCGCCGGCTGCCAACAATTGCTTCTGATCGGTCAGCACATCACTGCGCAAGTTCTCCGTGATTGGCGCATACTGTTTTACTTTGATGACTGCAGTGTCTTTGATCAGCTTTTGGATAGCAGCGAATTTATCTGCCGTATCCGGTACAGGATTCAGGTTAGGCATCGCGCAGACCGTCGTGAAGCCTCCGCGAGCGGCTGCCTGTGTTCCGGTTTCGATTGTTTCCTTATAGGTGAAGCCTGGTTCACGCAAATGCACGTGCACATCTACCAATCCGGGAGTGACGAGACCGCCATTGGCATCGATGATAGTCGCATCTTCAGCCGTTCCCTGCAGATCCCGACCGATTGCGGCGATCTTCTCGTCTTTTATGTATATCTCTACAGGAATAAGTTCCTCTTTTTGACCCAACATTTTCGCATTTTTTATCCAAACTGACATGTTATCCCTCCACTGGTTGAATGTGATGATTAAACGTTTGCTTCTTTTCTTCCGTTTACGATGGCTTCCAATATGGCCATTCTGGCAAAGACGCCATTTTTCATTTGCGTCACGATCCGCGAGCGGCCACATTCCACTAGGCTGTCCGCCAATTCCACATCGCGGTTGACAGGTGCAGGATGCATGATGATGGCTGATTCCTTCATGCGAGCTTCCCTTGCAACCGTCAGCCCGAATTGATCGAGATACTCTGCTTTTGTATAGCGCATCGCTTTGCCGCCATGGCGTTCTGTTTGGACGCGGAGCAGCATCATAACATCGACCTCACCGATGATGTCATCAATTTCCATGTGCGTACCGTATTGATCGAAAGTTGGATCATACCACTCTTTAGGGCCCGTGAAATAGATGGTCGCTCCTAAACGTTGCAGCATCTGCATATTTGTTTTGGCGACGCGCGAGTGCGACAAGTCGCCGCAGATGGCCACCTTCACTCCGCTGAACGTATGGAACTCTTCGTAGATCGTCAATAAGTCAAGCAGGCACTGGCTCGGATGCTGACCGGCACCATCTCCGCCATTCACGATGGACGCGGTAATTCCCGGGCTTTCGATTAATTCTTTGTAATAGGCTTCTGCGCTGTGACGGATAACGACCACATCCACGCCGATCGCCGATAAGGTCAGGACTGTATCGTATAAGGTTTCGCCTTTGCTGATGCTGCTTGTCGAAGTGTCAAAACTGATGACTTGCATCCCCAATTTGTGTTCCGCCATCTCGAAGCTTTTGTGCGTGCGCGTGCTGTTCTCGAAGAATAAGTTCGCAGCGTATGTGCCCGCAGTCAAATCTCTTTCCGGTTGGATGCCGTTTTTGAATTCGGATGCACGCAGGATCAGCGACATGATTTCCAGATTCGTGAGTTCCTCGATACTTACAAAGTTTTTTAATGCGATCTGATTTGTTGTCTGCATCATTTTAAAGCCCTCCAATTAGTTTTTTTGTGAATGGAGGCAAAAAGAACCCGAAGAATTTGTAAGCTCTTCAGGTTCTAGGCCAGCCGCTCCCGGATACAGAGCGGCCATCTAGTGACCTTGCGGGCCTCACAGGACCCCCTTAAAGTCTCACATTCGCTATTAAATTGTGCATTAGGATAAATCTCCAGAAAAAAAGCCCATGGTCAAAGAGGCAATGGGCATAAAGTCATGATGAAGGCGCAGTACGCCTGATATGCTCCTTAGTAGTCTCTCTGGACTCTCGTTAAAGGAAATTCATTCTGTTGCTAAAATAATAACGCGCACAGACGCTTTTGTCAATGCTGGCCTGGTGGATGCTGTTTTTTTCTCGATCAGGGACAGGACACAGTCTCCTCAGCCGATGCGGATTGGTTTGGAACGGTCATCATGGCCAATGAAGTCCGTTTCCCAAACCGGGAACCCGTGCCTCGCAGCGTAGTCCCGGCAAACTGCCAGAAAAGCAGCCCTCTTCCCGTCCAACGCGATTTGCGTAAATTGCCCAATCAGCATGCCATTGATTTTTCCGAAGGCTCCTAATTGCTCCAGTTGCGCCAACCCGCTGCACATTGCTTCGTATTTGCCTCCTGCCGATTCGAGGACCAGCACTTTATTTTCCAATTCGGGCCAAAAAGGGGTCCCAGCCAGCTTCAGGAAGCAACGCAGATTCCCACCGGCAAAAACAGCCGAAAATTGCCCAGACGAGAAATTTTCGCCGATTCTGAACGTTTCAGTCCAGTCGGCATCAATCTGCTTGAACACATCACTGAAAGCTCGAGCCTGAAAGACTTCCTCCTGACTCACAAGCACTTTTGGGTTATAAAGGATATTCTGCATACCGGTTTTAGCCTGGATGGCATTCACAATTACCGTATTATCGCTGTAGCCGTAGTAAGGTTTGGGGTTCTTTTTGATGATTTCAAAATCAAGATAGGGCAATATTTCGTTGGCTAAGTCTCCGCCTGATAAATCAAAGATTGCCTTCACGCGCGCATCCGAATAAAGGGACATCAAGGCCCCTGCACGGGATGCAGGGGCCTTGGTTTGCTGTGTCTCTTCATCCAGAAAAAGGACGTCACCCAGCACGGTCTCAAGGCCAAAGTCGTTCTTGAGTTTCCGGCTGAGGGACGAAACCAATTCCAACGCGCAATCATTATTCGTCAATCCGTTCGAACAGCTGATGAAGCCGATCGCATCTCCCGGATGCCACATAAAAATCACTGCCTTTCTGTCAGACCAAGATGTCTTTGATGGATAGTTCCTGAAGTTCAGCAAATATTTTTTCAGGCGTCAGGGACTTTTTCATTTCAGCATCGTAATCCTTCATGATTTGACCGTGATGCAGCACCAGCATGCGATTGCCGTATTGGATTGCGTCCTGCAGGTTATGGGTGATCATGATGCTAGTCAGGTTATTTTCGATGACTTGTTGATTCGTCAATTCGAGGACCAATTTAGCCGTTTTCGGATCCAACGCTGCTGTATGTTCGTCCAAAAGCAGGATGTCCGGTCTTTTCATTGTTGCCATCAACAGAGCGATGGCTTGTCTCTGGCCACCCGATAACAGCCCGATATCAGAGCCCATCCGGTTCTCCAGGCCTAAGCCCAGTTTTTTCAGTTCCTCTTTGAAGAATGCTTTTTCTTCATGCGAAGTCCCGAAACGCAGCGTCCGTTTTTGGCCTCTGCGGTACGCCAAGGATAGGTTTTCCTGCACCGTCATCCTTGGGGCAGTCCCCATTTTGGGATCCTGGAAGACCCGGCTGATGTAAGGCGCACGTTTATCTTCCTTAAGGAATGTTACGTTTTGTCCGTTTACGATGATATCTCCAGTATCAGGCAGGAAGTTTCCGGAAATGGCATTCAATAAAGTGGATTTACCGGCTCCATTCCCTCCGACCAAAGTGATGAAATCGCCTTTTCTGACCGTCAGATTGACATCCTGAAGTGCATTGACCTGGTTGGGTGATCCAGGGTAGAACGTTTTGGAGACATGTGACATCGTCAACATCGCTTCTTGATTAGTCATTTCGTTTCACCTTCTTTCGCAATGAGTACATGTAGTAGGTTTCCTTGATTTTCGGCAACGCCAAGAAGAAGGTCAACAGTACAGCTGAGATCAATTTAAAGTCATTCGGGTTCATACCGGCTTCCAAAACCATCACCATGATCAGGCGGTACAGGACTGACCCTAACATCAAGCAAACCAAACGCATTTTGAAGGAGACATTCGTGAACAATACTTCACCGATGATGATAGACGCCAGACCGATAACGATCGTACCGATACCCATGCTGATGTCCGCGTAGCCATTGTCTTGTGCGATGATGGATCCCGCCAAGGCGACGATGCCATTCGAAATCATCAAGCCGACGATTTTCATAGTATTTGTGGAAATCCCCAACGAACGGGCCATTGCTTCGTTGTCACCTGTCGCGATGACTGCTTGCCCGAATTCCGTCTTGAAAAAGATGACATACAGGCCGATGATCAGCATGACTACCAATAAACCCAACGTAATTGTGTCAAAATGTCTAGGAAGATTCATGTCTTTGAAAACTGTGAAGATCGTATCCTTGCCCAAAAGACTGATGTTTGCCCTACCCATCACACGCAAATTGATGGAATAGAGGCCAGTCATCGTCAAAATACCTGCCAAAAGACTTGGGATCTGCAATTTTGTGATCAAAAAACCAGTGATCAGTCCGGCTGAGCTACCGGCAATGATGGCAAAAATGATGGCAATATACGGATTGGCTCCTAGTGTGATGGCTTGTACAGCCACAGCTGCACCGAGGGGAAATGCACCCTCGGTAGTCATGTCGGCCAAATCCAAAATACGGAAACTCACAAATAAACCCAGTGCCAGAATACTCCAAAGCAACCCTTGGGAGACGGCGGAAATAATCATATTCATTCAGTCTACTCTCCTTCTCCTACAAAGATTGCGTTCTGCGCAATATCATCAGGGATCGTGATACCTAATTGGTCTGCTTTCGCTTGATTGATGACCAGCTGAATCCCGGTCGCGTACTGTACAGGATAAGTTGC
>JASKKA010000028.1 GCA_030153215.1 Trichococcus sp.
GTCACACATCAACAGATCGTCAGTACGATTAAAGCTAACGGCGGTAAATTCCTGAAGGAAGTCCATCTTTTCGACATCTATCAAGGCAAAGGCATCGAGGACGGTAAGAAATCGGTGGCTTACTCCATGTCATTCCTGAATCCAGAAGCGACGCTTGTCGATGAAGACATCAACAAAGCATTCGCCAAGTTGGTCGCAGCATTGGAAACCGAATGCGGAGCTGCAATCCGTTAATAAAGAAGAATAATGCATAAACAAAGAGTGGACCGTCTCGTGATGAGGCAGTCCACTCTTTGTTTTATGGTGCTAATATGTGGTGTTGAGCCAAGTAATTGTATGCTGGCTTCGGAGACAAGCTCCCAGCTCCGGCTAGTGGAGCGTTCACCGGGGGGCAGCGGGAATTTCTGGTGTGAACGCCGACGAAGCTGTCCACATCGGAGAACTCGTGCGGAATGTGGTCCGTACTTCGACGAAGCATCCGCTCGCCGGAGAACGGAGCCAGATATACCGCATATACTGCATGTCACGCCGTCTAGTTATCTGTTTGCCAGTCGGATCGCTTTTTGGGTATTGGCGAAGTGAAGCTTCGTGTATTTGTCGAGCAGTTCCAAGCCGCCTTCTCGGTACATTTCTGCAGCGACCAGGTCTACGTTCGCGCCGGCGCCTGAAGGAATCGGATAACCGGAAGCTTCCGTCATCTCAGCCAAGGTTTTGAGGAAATAATAGCGTGCAATGATGGAAGCCGCTGCGACTGCCAGGTGGTGGGATTCGCCTTTTGTCTGGAAATGGAGATTCTCCTTCACCTGCACTTTTTGGTCGGAAATATGCTTGAAATAAGTCGAAGGCAACTCAAACTGATCGATCAGGATCGCTTTGGGTTTTTCCGGAGCTATTTTCTTCAACAAGTGATTGAGGACCTGGTTATGCAGCAATGCCTTCATTTTCCCTTGGGACATCGTCGGTTGGATCTCATTGTATTTTTCGGGCATCAAGTTGATGACGCTGTGCGGTACCTGCTGCAATAACTGCTTTGCGATGGCCATAATGCGGGCATCCGTCAGCGCCTTTGAGTCCTGGACGCCCAACTTTTTCAGCAACGGCAATTGTTCGGCGGAGGCGTAGACGGCACAGACTGTCAATGGTCCGAAATAGCTGCCGTTGCCGACTTCGTCGCTGCCGATGACGGACCATTCGGAAAAGCCAGCAGGCAGTCCGGCTTTGCTGGCAATCTCTTTTTTCACTTCTTTTTTTGCGGCAGGAGGGTTAACAGCTCCGGTCCGCTCATAGGATGGTTGCCACAGCGCGGCTTCATTTTCGGCGTTTTGGCCTTGGAACAGTACTTTTCCGGAATTGTAGCCGGTGATGGTGGTCTGGTTTTTTTTGGCCGTGAAAAGGCTGTGCGGCACTGGTTTCACAACATAATCCTGATAAAAGACGGCCATTTTTTTCAGTTGGTCCGTCGTTACTTTCAATACAGCATTTGACATATTCTCATCCTTGCTCAATTTAATTTTTTTATTCAGATTACTGAGGGTAGCATCCTTTATTCTATCACAGGAGGCGCAGTTCTTCATGGGGAATTGCAGCAGAGCTGGGGGAGCCAATCTGGGGAAAAGAACAGGATTGGAAACATGGAGAGGTTTATACTGCAATTCGTCGGATTTATGTTAAAATGTACTAGACAGTTTTTTAATGGAGGTCATTGAATATGACAGAACAAAAGAGAAGATTCAAAACAATCATAGCAGGTAAGACCTATACGATTGTGGGAAATAAAGCACCTGAGCATTTGACTGCGGTATCGGAATTGGTCAATGCGCAGTTGGAGCAGATAAAAGAGGCCGCTCCGGCCCTTGGTCGTGAGGAGCGCGGCATTCTCGTGGCTGTGAACGCCATATCCGATCATATCACGAAGCAATTGGAAGTGGAAGAGCTTTTGCTGAAAGTGGAGATGTTGGAGAAGGCTTTGCAGGAAAGCAAAAACGTTGCAGCTGCTGCTTCTGTCGAGAAAAGGGAGCAAACCGAGCCCAATCAAAATTCAGCTGAAGAACTCCAGCCCCAAGCGGTTGCCGACGTCGAACAAAAAAATGAGGCTATTCCTGTTACTGACGTTGCAGCGGAAAAGAAGTCAGCGGCAGCCTTAGCTAGTGAAAAGCGCGATAAAGTGAGCCAAACTGTTCATTCTATGCCCGCAACCATAAGCGAACTGCAGCAAGCTGCCCGCGAAGCAAATGAACTTCCGGCCCGGAAATCAAATTCAAAATTGACGAAGACGACTACTGCTTCCGAGGCGACGTTGAAACGGGCTCAGCACAGAAATCAAGTGCGTTCGGCTTTAGGTGTCAACAAGAATGCTGAAAAAGCCATTCCGCCTTACGCCAAAAATAAAGAGCACGATGTAAAAAAATAGTAAAAAGACTGTAGAAATCAGGTGAAAAAATGCTTACGTTGATCATAGTGCTCGCTTTATTGTGGGGCATCTATACAGGCGTCAGAAGAGGTCTTATTCTGCAGGTTGTCTACACCGTAGGGTATTTCATTTCTTTCTTGGTCGCCAGAGAATATTATACCGTCATCGCCGAAAAAATCGATCTGCTGGTCCCGTACCCGTCCGTCGAGTTCGGTAAAGAATTGATTTTTTACTCTGAACAGGTATCCTTCGTCCTTGATCAGGCGTTCTATAACGGCTTGGCATTCATCCTGTTGCTGTTCGCTGGCTGGCTGGTTACGCGATTTGTCGGGAGCATGCTGAACTCATTGGCATTTTTTCCGATCATCAAACAGCTGAACCAGCTGGGAGGCGGTGTACTCGGATTCCTGATGCACTACATCGGGATTTTCCTGCTCTTGACGCTCGCATCCATGATTCCGTTGGATTTCATCCAACAACTGTATGCCGATAGCGAACTCGCGGCTTGGATGGTGTCCGAAACGCCTTACTTTTCGCGGTTAATCTACGATTGGTGGATCGGCATCATTCAGTAGCGCAAGGTTAAATAAACGGAAGGGACTGTATAGTGTACTATATTGTCCCGTTTTTTTGAAGAAGCACTTTTTAGGAGAGTATAATGAATAATAAAATAAGCAAGACATTAGAGTTTGAAAAGATAAAACAACAACTCCAAAATTTTGCGGCAACCGATCAAGGGAAAGATATGGTTCAGGCGTTATTTCCCGAAACTGATCCTGAAAAAGTCGTTGCTCTGCAGAATGAAACAGAAGACGGCAGAAAAGTGTTGCGCCTGAAAGGCGGGATTCCGATGCCGAGGCTGAAGTCCATCCGCAGCCATCTGAAGCGTCTTGAGATAGGCGGCACCTTGAACGGCAAAGAAATCGCTGAAATCGGCCGCGTGTTGTCAACGACAAGAGAAATTATCCAGTTCTTCCAGTGGTTCGAAGACAACGAGATTCCCTTTTATGTCCTAGATGAACTGGTTGACAGATTGGTCGTCTTGCCCGAAATCACCAGAAGGATCCAAGCGACCGTGCATGAGGATGGTACGATCCAGAACGATGCTTCGCCTGCTTTGAAAGGGATCCGTACAGGAATCAAACAGGGCGAACAGAACATCCGCACCAAACTGGATGACATCATCAGAGGGAACAAAGCGTCCTATCTCAGTGACGCTATCATCACCATCCGCAATGACCGTTTTGTGATTCCGGTCAAAGTCGAATACCGCAACCAATTCGGCGGCATTGTCCATGACCAAAGTTCGACAGGCCAGACCCTTTATGTCGAACCGCAAGCCATCCTGGATCTGAACAATCATCTGCGTCAATTGGCTGCCCAAGAGAAAGCAGAAATCGAACGGATTCTGTACGAATTATCGATGGAAATCGAGCCTTTCACGCAGGAATTATACGGAAACAGCGAGGTACTGGCGACTTTGGATTTCATCAACGCAAAAGCGCGTTATGCGGATTCACTGAAAGCGACTCGCCCGATCATCAGCAAAGAAAACCACATCGCCATCTGGAAAGCCAGACACCCGCTCATCGATCAAGATGATGTTGTCGCGAACGATCTGATCCTCGGCGAAGCCTATCAGGCGATCGTCATTACCGGGCCGAATACCGGAGGAAAGACGATTATGCTGAAAACACTCGGGATTATCCAAATGATGGGCCAATCCGGGCTTCAGATACCGGCGGATGAGGATAGCCAAATCGGTATTTTCACGGAAATTTTTGCTGACATTGGAGATGAGCAGTCGATCGAACAGAGCCTGAGTACGTTCTCCTCGCATATGACCAACATCGTCTCGATCCTTAATCAGATTGACGAGAAGAGTCTGGTGCTTCTGGATGAGTTGGGCTCCGGTACAGATCCTCAAGAGGGAGCGTCTCTGGCCATCTCGATTTTGGACTATATCGGCGGCATCGGCAGCTATGTCATGGCCACCACGCATTATCCCGAACTGAAGGCCTACGGATACAATCGCTCGGGAACGATCAATGCCAGCATGGAATTCAATGGAGAAACGTTGGCTCCAACCTATCGTTTGCAGATAGGCGTTCCCGGACGAAGCAATGCCTTCGATATTTCGAAGCGACTCGGACTGAACCCTAGCATCATCGATCAGGCACGCAGTTTCATTGACGTTGACAGCCAAAATCTGAACGAGATGATTGCGGATCTGGAACAGAAGCGACGCGTCACCGAAAAAGAATCCATGCAACTCCAAGCGCAGTTGGAAGAATCCGATAAACTGTTGGCGGACCTGAAGCGAGCAAATGAAAAACTGGAAACCAACAAGGAAAAAGTTCTTGAAGATGCTAAAAAAGAAGCCAATAAGTTGGTTGACACGGCGAAAGAAGAGGCAGAATTCCTCTTGCAGGAAATCCGTGAAATGCAGCTGAACATGGGGAATTCCGGCAGCATCAAAGAGCACGAACTGATCGATTTGCGCAAGCAATTCAATGATCTGCGCCAAGAGGAGTCTTTGGTAAAAAACAAAGTGCTGCGCAAAGCAAAAGAGAAAAAGATGTTGAAGCCGGGTGATGAGGTCATGACGGAGACGTATGGCCAGCGTGGGACGCTTGTCGAGAAAAAGGGCAACGGTGAATGGGTCGTACAGATGGGGATCATGAAGATGAAGTTGCCGGAATCGGATCTGAGATTGATCAAAGAAGAGCCGCAACAACAAAGAAGGCAAAGGCAGATCGCCACTGTCAAATCGGCTTCATCCAGTCATGTAGCGACGCAGCTCGACCTCAGAGGCCAACGTTACGAAGAAGCCTTGGCTGAAGTCGATCAGTATTTGGACGCTGCTTTATTGGCTGGGTATCCTCAGGTAACAATCGTACACGGAAAAGGCACGGGCGCGCTCCGTAAAGGGGTAGGTGATTTGCTGAAGCGTCACCCGCAAGTGCTGTCCTACGAGTATGCACCGGTGAACGCAGGCGGAAATGGTGCGACAATCGTAACATTCCGAGGCTGAGCAGATTGATTGGTACTGAGCAAAACCTCTGCTATAATTGGAACATAAAGATGAATAGTGAAGGGAGCAAATTACAATGGTAAAAATATTAACAGATGAAAATTTTGAAACAGAAACAAAAAATGGGGTTGTTCTAGTGGATTTCTGGGCAACTTGGTGCGGACCTTGCCGCATGCAATCACCGATCATCGATGAATTGGACACAGAAATCGGCGACAAAGTGAATTTTGGAAAAATGGATGTGGATGCTAATCCGCAAACACCAAGCCAATTCGGCATCATGGGTATCCCGACGTTGTTGATCAAAAAAGATGGCCATGTTGTGGAAAAATTAGTCGGCTATCACGCAAAAGAGATGCTTGAAGAAACGCTTGAAAAATATATCTAAACATTAGGATAGAGTTGCCGTAGCCGTTTCAGGATTAGCGGCAACTTTTTTTGTTTGGATGTTATTTTAGGATACGTTATAGGCGAAGGACAGTCCGCCGGAGGAGGCGCGCTTAGTGGTCCAACTTCGGCCAGGATTGCTTCATCCGGAGAAAGCACAAAAAACCGATTATGCCTTCACCAAAAAAACGCAGAAACAGCCCGGCAGCGAATCACCGGACTGTTTCTGCGTTCAGGATCACTCAATGAACAGCGTGATGATGACTTCTTTTTTCTTGTCTTTTCCGATTGTTATCTCCGTCTTTGCCTCACAGGGAAGGCCGGTCGTCATCTGAATCTGCTGGGCCAAAAATCCGGCTTCCAGCTGGAAGGATGCCTGCTCGTTTTGGGTGCGGATGGTAACCAGATCGCTTTCCAACCGATATTGTTGCGCATTTTTTTCTTTTTTGAGCAGTTCCAATTTCCCGAAACCGCAATAGATCATCGCTTCATACAGATCTTCCTGACTTTTTAATGGGAATTGCCGCGCCAAATCTTTTCCGGCCCAATACAATATTTCGTCGGTATGTTCGCCGAGGATGTTTCCCAGAAGGTAATCCCTTATCAATAAATAGGAAAAATGTTCATTATCGATAATACGGGCATTTTCGTTTTCAGGATTCAATGGATTTCCCCCCTTAAATGTACACTTCATTATACACGTATTTTAATAAGAGGATAGAGCCTATTTTCAGGCAATGCCTATCAATGGCGTTTTCCGTTTGAATCAGGCATAATAGGGGTAAGAAATCCAATATGCAATCAGAAAGGAAGATGTTTATGTGGACTGCCAAAAAAGCTTTGGGTCTGATTTTGCTGTTGATTCCGGTCTTCAAATATATTTCGGACTGGAAAAAAGAAGAGGAACAACGTCGTTTGCTGAACGGTTAAAGACGCTGCTCCATCCATACGAAAAATGAAAACTCGTTATAACGCGAATAGCGGTATAACGAGTTTCGTTTGTGGATTTCACTGGATTCCGTGCACTCTTTTGATGTTAAGTCCAAAAAGGATTCCGTTCCCGGGAGCGGTGATGTTTCCCGCTTCCTCGATTTGGTTGATGATTTTTTTGGAATGCTGTTCCTGGGCCAAAACCAGCAGAATCTCCTTTTCCGGTTCCAAAGCCAAATTAAACAATTTTTTGTTCTCGTGCATACCGGATCCACGGCCGGCAACGATTGTTCCGCAATAGGCTTCTTCGCAGCGCGCGTTTTCGAAGACGCGGTCGATCAATCCTTTATCGACTACGGTTACGATCAATTGGTGATTCATCTGACTTCCACTCCTTTTCCTGGTTCGCATCCTCCTCAGCGGTGGGTGCTTCAGAAGGACAAACAAAAAACCGTCCTGAAATTGAGACCATTGTAGCACATATATTTTGGAACCGCCAATAAGCGCCAGTGGGCTTGGGAAAAGAAGTCACATTTTCCGCAAAAGTAAAGCAAGTTCACATGAAATTTGCCTCATTTTCACCAAATTCGTGCATCTTAAGGTAAAATAGAGATACGAAAACAAATAAAGGAAGTAACTGCATGAGCAAAAAAGCAATCGGTTTTATTGACTCTGGCGTCGGCGGCTTGACGGTTGTGAAACAAGCGATGAAACAGCTTCCCAATGAATCCATTTATTATCTGGGGGATTCCGCCAGATGCCCCTATGGACCAAGGCCCAAAGAAGAAGTGATTCAATACACGTGGGAAATGACCCAGTTTCTGCTGAAGAAAGATATCAAAATGCTGGTGATTGCCTGTAACACAGCGACAGCCGCTGCCTTGGACATCATCCGGGAGCGGGTGGACATTCCGGTGGTAGGTGTCATCAACCCTGGGAGTCGCGCAGCCATCAAACATTCAAAAAATGAACGCATTGCCGTAATTGGTACAAAAGGCACCATCAACAGTGATGTCTACAAGAAAACGATCAAGGACAAAGACAAGGACATTTCGGTCATCAGCATGAGCTGTCCCAAATTCGTGCCTCTAGTGGAGAGCAACCAGTACAATGGATCGATCGCCAAAAAAGTGGTGGCGGAAACGCTGAAACCCTTGCTGAAAGAATCGATTGATACCTTGATTCTGGGGTGCACGCATTATCCGCTTTTGACGCCGCTCATCCAAAATGTGATGGGGCCTAGCGTGACCCTGATCGATTCAGGGGCTGAAACAGTTTCCGAAGTGAGTACCTTATTGGATTATTTCCACTTGGCGGAAAGCTCACATAATAAGGAAGCCTCCGAATACGTTTTTTATACGACGGGTTCGCCCAAACTTTTTTCGGATATTGCAGAAAATTGGCTCGGCCAAAGCAATTTTAAAATCGAAAAAGTCGATCTGGTCAATTTGATCAGTAATGATTGAGAAATGAGGGATACAATGAACGCAACTGAAAAAAAGAAGATTGTGATAGCGACAAAAAATCCGGGAAAAGCCAGGGATTTCGCCTTGCTGTTTGAACCGAAAGGCTACGAAGTAGTGACCTTATTGGACTATCCGGAAATAGAGGATGTGGAGGAAACTGGCTATACGTTCGAGGCCAATGCACGCAAGAAAGCTGAGACGATAGCCGGATTGCTTGGTATGACAGTCTTGGCGGACGATTCGGGCATCTGCATAGATGCATTGGATGGTCAACCGGGTGTGTTTTCTGCCCGTTTCGCAGGTGGAACGAAAAGCGATGCCGCCAATAATGCGAAAGTACTTGCAATGCTTGGATCCCAGGAAAACCCATCCCGGAAGGCGCATTTCCATTGTACCTTGGTGTTAGCCCATCCGGAACGGGAAAGTCTGGTTGTCGAAGGGGATATCGAGGGTGAAATCGCGGAGTTCCCAAGCGGAGACAATGGTTTCGGATATGATCCGTTGTTCTATTTGCCGCAATTTGGCAAGACGATGGCGGAATTGAGCGATATTGAAAAAAATCAAATCAGCCACCGCGCAAAAGCCCTGAAAAATCTGGAGAAAAGTTGGGCTGCCTGGCTGGAAAAGGAAGCAGATTAGATGGTAAAGATACTTGCAGTCAGTGATAGCCACGGGGAAAAAGATATCCTGAACGATTTGGCTTTACGTTATACAAATCAAGTTGATCATTTCGTGCACTGCGGTGATTCGGAATTGAGCAGTTCCGATCTGATCTGGGGGATCATGTCAACGGTGATGGGAAATTGCGATTATGACTATCAAATGAATGACGAATACCGATTCCAGGCCGATAACCGGACTGTGCTGGTTGTCCATGGACATCGTCATGCTGTCAGAAACTCCGTTGCCGAGTTGAAACGCGAAGCCAAGCTAGCGGCTGCCTCTCTGGTGTTTTATGGACATACCCATATCGCCAAAGCGGAGCAGGAGGACGGCATCCTGTTCATCAATCCGGGGAGTATCAGTCAGCCGCGGGGCACACTGATGGAAAAAACTTATTGCATCGTCACATTGGACGAACAATCCGTCACAGTAACCTATTACAATGACCGCCATCAGGAACTGACCCACTTGAAAAAACAATTTCAAATTTTTTGATCACATGCAATGAAGGTGTTTCCACCGGCATAAACTCCAGATGGATACCTTTTAGGAGGAAATAGTAATGATTAGTAGCGAAGTAGCCGGTTTACTGTTGGACAATGACGCATGCGGGGATCTGATGATCCATGGCGAAAACGTCGCTAATGTGCATTGTTCGAATAACTTGAACCATGCGTTTCTGGTGCTTTCCCAAGTGAAGTATTCCGTCATCCCCGTTCTGGATTCCAAGTCCCGCATCAAGGGCCTGATTTCCATACCGATGATCATCAAAGCGATCACGGAAATCGATGCGATCCGCTATGACAAGATGGAGATGCTCACGGTGGAAGAGGTGATGGACCGCAATGTACAGACCATACGTCCATGGACAGACCTTGAGGATATTTTGAATCATCTGATCGACCATAATTTCCTGTGCGTCACCGAAGATGATGGCAAATTTATCGGCATCATTACGCGTAAAGAGATTCTGACGAGAGTGAACCACCTGGTGCACGGCATCCACCGCATCTATAAATTTGAGAAAATCGAAGAGAAGGAAGAAGTGGCATCCGAAAGATAGAAATCGGCTGTTTGCTCCACGCCTCACCCCAAAAAAACAAAAAGTGTTCCGCCTCCAAACGATTTGGAGGCGGAACACTTTTTTAATATACTTATGCTTTCGGGGCGGTGTATGGCATAGCCGGAATCTGGATGCCGGCTTCCAACAATGCGGAACGGTAACTTCCCAAGAACAGATTTTGGATGTTGTACTGTTGGCCATTCAACGTATAGAAGGTGACCCGATAGGCAAGCTGGCCGTTGCCTTTGTCGGTGATGCCAATGACATTCGGACCTTTGACGATTTCCGGATGCTCCGGCACAAGCCGGTCGTTGACGGTCTGGATGACCTGATTGACCGTTTTGAAATCAGTATCCGGATACAACAGGATATCGATCATTGCCCGCATATCATTGCGGGACAGATTGCTTATGGTGGTGATGGTGTGGTTCGGCAAGAAATGCAAAGTCCCATCAAAACTCTTGATTTGTGTCGTCCGTAGCCCTACGTTCACGACTGTGCCATCGATTCCGCCGATGACAACGTGATCGCCGACATCAAATTGGGACTCCAGGATGATGAAGAAACCATTGACAATATCATTGATGAATTGTTGCGCGCCGAGCCCGATCGCAAGGCCCGCAAGACCGGCACCGGCAATGAGCGTAGCAATCGGCACACCCAATACGGAGAGGACTCCATAAATCAAAAAGAAGAACAAAAGATAACGCAAACCATTTTCGGCTATTTTATAGATCGTGGTGGCACGATTCTGGGTGATGTGTTTGGTCAATATCTGTTTTTCGAAAGTACGGTGCAAAACGTAGCTGGATAGCCGTTGCAAAGCGAAAAATATGAGAAGCAAAAAAAGCAAGGTAATGCCTTTCGAAATGAATAAGCCCACAATCTCTTCCCAAGCGATGCTGTTCCACCATTTGACGAAAATATTTGGATTCGTCACCACCTCCTCTATCAAATCTTGCGCAAGTGCGCTGCTGTCTTGCATACTTATATCATTCATAAAATCCCTCATTTCTGAACAGCTGTTTCCATTGTAACAAATTACCCGGCTGATGAAAATGAAGATAGGATTATGTTTTATCATTTTCCGCCAGACGACTCCCACCTCTAAACATAAGCATAGGTGGGAGTAGTTCAATGAAGAAAGCATGTCTGAAGCTGATGGATCTTTTTCCAGAGGAATCGCCATCATCTAAAGGGGTTTCAATGGCATATCACAAATGACTATGGTATCATTTTATTATAAATAGTATAAATCTTATAAAAATTCATACAATGCTTGGACAGATGTACGTATGAATCAAGAAGGAGTGAGTACAAATAATGGGATATGGTGAAATTGCAGCTCTGATAGCTGCGCTGGCTTTTGCATACGTTAGTAGATGACCTGAACGGCAAAATCAGCAAGACAGATCCTTTATTCACCGCAATCGGTGACCTGGGAGTGACGGTTTCTGATGTGAACCAATCTACCAGAAATTTGGCGGTATCACTTAAAGGTGGAGGTAAAGGCGTAAAAAGCACATCAGGTTCCTCCACGGTCGGAAAGCTTGGGCGGACAGCGATGGCAATTGCCCGGCAACGGCAAGCGAAGAAAGAAGCGAAGGATACAAAGTTCAAAACTTACTGAAGCGACAACCAATAAATAATAAAAAGGAGATTGAGGATTATGACAAAAAATAAAGGCGGATTTGTATTAGGGGCAATCATCGGTGGGGCTGCTGCAGCCATTACAGCTTTGCTGTTTGCGCCTAAACCAGGCAAAGAACTACGCGATGACATCACGGAGGAAGTAAATAGTCTTCTGGACACAGCGCGCGATTACGCGGATATCGCTGTGGAGAAGAGCAATGAGTTCATGGATGTCGCCAAAGAAACCACTGAAGACATCAAAATTAACTTGAAGGACACCACTTCTTCAATCAAAACACAATTCTCTGAAACAACGAAACATGTCGGTGAAGACTTGAAGAAAGCTAAGGACGACATCAAAGAAAAAGCCACTGATGTGAAAGAATTTGCTTCTGTCATCGCTGAAGAAGGCAAAGAGGAAGCTGCAGCCGTAACGGAAGAAAAAAAGGTCGCAGTTGAAGAAAAGATCGATGAAATAAAAGATAGCGTGGAAGACATCTGAATGCGCAAAAAAAACAGGCCGGGTGCCTGTTTTTTTTTGCACACTGTTTTGTTGGTCGCTACTGCTAAACTGATTCAATCAACTAATCGATCAATTTCAAATATGCGCCTATATCGGTTGGAGTGTTGGTGAAGGGCTCAAAACCATCCGCAGTCACATAACCGCAATCTTCGACTCTGACGCCGATATCCCCTTCGATATAAATGCCGGGTTCAATAGAAAAACACATATTCTCAGTAAGGATCATTTCATTGCCTTCCATGATAGAAGGGTACTCATGAACGCCTTGACCCAATCCGTGTCCGAGGCGATGGTTGAAGTAGCGACCGTAGCCTGCTTCGGTAATGATTGTCCGCGCTACAGCATCCAAATCACCAGCTTTGATCCCGGGATGGACTGCAGCCATGGCTTCATCATGGGCAGCCAACACCAACTCGTAGATTCGTTTTTGTTGCGCGGAGGGTTCTTCACCAAAGAAGAACGTGCGTGTCACGTCACTTGCATAACCTTCATGCATGGTTCCCAAATCGAACAGCACAAACTGGTTTTTCTTGAGCTTGGTATCGCCTGGAACACCATGGGGGCTAGCCGCGTTTTCGCCGAACAACACCATAGTGGTGAAGCTCATTTCGGCTACGCCTCTTTTTTTAAGCTGATATTCAATTTCGGCAACGACTTCAAGTTCGCTAATGCCCTCGCGCAGCGTTCCAGCACCTATTTTAAGTGCTTCATCAGCCCAATAGCCTGCTTGTTTCATGAACGTAATTTCTTTTTCGGATTTGATCAGGCGCATGTTCTGAAGTGCCGTGCTTATGTTGTGGTTGAAAGTAGCTGTCGGGAAATGTTTCCGCAACGTCTCCATTCGCTCGACAGTCAAAAAGTCCTTTTCGATGGACCAGCCCGACAGCGATGAATAACGTTCTTTAATATTGTTTGCCAGTACTGTCCAAGGATCTTGCGTATCCATGTAACTGATTACATCAAATCCCTCTGCAGTCTTCCGCGCATCATTTTCTTCCAATGCAGGGACAAACAGGATGGGCGCAGCATCCTTGAACAGAACCGCCGCTAAAACTCTCTCATGCGGATCGCTTCTGTAAGAGGAAATATAAAAGACGTTTTTGGGATCATTGAGAAATACGATATCTACATCTTGTTTTTTCATTAAATTGATAATTAGATTTAAAGGCATTTTTAATATGACACCTTCCTTTCTTTAGTATTATAGCATATAATGAGGGTTCTATTTTTGAATAATGCAATGTGAAATTTTCATGAAAACTTTTATAAAACGCTTGCATATCTTGTGAAACAATGTTAAATTCATTATAAGCTTGTAAAATAATCAATATTTACAACATTATGTTGAGTAATGGAAAATAAAAAATTGAAAACAATTCAGATAAGGAGCAACATAAATGGAAAAACAAACGATTACAATTTACGATGTGGCTCGCGAAGCAAACGTCTCCATGGCAACTGTTTCCCGCGTAGTGAATGGTAATCCCAACGTGAAACCATCCACAAGAAAAAAGGTATTGGAAGTCATTGAACGTTTGGATTACAGACCGAATGCGGTTGCCCGTGGTTTGGCAAGCAAGAAAACAACGACTGTAGGGGTTATTGTCCCTGATGTCACAAACTTATTCTTTGCATCTCTAGCACGCGGAATCGATGATATCGCTACAATGTACAAGTATAACATTATTTTAGCGAACTCTGATCAGAATGACCAGAAAGAAATCCAAGTGTTGAATACGTTACTTGCGAAACAAGTGGATGGCATCATCTACATGGGCAATAAGATTACGGATGATTTGCGCGCAGAATTTTCCCGATCCAAAACGCCGGTCGTGCTGGCTGGAACAATCGATCCTGAGCAACAAGTCGGAAGCGTCAATATCGATTATATCGGTGCAACCGAAGAAGGTGTAGCGAACATGATTGCGAACGGAAAAAAACATATCGCTTTTGTATCAGCTTCACTTTCCAATCCAATCAATGGACAGTATCGACTAAAAGGTTACAAAAACGCTCTGGTCAATGCAAATATTCCCTTTGATGAAGCGCTTGTCTTCGAATGTGAGCCGACGCTTCAAAATGGTGAGCTGTTGGCTCCTCAATTACTTGAAGCAGGGGTGGATGCAGCATATGTAGCCGGCGATGAACTTGCAATCGGCCTGTTGAACGGTATCATCAATGCAGGTGTCAGCGTTCCTGAAGCATTTGAAGTCACTGCCAGCAACAATTCTCGTATTACAGAAATGGCTCGCCCAAAATTGACGTCCATCATGTTGCCGTTGTATGATATCGGCGCTGTAGCGATGCGTTTACTGACTAAAATAATGAACAAGGAAGAAATTGATGAGAAATCAATCATCCTTCCATACAAAATTGTCAACAGAGGAACAACTTTACTTAAAAAATAATGTGTTCATCCGCGAGACACTCAAGACCAAAAAGCCCTGTATCCTGAATGGATGCAGGGCTTTTTGGGCAAGAAATTTGGAGTGTTTTCCGGCACTGCTGACGAAAATACAAATGCCAAAAACAAAAGGCTGCCATGACGGGCAGCCTTTTCGCTTATTCTTCAGTTGTGGGTTTGGCTAGCTGCGGCAGCCGCTGCTGCAGCGGCGGCATTGCGTCTTGCTGCTACTTCAGCCAAATAACTATCCCAATAGTCTTCCAGGTCTTTATCGGTAGCCCCGGGGGAGAAGTAGTAGGAAATTTGCTTCGGCAACGCATCAGCTTTGAATAAGTCGGTCCTGGTTCCACCATTAAGCGTGACGGATAAGCCGTTCGCGAATGACACGGTTCCTGCCAATGTTCCGGTTTCGGCCAAAACTGATTTTTCGACAATGCCTTCCGGCCGCTGATGCGTCTGGTCGGTTCCGAGAATGCCCGGATTGATGCTGTAGATTTTGTTGGCGATTTGCGACCAATAATTCAAATTTCGGCCAGTTGGAAGTCCTTGATTATTCGGATCATAGAAGACATGTTCCCCCTTGTAATTGTCGTAACCCATCCAAGAGCTGAGCGTAACGGTAGGGGTGCTGGCGATGAACCAAATGTCACGGTTAGCTTCCGATGTACCGGTCTTTCCGGCCCAGTCAGCGTTGAAATTCAGATAATTGTTGATCGAACGGCCAGTGCCGTCAGTTATGACGTCGCGCAGAATATCCAAAGTCAAATAAGCTGTATCCTGCGAGAACACTCTTGTCGCTTCGGACTCATGCTGATAAACAACATTTCCGTGCTTGTCCGTAATTGTTTCGATCAGGTAAGGCGATACATGCTCGCCTCCAGTTGCGAAGGTCGTAAACGCGCTGGTCTGCTCCAAAACAGTCGGTCCGTCATTCGTTGCCCCAATCGCTAAGGACGGATTGCCGTATTCCGATTCGTCTATTGAAGTGATACCCATCTTTTCCAAATATTGCCCAGGATTCATTCCTTTGCTGTTCATAGCGACATAGAGTTTGATTGTCGGATTATTCTTAGATTGGTAGAGGGCCTGGCGCGCGGTCACGTAAGTATTGGAAATGGTATCGCCGAAGTTAGTAGGCTCCCATAATGTGCCATCTGGCTGTTTGATGCTTATCTTTGTATCAGGCACCATCGAGGCGGGATAGATCAGATTTTGTTCAATCGCCGGTGCATAGACCAACAACGGTTTAATCGTGGAACCAGGAGAACGTTTCGTGCTGAATACATGGTCCACCTGGTTGACTGAAAAATCTCGTCCACCGATGAAGCCGATGATTCTACCGGTCTGATTTTCGATAAGAACACTGCCTGTTTGCGCAAGCTCAATCACTTCCTGCGTGACTCCGTTTGCATCGACATAAGAATCCACAAAGGTTTCGCCCAAAGTTTGTCCGTAATCTGCTGCCACTTCTTGCATGCCGTTGTAGACATCTTTGTCGATTGTACTGTATACGTTGTAGCCGGACAAGCGCAACGTGTTGTCGGCATCGGCGTAATATTCGTTGTACAATTCAATGTTGGCTTCCAGATCGTCCATCGTAAGCTCGTTTGCGGCTGCGGCCTGTTCCATCAGAACAAGGATTGCTTCACGTTCGACAGCTTGATAAAGGTAACTGTTCCGGTCCTCTTGTGTGGCATTAGCAGGTACGAAATCTTGGGTGATGTCATACGCGATTGCAGCATCATATTCTTCCTTGGTGATATATCCCTCGCTGAGCATCCGGAAAAGCACAGTATTTTTTCGGTTAAGGGCTGAAGTCAAATCTTCTTTTCTTTCTCCGTATTGGGTGAAAGGGGTATGAGTGTATGGGTTCTGTGGGATACCTACCAAAAATGCCGCCTGAGCCAACGAAACATCGATAGCATGGACGCCAAAAATACCGTTCGCCGCTTCCTCTATACCGGCGATGTTGGAACCACTGCTGTTTCGGCCGAATGGCGAGACATTCAGGTAGGCTGTCAGAATTTCATCTTTCGTAAAGAAATTTTCAAGCCTTAGCGCCAATAAAATCTCATTGGCTTTGCGGGAAAAAGTCACTTCATTCGTCAAAATCTGTTGTTTGACGAGCTGCTGCGTCAATGTTGAACCGCCGCTTTGACTGCCGAATCCGGTCAGTTCAGTCACCAACGCCCTTAAAATGGCCTTAGGTACAATCCCATTATGCTCATAAAAATTTTCATCTTCTGTTGCGATGAGTGCTTCTTTGATGAGCGGAGAGATGTTTTCTGATCCGACAGTTGTCCTGACCAAATCGGTGCGTATTTCCGAAATGGCTTCGCTGTTCGCATAATACATAGTGGAAACGAGTTCGACATTCCCGATGTCTTCAGCCATGCTTTCATAGGTGGGTACAGTTTCTTTTGAAATTAAATTAGCGAAATAACCCAGACCAACGCCACCGCCGAACATGCCCAACAAGACCATCAGAAGTAGGATTCCGGTAAAAATGTTCCGGATGACACCGAAAAAAACATTGAGACCGAAAGCTCCTTTTGAGAGGAGCGGCTTCATGTTTGTTTCGGTGTCCAACTTTTGTTTCATTTTTCGCAATGAAGTCTTACTTTGGTTTATACGCTTGTGGGTTTTTTGTTCCCAAAGCAAAGCTTTCTCTTTTGTTTTTGAAGCATTTTCTTTCGTGAAAATCCGCTGGAGGCGGCTATTTATTGATTGCCCAAGGCGTTTAACAAATTCGCCGGTTTTTTTCAGCCATTTTTCCGCATTATTTCCATCTGGATTCTTCATAAATTCCCTCTTTCCTTTTCAGGTGGTCACTTATAAGTATAACAAAAAAGCTTTGCCCTGACTATTACATAGCGTGAACAATCACTAAGTGAGAGGAACACAAAAAATCAGCAAGGAATAATATCCTTGCTGACAATGTTATTGCTATACTGTTGTAGTAGCAGTATTCTCAAATGTTTCACCGATGGCAGCCAAACGTTCCTCAACGTCAGACTGCGTCAATTGATTACGTTGCACATAATAATTCGGCTGATGGACGCGACATTCATGCGAACAGCTGCGCATGTATTTGTGCTCGTTTTCTTCGGAACAAAGTATTCTCCGGTTGCAGCTTGGATTGGCGCAATTCACGTAGCGTTCGCATGGTGTTCCATCGAACCAGTCCTTTCCGACCACGACATGTTCGATACGATTGATATCCACACCGATGCGCTCATCGAAGACATACATTTTCCCATCCCAAAGATCGCCTTTAACCGTTTCGTCTTTGCCGTAGGTTGCGATCCCGCCATGCAGTTGGCCGACATCTTTAAAACCTTCTTTGACGAGCCAACCTGAGAATTTTTCACAACGGATGCCGCCGGTGCAATAAGTCACAACTCGTTTTTCCATAAATTGTTCTTTGTTTTCACGGATCCATTGCGGCAATTCGCGGAAGTTTGCAATATCCGGACGAACAGCTCCGCGGAAGTGGCCGAGGTCGTACTCATAATCGTTGCGGGCATCAATGACGACAGTATTTTCGTCTAGAATGGCTTCGCGGAAAGCTTCCGGAGATAAGTATTCACCAGTAGTTTCGTTGGGATCGAGATCGTCTCCTCCCAAATGCAAGGAAACGATTTCCTGGCGTGGGCGGACGAACATCTTTTTGAAGGCATGACCGTCTGTCTCATCGATTTTGTAGGTGATGTCGCTGAAGCGCGGATCTGCATTCATTTGAGCGATGTAGGCTTGTGTTTGATCGATTGTTCCGGAGACCGTGCCGTTGATGCCTTCCGGTGCTACCAAAATTCTTCCTTTTAAGCCGATTTCTTTGCAGAATCGTAGATGTTCTTGCGCGAATGTTTCTGCATCCTCTATCGGTGTATATTTATAATAGAGTAGGACACGATAGTCTTTTGTCATACTGCTCCCCCTAATTCAATCTGTTTTACTTCGAACGTTATGAAATTATACACATTTTGTAAGCGAAAAGCCAAGGATATGCTCAAAATTCGAAAAATGGTGTTCTACTTTATGGATGTGAGTGTTGCATGCTATACTTACATTAGAGATAAAATGAAAGTGGGGGAATGAAATGGGCATTTGTACATTGATCGTCAATCCATCATCAGGGGGCGAAATGGCCTCTAGTTATCTGGAATTGATGGAAACGCAATTGAGAAACATGTTCGAAGAGGTGACAGTCAAAGAAACAGGGAAACAGGGCGATGCCATGAAGTTTGCGTATGAAGCTGCAAAGAACGGCCATGAAGCTGTGTTTTGCATGGGAGGTGATGGCACAGTCAATGAAACCATCAACGGCTTGGCGGCTGCCGGAACAGATGTCGCTTTCGGTTTCGTACCATTGGGCACTGTCAATGATCTGGCAAGGGCGCTCGGCATCCCTTTAGACCCCGGGCAGGCTATCGAAATGTTTGAAACTGCGGTCTTGTTGGATTTGGATATCGGCAAAGTCAATGACCGATATTTTGTGTCTAATGTAGCTGCCGGCGCGATTCCTGAAGCTGTGGAAGAAGTGAGTGTGGAGCAAAAAACAAAATTAGGTCCACTGGCTTACTTCATTGAAGGAGGGAAAGCGCTGGCGAACCAGCCGATGCATCGTTTCCGCATAACAGTGGATGAGGAAACATTTACTCAGGAATCCCCGCTCCTCCTGATTGCTTTAACGAATTCAATCGCCAGTTTCGAGCGTTTCATGCCACAAGCAGAAGTCGATGACGGGAAAATGCGAATGGTCGTTTTCAAGGAGTTCAGTCTGTTGGATTCTCTGAAAATCCTGCCTCAGCTTATCATGGGTGAACTCAAAAATTCGGATACTGTCATCTATAGAACATTCAAACACGCTACTGTCGCCATTGCGGATGGCGATAAACTGATCACGAATGTAGACGGTGATGAAGGCCCTGCATTTCCGCTTGAAATCGCGATACTACCTTCCTTTATAAAGGTTTATGGACCGGCACGCTCTTAAAAACACATCCCTACGACCCAAAATACAGGTCGCAGGGATGTGTTTTGTCTTTTGTCTTTAGACATACTTTTCGGTCAGGCGCAGGAATTCCTTTACATCAGCTGCCATGATCTCCAATCCTTGATTCCAGAAGTCCGGCTGCGTGATATCGGCACCAAGATGCTTCAGCACAAGGTCTTCAGTTGTCATCGAACCAGTATCCCGCAGTAACGAAATATAGGTTTCTTCAAAATTTTCAGTCTGCTGCAACGATTGCGCATAGATTCCCAGGCTGAACAGGAACCCAAACGTGTAAGGGAAATTGTAGAAGGGCACATCATCGATGAAAAAGTGCAATTTACTCGCCCAGAATAGGGGATGGTAGTCACTCAAGGCATCTTGATAAGCCTCTTTTTGGGCGGCTTCCATCATTACTGACAGTCGTTCTGCAGTGACAAAGCCGTTCATCCTTTCGGTGTAGAAGGTCTTCTCGAAAAGATAACGAGCATGTATATTCAGAAACATGGCCGTCGCATTTTCGAGCTTCGTGTTGAGCAAGGAAATTTTTTCTTCATCGCTGCTCGCTTCCCTGACTGTGGCAGCGCTGATGATGGTTTCCGCAAAAGTCGATGCCGTTTCGGCGACGTTCATGGCGTAGCGCGTGTTCAGATCCGGCAGATCGCGCATCACGTGTGAATGGAAGGCATGTCCCAATTCATGGGCCAGTGTACTCATATCGCTGGCTGAACCCGTAAAGGTCATGAAAATCCGTGACTCTTTCGATTCCGGGTAATCTTCGCAATAGCCTCCAGGTCTTTTGCCTGATCGGTTCTCGGCTTCTACCCAGCGGTTTTTGACGGCGTCCAAGGAAAAGTCTGCCAGTTTCGGACCGAAGGAGGCAAAGTGTTCGATGATGTAATCGACTGCTTCGTCGAAGCTGAAGGTTTTTGACTGGAAACTGCCGAGTGACACAGGGGCATCGACATCATACCAAGCCAGCCTGTCTTTGCCCATCAGAGCGGCTTTGCGGTCCAAAAATGAAAGGAAGGGCTGTTTGTTCGCACTGATGGCTTGCCACATCGTATCCAGTGTCTCGCGTTTGATGCGGTTGTAACGCAATGGCTCCACCAAGAAGTCCTCATCCTGATGCGCCTCGAAATCCGCCAAACGGAAACCTTGCAGGTGATTCAGCGTATCGGCGAAGGCTGGAGCAAGGTATCCCCAAGCTTTTTCCCACTCGACGAATATTTTTCTGCGGACGCTCGGATCAGGATCGGCATACATCCGGTTCATCGCTTGACCAGCTGATAGTTCGTTCAAAGTTCCGTCAGCTTCTTCAAAAGGAATCTTGATGAAGGATACGAGCGTGTCATAGTGCGCGCTCCAGCCATTGAATCCATCGACACGCAAATTTGCCAATAAGGCTTCTTCCTTATCGGAGAGGAGGCGACTGCCCTGTTGGCGCCATTCTGACAGTGCAAATGCAAGAGCTGAAAAGGCAGGCATTTCCACCAACAACGTCCAATCGTTTTCTTCGATGGCGGTTATTTTTTTCTTCAGAGTCGTTTGAATAATCGTTAATTTGCTGTACAATTGAATTATTCGCGCATGGATTGCGCTTGCATTCAAATCCGATACATCGGCGGATTGGACACCTGTTATGAAACTGTTGCACTGCATCAGGGCTTTTGTGTACTGTTCCTCGTAATGAAGCAAATCCTTCAAATCAGAGTATTCCGGTTTATCACGTTCAGGGTTCCAATTGTTTGCTGCGGATTCAAAATCCTTCAATCCGTCTTGGATGGATTTTATCTTTTCTTGTAGGTCCGGTGAAGAACTCCCGCCTTCGAAAAACGAGTCCAAATCCCAGGTAAGGCTATATTTCATGCTGATCATCCTCTCAGTCTTGATTGACTAATTTATTGCCATAAGTACATTATATCCGTTTTACATCAGAAATAATAAAAGAATTCACATCAGGAAAGGAAAATTACTACATGCAAAAAGAGCAAAGAAGCAATTCATATATAGTGGGAGCAGTTTTGATCATGGGTTATCTCTATTACCGTGCCACTTTCCGACAAGATTTTTATGCTTTGCCGAACATCATCGCGAATTTCCTGCAATCGCAACCGCTCTCCGGGTTATTCGCAACATTCACCTTCCGATACGGTGAGCAGGTGGTCAGCACGGAGGCTTTGGGCTATTTCGGTTTTCTGGGATTCTTCGGCAGCAAGATATGGTTGTTCCTTTCCTATTTCATCTTGACTTATCTTTGGTATGGCGGTCTTTCCGGGAAGATGCGGGATGTAGTTACACCTGTTGTTGTGGCGCTGCTGCTTTCCGTCAGTTACGCGGCTGCGGATGAATTTCATCAATCGCTGGTGTCTCCGGCATTTGCGATGAAGGAAGATGTGGTCTTGGCCGGTGCAGGAGCAGTTTTGGCGGTAATCACCGGTTGGTTCTTCTTTACAGTCAGAAAAGGCAGAAAGTGAATTGCCATAAGCGGTTACTTTTGATAAAATGATTGAGTAAATTAATAGATGAGAAGAGGGATCTGAATGTCAGGACAT
>JASKKA010000029.1 GCA_030153215.1 Trichococcus sp.
AGATACCCCTTATACTTTTGGTTTGGTTGCTAACAAGTATATCGTATCTACATGATTTTTTCGTTTATTTCCTTATGCATTTCATTTTACAATTTACCGTCGTTTTTTTTCACTGATTATCCCTTTATTTTGACTGACTTGTTTTTTTCCATGCTTGCCAGACATGATAGGCGTACTGAGAGAACGTGATGACAGCCAATCCCCCGACGAACAGCTGCAGATAGACCAATCCTTGCAGCCGGAACAAAGAAAGCAAGATTGTAGCAAAAACCAGGACAGTTGTGGCCTTCCCAAATATATTCGCCGGAACGATGATTTTAGGCTCGACATTCAGCAAAGCTATACCCAGCAATATCTGCAGCCCATCTTTGATCAATACGATCAAGAAAAACCAATTTTTGATGTAACCGATGTCCATCAAGGTGTACAGGACTGAAATCTGCATCACTTTATCAGCAAAAGGATCAGCCACCTGCCCGAATTTTGTGATGGCATCATATTTCCTGGCGATATAGCCATCGATGATGTCGGTAAGGCTGGCTACCAGAAAAATGATCATCGCCCAACGGACCGGATGCGCTGCATCGGAATAGAAGACCAGCAAATAAAAAGGGATCAAAAACAGACGTATCAGCGTCAGGATGTTCGGTACACGTTTCATAAATTTTGCCTCCCAGCTACCATTGGCGTTCCTCTTACCTATATTTTAATCCATAGTGCCTCCTTTAGCTATTTTTAGAAGAGTCGGACGCACAAAAAAAGTTCAGAAACCAAGCAACCGGATGGCAGCAGGTTTCTGAACGATTTTCAATAATGCATCACGTTGTCTTGATAATGGATGCCTGTCCCAGCCAGGAAAACGATCTCATCGAAGAAATATTGCATTTTCTGGGAAGATGCCAACATGAATTCCGGATGCCACTGCACCGCGAAGATATTTTGGCTTCTTTCTTTTGCTTGGAAAGCTTCGATCAACCCGTCGGAGCTCCAAGCGATGGCCTCAAAAGGTTCCGCCAATTCCTTTACGCCCTGGTGGTGGAAAGAGTTGACGAGATGCTTCTCCCCTAAAAAGGAACGCAAGAAATTATTCGGAGCAATCGAAATCGAATGGGAAGCATACTGAATGTTCGTTTTTTGGTCATGTTGGACATCATATTCTTCCAGTTGACTGATATCCTGATGCAGGCTGCCGCCAAAAGCGACATTGATCAGTTGCATCCCGCGGCATACCGCAAAAATCGGTTTGCATTGATTGTATGCCTCTCTGGCCAAAGCGATCTCAAAAGCATCCCGCGCCGGATGCGTGACACCCAACCGATGCGTCGGCTCCTCATCATATAAAATAGGGGATACGTCCTGTCCGCCCGCCAAAATCAAGCCGTCCACGGCGTTTATGTAGTGCTCTGCATCCATTGCATCGCTGATGGGAATCACGAGCGGAATCCCTCCAGCTACTTGTACACCATCGATAAATCCTTGCGGTGTGTATGTTTTTTCCATCTGGTTGCCGATTTCAGCAGTCAGATGGTTGCCTCCAATTCCAATAATCGGTTTCATCCAATATTCCTCCCATCCTATTTTTTTTTAATGAAGTGCGGTCATGATCTGCGCACACTTCCCACAATTTTCGTTAGCGTACAAAAAAAGCACATATGTATAACGATACACCCATGCGCATTGTGACCCTCGCTTTTGTTTCGGAAGGCTGCATATCAGTCAATGATCGTCCCATTACACTTGATTGGAAGATTTTGCAGACACACTTTCCAAAAAGGCTGTTCAAATGAGCGCACAATGTACAAGCTTATCTTTTCCGCAACACATATACATGTTCATATAGCCGTACATCATTCTCATCCCTCCATACCTTTTATTGCTTTTAGATAATTTTTTTCACCAAATTCACATTTAAAAATAAATTAATGCTATTGTAACGTGCTGTTATCCCTCTGTCAATCACGATTTGTGGCATTTTTCGATACATCGTCTCATTTTTATTCTCATTTCCTTATGATTACCCTTGATTCCCCTTGCTTTTTGGACGTTTTTCCTCTAGGATTCAATATAGAAATTAAAATTAAAAAAAATGAGAACACTTGCGGCTGGATACATTTTCAAGAATGAGTAGCAATAAGAAAGGACGTGTGCGAGCAAATATGATTAAGGCAAACAAGCACCGCATCCAAACATATATCGAATCACTGGCGCGCTTTACTGCAACTCCCGGTAATGGTACGACCAGACTTTCCTACAGCAAAGAGGATGCAGCAGCCCGGCGTTACATCAAACAGGAAATGGCTAACCTCGGCCTTTCAGTCCGGGAAGATGCGGTCGGGAATATTTATGGAAAATTGGAAGGTGCGTTGAAAAATGCGCCTGCGGTCATCATCGGTTCACATTTTGACAGTGTCCCGAATGGCGGCTCCTTCGATGGCCCAGCCGGGATCATCGCCGGACTTGAAGTCGCGGCTTTGTTTCAGGAATATGGCTTAGAGCCCCAGTACCCGCTTGAAGTCATTGCAATGATTGAAGAAGAAGGTTCCCGCTTCGGAGGCGGCGTGCTCGGTTCCCGCATGATAGCCGGGCAAATCACCCCTGCGGATTTGTATGAGATGAAAGACAGCATCGGCCTCTCAGCAGCTGCAGCGATGGAAAAACTGGGATTCAACGCGGCTGACATCTGTTCGGCTCGACGTACCGGTAATGATGTGAAAGCCTTTCTTGAATTGCATATCGAACAAGGACCTTTATTGGAAGAAGGCGCTCAAGATGTGGGCATAGTCCAAATGATCGTCGGCATGACTGAAATCCGCATAACAGTCAGAGGAAGATCCGGGCACGCCGGGACAACCCCTATGGAAGGTCGGGCTGACGCCCTTGCGGCAGCCGTATCGATTCTGAATGAACTACCAGGAATAGCCTCGGATGAATCCGACTTGCCAGTTTTGACTGTAGGAAAACTCGACGTCCTCCCGAACGGCGCCAACGTCATCCCGAACCAAGTTGTTTTCACAGTTGACATCCGTTCAGCCAATAGCGACACCATTAAGCGCATCCTTCGTAAAATCGACAAGCTTGTGGCTGATGCGGAAAGGCCAGGTATCTCTTTAAGTATCGATGAGTTGCTCTATGCGGAGCCAGTCGAAATGTCAGCGAATATCCAGTCATTACTGATCGGAAATTGCGAAAAACTGGGACTGCGCTATCGGAAAATGGTCAGCGGTGCCGGTCATGACGCCATGATATTTGCGGGTTTCACTGACACGGGATTGATTTTCGTCCCCAGCAAAGACGGTATCAGCCATACACCGGAAGAATGGACAGATTATGCGCAATTGCAAAAAGGGATTGAAGTTGCCTTCGAAACAATTGTACAATTGACAGAAGCAAAAGAAAAAAGCAGCAATACTGAAATGTAATAAAATACTATCAAAAGAGTCAGGGTGTGCAATGTGGTGATCCACATCAAGAAAAACCCTGCCGAGGAGGAAATTATGGCAATTTGGTCAAATAATTATCACGGTTCCATGAATGAAAAAGCATTTGAATTCAATTCATCGATCGATGCGGATGCCCGTCTGGTCTATGCGGATATCGCCGGCAGTATCGCACATGCAAAAATGTTGGGCAAAACCGAAATCATCCCCCGCGAAGAAGCAGAGGCCCTCGTCAATGAACTGGGCAAAATGAATGATGAATTGCAGGACGGCGATCTTACCATCGATTTTTCGGAGGAAGATATCCACAGCTTCCTGGAAGCAGAATTGACGCGTCGCCTTGGCGCTATCGGCAAGAAAGTTCACACGGGAAGAAGCCGCAACGATCAAGTAGCGACTGCTTTGAAGTTATATTCTGTTTCCGCGTTGGAACACCTTTCCGACCTTGCTGCCAATGTTGCCCTTGCATTGAGCGAAAAAGCCGAACAGCATCTGGAAACGATCATGCCTGGTTATACCCATCTGCAACGCGCACAACCGATCACGTTTGCCCATCACCTGATGGCTTACACGGAAATGTTTCTGCGTGACAAGTCCCGTTTGGATGATGCCAAAGAACGGGTTCTGCATTATTTGCCGCTGGGCAGCGCCGCCCTTGCGACGACAACCTTGCCGTTGGACCGCGCCTTCACAGCTGAAGCACTCGGATTCAAGGATTTTTCCCGGAATAGTCTGGATGGCGTATCCGATCGTGACCATTCCTTGGAAATGCTGGCCGATATGTCGATCATCATGGTCCACATTTCCCGTCTGGCCGAAGAAGTCATCCTCTGGTCATCACAAGAATTCGGATTTGTGAAAATCCGGGACACTTTCTCTTCCGGCTCAAGCATCATGCCGCAGAAGAAAAATCCGGACATAGCGGAATTGCTGCGCGGAAAATCCGGTCGTGTCTTCGGCGACTTGATGGGCGTCTTGACTTTGATGAAAGGTTTGCCGCTTGCCTACAACAAAGATATGCAGGAAGAAAAAGAATTGCTGTTCGAAGCGATCGACACGGTCACTTTCTGCTTGGAAATCCTGCCTGCCATGCTCAAAGATATGGACGTGATCGAAGCAGCCATGCTGACGGCTTCGCAGAAAGGCTATCTGAACGCGACCGACTGCGCCGACTTCCTTGTCGAAAAAGGCATCCCTTTCCGTGACGCTTACCAGATCACTGGAAACATCCTGAAGGAGTGCGAAGACCAGAATCTTACATTGGAAAACTTCCCATTGGAGATGTACAAAAAACACTCGGATGCTTTTGATGAAACCATCTACAAAAAGGTGGACCTGAAGGAATGCGTCATCCGCAGAAATGTAGCCGGCGGACCGGCACCGGAACGCGTGAAAGAGCATATCGATGCAGTCAAAACGAAATTGGAAGACTACCAAATCATTTCCTAAGCACCGAAAATAATATAAAACGCGGGGTTGTCTCAAAAAAAATGAGACAGCCCCGCGTTTTTGCATTCCTCAAAAGAAATGTTCCGATTAATTCCTTAGACTTAATCGGGTATCCGTTCGATCTTCATCAGATTGGTTGTGCCGCTTTCTTTTATCGGCGTCCCGGCAGTGATGACGATGGCTTCTCCAGGCTGCGCAAAGCCCTTTTCTTTCGCCAATGCAGTTACTTTGCTTAGCATATCATCAACATTGTCTGGCTCATCGATGACGAATGCCTGAACACCCCAGACAAGCGCCAACCCTCTTTGGACCCGTTCGCTGTAGGTTGCCGCCAAAATGTTCGCTTTCGGGCGGTATTTTGAGATCATCCGGGCCGTATGCCCGGAACTGGTTGCCGCTACGATGGTTTTGATTCCCAGATTCATGACCGTGCGCGCTGCAGCTTGGCTGATTGCTTCGGTAACGGATGCCTTATCGAACAAAGACATGGTGGACAGGTTTCCGCCATTTGCCTCCAAGGCTTCTTCGGTCCGTTCCGCAATCCGTGCCATCATCGCGACGGTCTCGACTGGATATTGACCAACCGCCGACTCTCCGGAAAGCATAATCGCATCTGTCCCATCAAAAATAGCATTCGCGACATCGCTGGCCTCTGCACGTGTCGGACGTGGGTTCCATTGCATCGAATCCAGCATCTGCGTGGCGGTGATGACTTGCTTCCCGAGCAGATTGCATTTGCGGATCAGATCTTTTTGGACAATCGGCACGTCCCCTCCGTTGATTTCCACTCCCAAATCGCCCCGCGCTACCATCAAGCCGCTGCACACCTTGAGTATTTCTTCAGCATTCTGTACGCCTTCCTGGTTTTCGATTTTGGCGATGATCTGCGTGTCCGTCGCATCCATTTCTTCAAGGATTTCGACAATTTCCAGGATATCACTGGCCCTGCGGACGAAACTGGCGGCGATAAAGTCTACCCCCTGCTGGACACCAAAGCGGATATCCGCAATATCTTTTTCCGTCAGGCCAGGCATGCTGAATTTGGCTTCAGGAACATTGATGCCTTTTGAATTCTTTAGGATACCGTCCACCTGGACAAGGGCTGTGATTTCTTTGGCGGCATAATTGATGTCCGTGACCTCCAGAACCAACAGTCCGTCGTCGATCAGAATGTGCATGCCGATCGTCACATCATCAATCAACTTTGGATAAGTGACAGAGAATTTTTCTTTTGTTCCCAGTACAGGTTCCATACTTATGATTACCGACTCGCCGGAAACCAATGTAACGGCATCATCCGTCATTTTGTTTGTCCTGATTTTCTGTCCTTGGATATCCAGCATGATCCCTATATTTTTGTTCGCCAAGCGTGCGGCTTCCCTGACATTATTCAGACTGACCATGTGCGTTTCATGTGCGCCGTGCGAAAAATTCAGCCGAGCCACATTCATGCCGCTGTTCATCATCCTTACCAGCACATCGACTGAATCGCTGGCCGGTCCAATCGTGCAGACTATCTTCGTCTTTTTCACCATATTAGCCCCTCATTTCTGAATTGACCGTTCTCATAACCTGACATTTACCTGTCTTCATTATAGAACAAATTTGCCTGGTTTAGAAATGATGACCCTGCTGAAAGAACAAACATCGTTCTATTTCGTTCAATGCCATTAACTTAAGGGTATTGACAAACAAGGGACATGTGGAAATGGGAGGGGATTGGCGATCAGAATTCAGAAGAAACGCTCAGCGCGGTAGCCAAATCTGTCGAACAGATGAGGAGGATCCGACAATTTGATTCCCGGTTAATCCGAGATTATCGAATGTCGAGAAACATTCAACAATTTGACATCTTGTCGGACCGAAATGATCGAATAGCCGAGGAACATTCAACAATTTGGCCTCGTAATCAAAAAAAGCGGGAATGCATAATGCATCCTCGCTTTTTTGGCAGTTGTAAAGTTGATTAAGTTAATGACATTGCTATTTCAGCACCACGTTTTTTGCAATCAAATTTTCGGTTCAGTTTGGACAGCCTCGTTCGCTCTCGCTGGTTTTGATTTCAGCGTCAACAGGAACACAGTCGACAAGATCAAGGCAATGCCGATCAGATCCGTCAAATGCAGACTGGTCCCGAGCCAAAAAACGGAAAGGAAAGTGGCGGAAAGCGGTTCGGCCGATGAGAGCAGGCTTCCGACCGTTGCTCCGATGCGATGTACCCCTTCCAGATAGAGACTGAAGGAAATGACCGTCCCAAAGAGGATGATGACAATCAAGGCAGCAAATGCCGCTAGGTCCCAAGTGCCGATGATCCGCCAAGGCTGATACACTATTGCGAGCAGCACGCCCCCGATCAGCATTCCCCATCCCAACGAGAGCAGCGTCCCATAGGTTCTGATCAGTCGGGCAGGCTGGAGATTGTAGATGACAACGGACACAGCCGATAATAGTCCGTACAGCAACGCTTCCTGCGATATGGCCAGACTATCGAACCGACCATGTGTGGCCAATAGAAAAATACCGACGACCGCAAAAATGATGGCCGCCATTTCAGCTGGCCGCGGTAAATGTTTATTTTTGACAGAAAGATAAACCATGATCAGAACAGGGGCCAAAAATTGCAGAACTGTAGCCGTTCCTGCATTCGAATGGCTGATGGTCGCAAAATAAGTGTATTGGCAAAAAGACAGTCCCAAAGCTGCGAAAAGCACCAAATCTCTGCGGTCCTGCTTGTCTTTCCAGACGCGGAAGATGGCGTCCTTTTCTTTTTTGTAGCATAGCAACAACAAAATCAAGCCAGCCATCAGCATCCTGACGGCAACCAGCCAGCCGGATGTCAACCCGCGTTGTTGCAGTAGAAACTGTCCACTGGTCCCCGAAATCCCCCACAACAGGGCTCCTACAACGGTGAACAACACACCGGATTTATATTGAGACATTCCATCTCTCCATTCCTTATCATTTTTCAAATAAAATCATTATATGCGATGGCACGGCAAATAGAAAGCTGATAATTTTACTTTGTCCGAAGAGCGATTTTGTGGGATACTGATAAGCGTGAAAACAAACGGAGGTAGAACAATTTGATACGCATTAAAGAAGCCATTTTACACATTTTGGACATCAATACGAATGAACCGATTTTTTCCTATGCCGGTCTGGATACATCAGAACGCATGATGATTGAATACATCGAAGCGATGGTCGCAAAGGTAGAAGATTCCGACAGCATGAAGGACGGGATCCTGGAGGAGGACAATCCGCTGGCTGCCCTGTTCAAGAATTGCCAGAGCGATTTCGTTGAAGGCACAAAAGCCTTGGCGGAAAAGTTCTTCAACCTGACGAAATTGAATCCCGAAATCCCGCCTGCGGATCTGCTGATCGCATATTTTGAATTGGATGAAGTACCTTGTCTTGGGGTGTTCAAGCTGAATTACTCGGACAGCTATACGCACTTCGTTTCCTACGAAGGGGACCTTTTGACCAACCAGATTATCTTGAATCGCGCCATCCTGCCTTCGCAAAGACAAGCTATTCAGGAAGGCCTTGTCGTGAATCTGGAGCAGATGGTCTACCATGTCATCGAGAAAAAACACATGATCGCCGAACTGGGCGAAAAGGTGAATTACTTCACGGAGATGTTCCTCGAAGACACGCCGAAACCGAGTCTGAAGGAGAATATCTCGATCATCAAAAAGGCTGTCCAAAAGACAAGTAAAGCCTTCAACGACGAGGAATTCCAGGTATTGGCCGAAACGAAGGAAGCCATCGTCACGAGCATGCAGGAAGACAACCTCATCGACAACGAAAAAATCGCTGAAGCCTTGTTCGGCGATAACTTCGCCAAAAAACAGAAGTATTTCGAACAGGTCGAGGAACTGGGCTACGTCGACCGGGCCCCTGCGGAAGCGGCAGTCGCCGGTCCGAAATATTCCAAACAAAAATTCCGTCTCGACAACGGCATTGAAATCAGCATTCCGCTTGAGCTTTACAAAGACCCGGATGTCGTGGAATTCATCAACAATCCCGACGGCACAACATCCGTGATCATCAAAAACATCGAGAAAATCAAAAATCTTTTCTGATCAACAAAGAACCGATGGCCTCGCATGGAGTGCCATCGGTTCTTTGCTTATTTCGCTTTTCTGGAGATGTTCAGGATAGACAGCCCGTAAAGCACCAATGCCGTTCCGATCAGGATGAGGATGCTGGTGAAGGGGGTCACTGCGGATTCCCCGAAGCGGATAGTATGGCCCATCATCAGTTTGAAAGCATCCACCCCTTCAACCGGAACACCCTCGAACGAGATTTTCAAAGGTTCCTCCATCATCACTTGCCTCATCAAGGAAGCTGAATAGGTCATCGGAAAAAGTTTGATGATTGTCTGCACACTGTCCGAGAACTGTCCGATCGGCACATAGACCCCGGCAAGGAAGCCGATGATGGTGCCGAGGATTGTGCTGGCGGTCGCGAAAGCGTTTTGACTTTTGAAGAAGGAAGTCAGGAAATAGACCATCGCACTGCTTGTCAACACGGTGAGCAAGATCAGTCCGAGCATCTTCAGCATAGCAACCAGAGCCAGCAATTCTCCACCGTTGAGGAAGATATAAGCTTCGGCCAACACGAACGTGACGAGGCTCATGATGAAGCCCACAACCACCGAACTCAGAATATAGGCTGCCGCCAATTTGCTTGAACGGATCGGCGATACCGTAAAGTCCTTCAATATTTTATTGGCCCGGTCATCGATCATGACAGCGAATGCCCCCATCGTCGTTGTCACACCAGAAACCGAGATGACACCGGACATGATCCAGCTGTCCATGACGTACTGCGCACCTGGCGAATCCCCTAAACCACTAGTCAAATTCTTGCCCAGGAAAAAGACGTAGAGTCCGATGATGATCAGCACTGCCAACAAGGAAAAGAAGACGTTCGCCTTATCCCTGAAAAATATTTTAATGTTGCGTCCGACAATCGGTATCATTCCTGCACCTGCTTTCCTGTGATCGCAATGAAGGCATCATCCATCGAACCCGCCACCACTTCAAAATAAGTAAGGTAAGGTTTGCATTGCGCCAGAATGGGTAGGGCCTCCAATGTTTTGCCTAATTTCACACGGAAAAGATCTTGTTGCAGCTCATACTGCATCTGATGCGCATCCAAAATACGGCTCACTTCGGAAATAGCTTCCGTCCGCATCTTCAATACGTCAGAGCTGTACCTTTCCCGCAACGCATCCGGGGTCCCTTCCGCGATGATTTCGCCTTCATCGATGATGACGACATAATCTGCGCTGGCCGCCTCCTCCATGTAATGGGTCGTCAGAAAAATCGTCATCCCGTGTTCCGCTTGGAGTTTCCGGATCGTATCCCAAACATTCTTGCGGGTTTGGGGATCCAATCCAGTCGTCGGTTCGTCCAAAAAAAGAATCTTTGGCGTATTGATCAAGGCCCGCGCGATATCCGCGCGCCGCTTCTGGCCCCCGGACAACTTTCCGTAGGGCCTATCCAAAAACTCCGTTACTCCTGCAGCCTGCGTTGCTCGAAGAAAAGCCGGCTCCCAATCCGATTTGGACAGTCCGTAAAAGCTCCCCCTCACCACAAGGTTTTCCTTGACCGTTAACAGTTTATCCAACAAATTTGTTTGGAAGACGACGCCTATATCGGACCTGATCGCAAAGTCATCCTTCCCCAAAGTATAACCGTTAATCCTGACTTCACCGCTGTCCGCCTGCAGCAGCGTGCAGATGATATCGATTGTCGTTGACTTTCCTGCCCCATTCGGTCCCAAAAAAGCAAAAAGCTGACCGGCATTCACGTGGAAATCGATATCCTTGACCGCCTGCACATCTCCGAAACGCTTTGATAAGCCTTTGACTTCAATTATTTTTCCCAACTGAAAAACACCCTCTCTGATAACACAGCGCTGCCCATCCAGAATATAAGAAACTTCTTTATGTTCAGTGTATCAGAATGGAGAATGAAGACAAAATAATTGTCTGTTGGAGGACGGTATTCATTTTTTGATGTGTGCTCCGGCGAGCGGAGGCTTCGCCGGAGTTCGGCCACATTCTGAGTTGTTTCCTCCGATGAAAGAAGCCTCTCCGGAAGTGCGGCTGAAAGCTACCGATCAGCTCCGGGCTGGGGCCCTTCGCCGGAGCTGAGGGTGCTTACCCAGAGATTGTCCGATAACCCGACTGAATCGACCTGAGACCGGTATGATCGCTCTCCTCGCAAAAAGAGGGCCATCTCACATGAGACCAGCCCTCTCTTCTATTATTCGTCATACGCTCTCGCAAACGCGTTCTGATTCCCAGAAATCTCCGCCTAAGCTGATATTACGTCACGGCCAAAAAACGGCCGTTCTCGTAATATCCTCTTAGTGCTCGCGCTCTCTCGTTCTATCTGCTCTTAACCAATAGGTTGATTGCTTGTTGAACGCTTTCTTCTTTGGAAATATTGTCTTTTTCCTGGTCATTGACACAGGAAACCAGATTTTCCGCAACGATGATGCCCATTGCGCGGTCGATGCTGGATCGGACTGCTGACAACTGTGTCACAACGTCGGAACAGTCCTTTCCGTCCTCCATCATGGCAAGGATGCCGCGCATTTGTCCTTCCGCCCGCTTAATGCGGTTGATTATATTTTTGTTGTATTGATTCACACAACTTCACCCCTCCAGGCCGAAATGCCTCCCATCACGTTCGTCACTTTGTAGCCCTTTGAAGCAAGATATTGGCAAGCTGCCGTTGAACGCGCACCGCTCAAGCACATAACATAGTAATTTTCATCTTTTTCCAGTTGATCTGCAGTGTCTTCCAGACCGCTTAAAGGCATAGAGATGGCGCCATCGACGTGCGCATGTGCAAATTCATCTGCTTCTCGTACGTCCACTAGTTTGACAGGAGTTTTTTTCCATAATTGTTCGAATTCCGGCATTGTAATTGATTGATACATATTATTTTACCACCTTTTCTGGTCTGACGGTTGCATATAAGCTAAATGCACCATCTAAATTTTTTACTGTAAAGCCATTTTGCTTCAAGATACGTTCAGCGATGTAGCTGCGCAATCCACTCAGACAGCTGACGATGATTGGTGTTTCTTTTGATAATTCCCCGATTCGTGCACGCAAGTCGTCGACAGGGATATTGATGGCGCCATTCAAGGCACCTAATCTGTCGATTTCAGCCTCACCGCGGACGTCCAACAATTGATAGCCTGCTTCCTGCATCTTTTCCAGTTCATACCATTGGATGGATTCAGAAACACCTTCGATGATGTTCGTGGCAGCATATCCAGCCATGTTGACCGGATCTTTGGCTGATCCGAACGGCGGTGCATAAGTGAATTCCAATTCTGGTAAATCCTGGACCGTCAAGTTGCCTTTGATTGCTGTAGCGATGATGTCGATGCGTTTGTCTACGCCATCCGCACCAATAGCTTGCGCTCCAAAGATTTCACCTGTTTTCGGATGAAAAATCAATTTCAGGACGATTGCGGATGCGTTAGGATAGTATCCGGCATGGCTCTTTCCTTGGACATGCACGACTGCGTACTCTTTTCCTGACAGTTGCAGTTGGCGTTCGTTCAGGCCTGTGGAAGCCCCGGCCAAACCGAACACACGCACGATTGCGGTTCCGATGCTGCCTTTATTTTTTCTGTTCAAGCCGCTGATGACGTCAGCTACTTGGCGTCCTTGGCGGTTCGCAGGCGAAGCCAAGGCAATCATGGTGTCTTCACCGGTGATCTGTTGCTTCACGATGATTGCGTCTCCGACTGCATAGATGTCTTTTTTGCTTGTTTCATAGTTTTCATCCACCAGAATACCGCCGCGCATGCCTGTTTCAATGCCCGCGGAAATTGCCAAGCTATTTTCAGGTTGGACGCCTACTGACATGATGGTCAAGTCGCTTTCAAGTTCTACACCGTTTTCCAGGATAATTGTTTTGCCTTCATTCTGGAAAGCTGTAGCCGCAACTCCTGTATACAGTGTCACGCCATTCGCTTTCAACTCATCCGCCAAGTAGGCAGCCATTTCTTCATCGAAAGGAGGCAACACATGCGGTGCTTTTTCGACGATCGTCACAGCCAAGCCGCGGTGCGCTAAGCTCTCAGCCATCTCAAGACCGATGAATCCTGCTCCAATAACAACCGCTTTTTTCGGTTTATGTTCAAGGATGAAACCTGTGACAGCATCCACATCCGGCACATTGCGCATCGTGAAGATATTTTTGGCTTCGGACAGACCTTCTGCTGGTGGTACGAATGGTTTCGCGCCTGGGGATAAAATGACTTTATCATATGCCAGTTGGTATTCGCCCTCTTTTGAAAGGACCGTCACTTCTTTTTTGTCCGGATCGATTGCGATCGCTTCGCTGAAAGGACGGACATCCAAATCAAAACGAGCGCGCAATTGCTCAGGAGTTTGTACCAAAAGATCGCTGCGTTCTTGGATATCGCCTGAAACGTAGTAAGGCAAACCGCAGTTCGCAAAGGAAACGAAAGGTCCTTTTTCCAATACGATGATTTCTGCATCTTCATTCAATCTTCTCAAACGTGTTGCAGCGGACATGCCGCCTGCCACTCCACCGATAATAACAATTTTCATCATAGTTTTCCTCCTCTTGTAGTACCTGACCATGCGGACATGCCGCCTTTGACATTGACTACATCGTAGCCTTTAGATTTTAAGATAGTCGCTGCACGTTTGCTGCGAGCACCTGATTGGCAAATTACATAAACTTTACCCTTAGGGGTATATGATTCCACTTTTCTCAACGGAACATTTTTTGCTCCCGGAATATGTCCTCCGATGAATTCGTTCGGTTCACGGACATCGATTATTTGTGGTTTTTCGGTTAATTTGGCTTCCAATTCCTTTGTGGAAACGGAAGGCATACTGTTGAATAAGTTAAATAGCATACTTGGCTCCTTTTTTGTAAGTAGTATCAATCGCTTATGGACTTATAATACCCTATGGGGTATATTTTGTAAACCATTTTTATTCAAAAAATATAAAAATGTCCAAAATTCCTGATACATAACCATTTCCGACCCAAGCAAGGTACAAAAAAGACCGCAAGAATTGCTTAGGAACGCAACTCTGCAGTCTTTCTACTTATTAATTGCTTTTCTTCTCTGCACGTAGGCGTTCGATAAAGCTTTTAATGTGTTCGAATGCTTCCTTCAGCTCTTCGATGGAATAAGCGTAGGAAATGCGGATAAAGCCCTCTCCGCTCTCTCCGAAGGCGGATCCGGGCACAACAGCCACTTTCTCCTCCAAGACCAAGCGGGTAGCAAACTCTTCAGAAGTCAGGCCGAATTCGGTTATGTTCGGGAAGATATAAAAGGCGCCGTAAGGTACAAAACACGGCAATCCCAAATCTTTCAGAATTTTCATTAAATAACGGCGACGTTGATTGTAGCTTTCGCGCATCTCGGCAACATTGTCATCGCAGTTCCGCAACGCAACGATACCGGCGTATTGGCTTGTTGTCGGTGCGGCCATGATGGCGAATTGATGAATTTTGATCATCTGCTCCATAATGACTGGCGGAGCAGTTGCGTAGCCCAAACGCCACCCCGTCATCGCGAACCCTTTCGAGAATCCGTTGATATATACGGTCCGTTCCTTCATCCCCGGTAAAGAGGCGATACTGACGTGATCTCCATTGTAGGAAAGTTCACTATAGATTTCATCCGTGATGACGAAAAGGTCATTGTCGATTATGACTTCGGCGATTGCTTCCAGATCCTCTTTGGACATAACGGCGCCGGTTGGATTGTTGGGATAAGAAAGGATCAGTACTTTTGTTTTCGGTGTAATCGCCGCTTCCAATTCTTCTTTTGTCAAACGGAATTGGTTTTTCTCCTGCAGCGGGATGGCGACGGGAACCCCATCAGCCAGCACGATGCACGGAAGATAGGAAACATAGCACGGTTCCGCATAAACGACTTCATCACCCGGATCCAACATGGCACGTAAAGCCAAATCGATGGCTTCACTTCCGCCCACCGTAACGACCGTTTCATCTTCGGGGGAATAGTTCAAATTGTAGCGACGTTCCAGATAGCGGCAGATTTCTTGGCGAAGTTCTGCCAGTCCGGCATTTGCAGTGTAGAATGTACGCCCTTTTTGGAGGGTATACATGCCTTCATCACGCACAATCCAAGGGGTATCAAAGTCGGGCTCACCTACCCCCAAAGAAATTACTCCAGGTATCTCATTCGCAATATCAAAAAATCTCCGGATGCCGGAAGGTTTGATTTCCCGCACCTTAGCATTTATCGGATTTCTCATGGAGTCAGCACCATCCGTTTGTCGTCACCCTCATCCACGAACAACGTGCCGTGATCTTTATAACGTTTCAATACAAAATGAGTAGTGGTTGATTGTACTTCATCGATGACAGATAGGCGTTTTGCGACAAACAGCGCAATTTCCTTCATCGGTGCTTTTTTCAATTGCACCATAAAATCGAAACCGCCGGACATCAGAAAAACGGTCTCCACTTCCGGGAATTGATAGACTTTTTCCGCAATTCGGTCAAAGCCGGATCCTCTTTGTGGATTTACGCGCAGCTCGATGATGGCAGAAACTTCGTCATCGCCGGTTTTGTCCCAATTGATCAAAGTATGGTAGCCGCAGATGATTTTGTCCGCTTCCAGCTCTTTAACGGCAATCGCCACTTCTTCAGTGTCAACACCCAACATGACCGCCACTTCTTCGTCAGTTAATTTGTTGTTTTTTTCGATAATCTTCAGAATCTTTTCTTTCAATTCATTATTCATCGTTTTGCCTCCTCTGGCTTTACGCATTCGGGCCATTTCCAGGCTCTATTATTCATTTTTTGCTAAATGAATTTGCTTTCATTTTATCACCACTGCCATGCACTTGCAAATATGTTTTCAGGAATGGAGGTTGGCGGGACAGTGCATCAACACTAAAAAAACTCCACAGGCCCGCGGAGCGGGAACTTGTGAAGCTTTTACTTATCGATCAATAACGCGTATCCAAGAATCCGCAGAACGCGTCAACTGGAGAGACGCCAGTGAATTCGGAACGGCCAACCATTTTATTGACTAAGGCTTGCAAAGTGAAGTCTTTGCTGTCGTATGTATTGATGTATGTTTGTACTTGCGGCACGTCAGCCAAATGGTTCGGTGCTTGGACAGAAACAAAGATTGTCGGGATTTCATGGACATAGAAAGGAATGTCCGGTGTCCCTTTTGAAGCAGGCCATTGAATGCGTTGATCCGTGTTCGGTTGAACAGAAGCTACGTTGATTACCAAATCGTAAGCCGCAATCAAATCTTTGATCGGACGTTTTTGAGCGTACACGTTCGCAACGGCAGCGGCCCTTTCTTCTTCCGGCAATTTGTTGATGCGTTCTTCTGTAGATTCCCAGATAGAAACTTCAAAGCCTTCCGCTTCCAGGATGCCTTTCAATGTATCGACAGGGCGGACAGCTTCTCCGCCGATCATTGCGCCGAATCCGCCTTTATGGCCTTCAACATTGACCAAAAGGACACGTTTTGTTTTTTCCGGCGAAATCGGGAAGATATTTTGGTTGTTTTTGACCAAAGTGATCGCTTTGTCGGCAACCTCAACTGCGATTGCTTTATTTTCAGGCAAACCGATTTTAGCCATCGCTTCTTCTTTGGAAGGCAAGATTTCTGTTTTCGCTTTTTTGTGCAAGCCCAGAGCAGCTTTTGTGCCCAAGATACGCGTTAAAGCTTCTTCCAAACGCTCATCCGTGATGACGCCGTTTTTGTAGCCATCCAACATCCATTGGAAATCTTCGTCCGGATCGTTGAAGAACAAGAATAAGTCAGAACCTGCTGCGATAGCTGTCGGCAGCATATCTTGACGTTTCATGGCGGAAGTCATCGCAACCATGTGGCTTGCATCGGTAACCACAAGACCGTTGAAGCCCATTTTATCGCGCAACAGATCAGTGAGGATGTATTTGTTCAAAGTAGCCGGCATAATTTGTTCTTGAACGGTAGCTGCCGGATTGAAGTGTTTCACGTATTCAGGCAAGGAGATGTGCCCAGCCATGATGGAAGGCAAGCCGGCATCGAACAAAGTGCCGTACACTTTACCGAAAGTAGCGTCCCATTCTTCAGTGGAATATGGATTTACGCTGAACGATAAATGTTGGTCGCGCTCATCGATTCCGTCGCCAGGGAAGTGTTTTGCCGCTGGTGCAATGCCGCTCTCCTGGATACCCTTCATGTAAGCCAAAGACATTTCGATGGTTTTGTCGACATCGCCGCTCCATGTGCGGGTTGCGATGATCGGGTTGCGCCAGTTGCGGTTGATGTCCACAATCGGAGCGAAACTCCAGTTGCAGCCGATAGCAGCAGCTTCAACGCCGGAGACGCGCCCCATTTCATAGGCATACTTCGTATCATTTGTGGCAGCGATTTTCACTTCAACACCGACATACGTGCCGTCTTTACATGCGCCGTTGCCGCCTGCTTCCGTGTTGGCAGCAATCAACAAAGGAATTTTGCTGTTTTCCTGCAGAATTTT
>JASKKA010000002.1 GCA_030153215.1 Trichococcus sp.
AAATTAGATAAATCTGTCCTATTGCGCTCTTCGATGCTCAGTCGGACAGATTTCCTAAATTTCTTTCAGGGCTGAACGAACCCGTTCAGCATTTCTTATATACCGTGATGAGCACATTTCTTGGGTGAAATGTGCTATACTTGAAACACCATATATGAAAAGAGTGATAGTTTTGACGATATTAGCAGCGCTTGATCAAAAATTTCAAGAAAAAGGCATGCCACTGAAAAGCCATCCTATCCAGAATGGTCAGTTTTTGTATCAAGGGAAATTCAATCTTGATAAGGAACACGCTTTGCCGTTCGGTGTAGTCATCGCTAAAGATGAGGCTGAAAGTGATTTTCAGATCAGTTACAGGAAACTGGCTTACCTGAATAATTATGCTGATAAAACAAATCTATTGGAATTTATCAATGAATTGAACCAAACCAAGACGTTTTACTATACACTTTGCCTGGCAGGCGATGGGGAGATTTTCCTTCGACTTTTGGGCCGTTCTACAACTGATGTCAAACCACTATATGATATGCTTGTGATCGGATCGAATATCGCAAAGGTCATGACAGCAGAATTAAAAAGCAAATTTCCGTCGCTCGGAAGCGAATAAGCCATCGTGCTGATTCCAGGCGGAGACCGCAGGAGGAAATATGAAACAAAAATTAATCGCTTTGGATTTGGATGGAACCACACTCAACAATCAGTCGTTGTTGAGCGATCGGACCAAAAATGTACTGGCAAAGTTGCAAAAAGAGAATCATCTGGTAATGATCGCAACCGGCCGTCCATACAGAAACAGCAAAGAATTTTATGAGACACTCAGGCTGACTACGCCGTTGGTGAACTTCAACGGTGCGTTATGCCACAAACCGACCGACAGCAACTGGAGCAATTACTACCATAAGACACTCAATAAAGATTTTGCGATGGATCTGATCGAACAACGTGAAGAGTTGGGAATCGATTTTATCTGTGTGGAAGGTAAGGAGACACTTTTCGCATCAACCGCAACGTTGCCATCAAACGAATATTTCCCGAAAAATTTGCTGGCGACACAAATCACTTCGAAAGAGACACTGTCGGAAAACCCTACGTCCATGAATGTGTTTTCGGATGAAAGGAATTTGCAAGCCATCCGTGACCGGATTTTGGCGCGTTACGGGAATTCCATCGAAATCCGGACGTGGGGCGGCACGATGCCCTGCCTTGAGATCGTATCCGCAGGCGTCCAAAAAGCGCTTGGCGTGGAAGTGGTCGCGAATAACTACGGAATCAAGCGGGAAGATATCCTTGCTTTCGGTGACGAGGATAACGATATGGAAATGATCCGCTTTGCCGGACACGGTGTCGTCATGCAGAACGGCATCGCGGCCTTAAAGAATATTGCAGACGATGTGACGACACATTCGAATCATGAGGATGGCCTGGCGATCTATCTGGAAAAATATTTTTGCCTATAGTAGCCGATCTGAGCTAAAAAGAGGGATAAACGTGATTTCAATTGAAAGAAAAATCATAAACAACATACCGATTCTGGAAATCGTCGAAGAAGATAAGAAAAATGAGCGCACACCACTCGCTTTATTTTATCATGGCATCACGAACCAAAAGGAGCGCGGTCTGGAGCCAGGCTATGCATTAGCCAACAACGGCATGCGGGTTGTCATACCGGATGCGTATCGGCATGGAGAACGCAAACATGAAGCCTACGCAGGCGAGCCGGCAGCAGAGTTCTGGAAGGTGGTCCTGCAGAACATAAAGGAACTTCCAGATCTTGTGGAAGCCTATATCGAAGCGGGATTAGCAATAAGAGAACATGTTTCGGTCACTGGCCTTTCGATGGGAGGCATCACGACCTGCATCGCCTTGACGCAATATCCCTGGATCCATTCGGCAGCCTGCCTGATGGGCAGTCCGGATCCGATTGGGTTGTCCCATTGGGCATTAAAGTCCCGGTGGGTGGAGGGCTTGCCGCCGATTGATGATGAAAAAGTGGAAGCCTTGATGGCGCCTTTCGAAAGCCTGAGCCTCAAAGACCATCCGGAGTCGCTGATGGACACGCCGTTCTACATCTGGCACGGGACCGCCGACGAAAGCGTTCCATATGAACAGATGGCTCGCTTCGTCAGCTCCATCAGCGGGGAAGCCTATGCGGACAATATCTGTTTCCGGTCTACGGAAGGTGCAGGACATCGGGTACCTTACACTATTTTTGAGGAAATGGCAGCCTTTCTGGGGAAGGTACATTAGCATTGAATTTCTATGCACAAACTGTTATCATCTAATTAATCCAGAAAGATAGAGGTGCTTGCAATGACTGAAGAGACAAATCCCCAATATTCGCAAGAAGAATTGGAAAGCATAAAAGAACGCGTCTTAGCGGCGCTTGAGCAAGTGATAGATCCGGAATTGGGAATAGATATCGTCAACTTAGGTTTGATTTATGAAGTGGAATTGGAACAGGATGGATTCTGCCTGATCAAAATGACGCTCACTACGATGGGCTGCCCATTGGCGGATGTCATCACTGATGAAATTCATCGTGCTTTGAAAGATGTGCCTGAAGTGACCGAAACGCAAGTGAAATTGGTGTGGTATCCTGCCTGGACGACGGACAGAATGTCCCGCTATGCACGCATCGCGTTGGGAATCCGATGACGAGAAGAGCAGTAAAGGAAATCGCCTTTGCTGCTCTTTTTTTTCGGGTTATCATTTGACCAATTTTGACCATAGTCGTATACTTGTCTTATAAGGTATGACAACAGTGGATTTTTGAGGAGGTTCTAGTATGGAAATGGAAAAAATGACGACGGTCCTACAGCAGGCAATCGCAGAAGCGCAACGTATCGCTATGGTGCGCAAGCACCAGACCATCGATGTCGCCCATCTGTGGAAAATATTTCTGCAGCCGGATAGTTTTGCGCGTAATTTTTATAGCGATTCAGGGGTTGCGATCGATGCGTTTGAATCGGCCGTTGACGAGGAACTGGATAAAGCAGTGGTCATTGAAGGCTCTTCCGTCCAGTATGGTCAAACGTTCAGTCAGAATCTATACAACCTTTTTGTGGAAGCGGATCGCATGAGGTCAGAGTTAAAGGATGATTTCATTTCAACGGATACGGCGCTTTTGAGCTTGATGAAACTGAAGAACCATCCTTTGACGAAGTTCCTGGAAAAACAAGGTCTGACGGAAAAAACGCTTGCCGAAAGGATCAAGGAAATGAGAGGGGGAGAACGCGTGACTTCGCAAAATCAAGAAGATCAGTACGAAGCTTTGGAAAAGTATGGCATAGATCTCGTGCAAGCGGTAAGGAGCGGAAAACAAGATCCGGTCATCGGCCGGGACGAAGAAATCAGGGATGTTATCCGCATTTTGTCGCGCAAAACCAAAAATAATCCGATCCTGATAGGAGAACCGGGTGTCGGCAAGACCGCTATCGTGGAAGGGTTAGCCCAGCGGATCGTGAAAAAAGACGTGCCAGATAACCTGAAGGACAAAACGATCTTTTCTTTGGACATGGGCTCGTTGATTGCGGGAGCCAAGTACCGCGGAGAATTTGAGGAACGACTGAAAGCCGTTTTGAAGGAAGTAAAGAAGAGCGACGGCCGCATCATCCTTTTCATTGATGAGATTCATACAATCGTTGGGGCAGGGAAGACTGAAGGAAGCATGGACGCCGGTAATCTGCTGAAACCTATGTTGGCGAGAGGCGAATTGCACTGCATCGGAGCGACCACTTTGGATGAATATCGCCAAAATCTGGAGAAGGATAAAGCGCTGGAACGGAGATTCCAGAAGGTGTTGGTGAAAGAACCGACAGTCGCCGACACGATCAGCATCTTGAGGGGATTGAAGGAACGCTATGAAATCCATCATAGTGTCAATATTCATGACAATGCGCTCGTTGCGGCAGCCACCTTGTCAGATCGCTACATCACCGACAGGTACTTGCCGGATAAGGCAATCGACCTTGTCGATGAGGCATGCGCGAACATAAAAGTGGAAATGAATTCGATGCCCACCGAATTGGATCAGGTGAGCCGCAAACTGATGCAACTCGAAATTGAGGAGGCAGCCCTGAAGAAGGAATCCGACGAATTGAGCAAGAAAAGATTGACAGCTCTGCAAGTCGAGTTGGCTGATCTGCGTGAAGAATCAAACGAGTTGCGCATGAAATGGGGCAACGAAAAGGAAGAAGTCGAAAAGCTGCGGGCAAAACGCGAGGATTTGGAGGAAGCGCGCAGACAATTGGAGGATGCGGAGGCTAATTACGACCTGGAACGGGCGGCGGTTTTGCGTCATGGCAGCATCCCGCAGATGGAAAAGGATTTGGCTGCTCTCGAGCAGGAGAATGCTGCCCGGAGAGACAAAGCAGGCAATCTTGTCCAGGAATCGGTCACTGAAAACGAAATCGCAACAGTGGTGGGGAGAATGACCGGTATTCCGGTTACGAAGTTGGTTGAGGGTGAGAGGGACAAACTCCTGAAGTTGGAGGAAACGTTGCATAAGCGGGTCATCGGCCAAGAAGAAGCGGTGGAGAGCGTCACGCATGCCGTTCTGCGTTCGCGCGCTGGCCTGCAATCGCCCAATCGGCCTATCGGGTCCTTCCTGTTTCTAGGTCCTACTGGGGTCGGGAAAACGGAATTGGCTAAAGCGTTAGCGGAAAATTTGTTTGACTCCGATGAGCATATGGTCCGGCTCGATATGAGCGAATACATGGAAAAATTTTCGGTTTCCCGCCTCATCGGGGCACCACCGGGATATGTGGGCTACGAAGAAGGCGGCCAATTGACGGAAGCGGTCCGCCGAAGTCCATATACGATCATTCTCTTGGATGAAATCGAGAAGGCGCACCCGGATGTCTTCAATATTTTGTTGCAAGTGTTGGATGATGGACGCTTGACCGATTCGAAGGGACGCGTGATCGATTTCAAGAATACCGTCCTGATCATGACAAGCAACATCGGATCACAACTCCTGCTGGAAGGCGTCCAACCCGATGGCACCATCCCGGAGAATGTGTCTGATGCGGTCATGAAGGTATTGAAAGGGTCGTTTAAGCCTGAATTTTTGAACAGAATCGATGACACTATCCTCTTTACGCCATTAAGCAAAGAAGATATCAAAAAAATCATCGTAAAAATGGTCAACGAGCTATCCAGCCGACTGGTGGACAAACAGATCCAACTTTCCGTTTCTGATGAGGTCGCAGCCTGGATAGCGGATAATGCTTACGATCCGATTTACGGAGCGCGGCCGCTCAGAAGATTCATTTCAGCTGAAATCGAGAATCCCTTGGCGCGCGCAATCATAAAGGGTGATATCCATGAAAATCAGGCGGTGACGGTGGCTTTGGTGGGGGATCATGTCGGTTTTCGGACTGTCGATCTTGAAGAATTTCAACAATAATTTGACAAGTCAGTATACAGAGGGAAGTCCTGAAAGGGATTTCCTTTTGTTATTTCTGTATGTGCGGTAAAATGATAGTATAAATTTTCTTATTCTTTATGCGTATGACCGTTTGTTGTTTTTATCGGGACAAAGCAGAAGGAGGCGTTCATTTTGCTGTTTTTGGTCATAGGATTTCTGTGTCTGGTTTTTATGCTGTTCACTTCGAGGTATTATGTCTTCGGAGGTGCGGCCATCTTGAGTTTTTTGCTGTATTTCTTGTATTTCGGGAGCGGGAACTGGTTGACTTTGCTGCTGTTCCTGTTCGGGATTATGTTGTTGGTGGTTGAATTGTTCATACCCGATTTTGGGCTGGTGGGGATCGCGGGCTTCCTGATGGTGGCTGCCGGCTTATTTTTGAACAATGAACGTATTTTGGAAAGCGTGCTGGATGTCAGCTTGGCGATCATCATTTCAGGGATAGCGACCTCGGTGCTGTTGAAAAAAGGCTATAAATTCTTGCCGGACCGCAGCAAATTGATTTTGGATACTTCCCTGAATCGCGAGCGCGGCTATTCGTCCAGCCAAGACTATTCCGCATTTTTGGGAATGATCGGCACTGCCACGACAACGCTAAGGCCAGCCGGGAAAGTCACTATCGACGGTGTGGTGCTTGATGTAGTCAGTGACGGGAAAATCATATCAGAAGGGAAACAGATCCGGGTTATCCAGGTTGAAGGGGTCAAAATTACAGTTAAGGAGTTGGATGGAGAATGACAGAAGGATTGATAGGACTCATCTTTATTGCATTGTTTGTCGTGCTGGTTTTATCTTTGTTTTTCCGCTTTGTTCCGGTTGGTCTGTGGATCACAGCCTACTTTTCGGGAGTGAAAGTCAAAATTTCTAATCTTGTTGGTATGCGGTTGCGACGGGTTGTCCCTTCCATGATTGTGCAGCCGATGATAAAAGCCACCAAAGCGGGGCTGATAATTGATATAAATGAATTGGAGGCGCATCATCTTGCAGGCGGAGATGTGAATATGGTTATCGATGCGCTGATTGCAGCGCAACGCGCCAACATCGATCTGGGTTTTGAAAAAGCCGCAGCCATCGATTTGGCCGGTCGTAACGTGTTGGAAGCCGTCAAGATGAGCGTTAACCCAAAAGTCATCGAAACACCGATCATCGCGGGTGTCGCCATGAACGGGATTGAAGTAAAGGCCAAAGCAAAAGTAACGGTACGTGCTAATATTGAACGTTTGGTCGGCGGCGCAGGCGAAGAAACGATCATCGCTCGTGTCGGAGAGGGGATCGTCACAACTGTCGGCTCTGCTGTTATGCACACTTCCGTTCTGGAAAATCCGGACTCCATCTCCCAAACAATCCTGAAAAAGGGGCTGGATTCGGGTACTGCCTTTGAGATACTGTCCATCGATATCGCTGATGTTGATGTCGGCCGTAACGTAGGTGCAAAGCTGCAAGCGGAACAAGCAGAGGCTGATAAGCGGGTTGCACAAGCGAAAGCGGAGGAACGGCGGGCTTTTGCGGTGGCTGAAGAACAAGAAATGATTGCTGAGGTGCAAAGGATGCGGGCGAAAGTGGTTGAGTCCGAAGCGCAGGTTCCATTGGCGATGGCAGAAGCACTGCGCAATGGCAATATTGGGGTGATGGATTATTACAAAATGAAAAATATCATAGCGGATACCGAAATGAGGAGCAGCATCTCGGAGTTTCCGGAAGATAGAAGCGATCCGGAATGATTAGCCTAGACTTGCTTTTTCCGCTCCTATTTCTTGTAATCTTTCTTTCGGTACTCATTTCGATAGTCAAAAGAATAAATCGACTATCGGAAAATGTCAGGCTTCGGGCGGGTACATCCCAAGCAACAGCCCTGCAACAGATGGTTCGTCAGTCGTTGGGTGGCACCGGAAGTGAAAATGCGAATCGACTGATCAAAAAACTGTCAGCAATGAAACCTGAACAAGTCTATGGCTTTTTCCAGGAGCGTGTGCCCGAAAAATACCTGAGGGAAATCAGCCGGATCTTGACCGACAGGAATTGGCGGAGCGAAATCCTGCGATTCGTCAGTCGCGAAAATCTATGGCCATTGCTGTTGCGAGCGAACCCACCGATAACAGGCACCGGCCAAAATGGCATGGAACTGACGGATGAAACAGACGACGGCCAGTTGGTTCCGGACTTTGAAATGGAGACTGGGGTTGGGTTAGCTGATGACTTCACCGTCTTTTCTGATGATAAAAAAGAATTGAAGACTGCCAAACGAATGGAAAAGTCCACCATCCGGAACAAGAAAAAAATTACCGGTAATCAAAAAGCATTGATGAGAGCTGTCATTGCCAAAGAAATACTGGATAGACCGGACTTTGACAACAAATAGGAAATTGAAGGAGACAGATGGATGCCCAGAGAAATTGGCTTGAATACTTTAGCGTATATGCACAGAAATGCGGACAATAAAGTGGAACAAAAAGAATTGTTGAAGGAAATCAAAGAAATGGGCTTCCCGATCGTGGAAGTCAGAAGAGAGTACATCTTATCGGGAAAAACGGAAATGAAGGAAATAGCGGCTCTTGCTTCCAGTTCAGGCTTGAAGGTGTACTATTCCGTCCCGGCTGAACTGTTTGAGGCAGGTGCGTTGAATGATCAACTGAGCAGCTATTTTGAGGAAGCCTCCCTCTTGAGCGCGGTCCAGTTGAAATTGACGTTAGGGGAATTTCGAGGATTCACAGCCCAGTTGGCGGAAGAATTACGGGCGTTGTTGAAGGCTTATGCCATTCATTTGACGATCGAAAATGACCAAACCTCCGAGAAGGGCAGCCCGGCCGTCCTGATGGCATTTATTGCTGAAGCCCGAAAAGCCTCTTTGGACATCGGACTGACTTTTGACACGGGTAATTTCGTCTATATCGATACCGATCCTTTCGATGCGGCTAAGGAAATGCGCGAAGCCGTGACCTATATCCATATCAAGAACGTTGCCGAAACGGACGAAGGGATTGTTTTATCCGGTCTGGAATCCGGGTTAGTGGATATGCGCCAGCTTTTGTCGTTGTTCCCGGACTCTGTCCCCGCCAGCATCGAATACCCATGCGGCATCGGCGACGAAGTAACAAAAATCATCAGCGCTGATTACAAAAAGATCCGATCTTGGTGACCGGACTATTCCTTTTAACCTTACAAACAAGAAAAGCTGAACGGGTTCGTTCAGCCCTGAAAGAAATTTAGGAAATCTGTCCGACTGAGCATCGAAGAGCGCAATTGCTGAGAGACTTCCTGCGTCAGATTGCCGGATATCTATAAGAAAGAAGTGAATACATTGACTGAACCAGCGATTCGTTATCGCCTTATCAAAAAAGAAAAACACACAGGTGCACGCTTGGGAGAAATCATCACCCCCCACGGCACTTTTCAGACACCCATGTTCATGCCGGTAGGCACTTTGGCCACTGTGAAGACGATGTCTCCCGAAGAATTGAAGGCAATGGGCTCCCAGATCATCCTGAGCAACACCTATCACCTTTGGCTCAGACCGGGTTCCGATTTAGTTGAAGAGGCAGGAGGCCTGCATAAATTCATGAATTGGGATAGGGGAATCTTGACCGATTCAGGCGGCTTCCAGGTCTTCTCCTTAAGCGAGAACAGACAAATCACCGAAGCTGGTGTGCATTTCCGGAATCATCTGAACGGTTCTAAAATGTTTCTGTCACCAGAAAAAGCGATCCATATCGAAAATCAATTGGGTGCCGACATCATCATGAGTTTTGATGAATGCCCTCCTTACAGCGAAAGCTATGAGTATATCAAAGCATCTGTGGAGAGAACGACCAGATGGGCAGAGCGTGGCCTTGAAGCCCACAAGAAGCCCAATCAACAAGGCTTGTTCGGGATCATCCAAGGTGCCGGCTACAAGGATCTAAGGCTGCAGAGCGCTAAAGAACTGATTTCCCTGGATTTTCCAGGTTATTCGATAGGCGGACTGTCGGTCGGCGAAACGAAGCAAGAGATGAACGGAGTGCTTGATTATCTGGCGCCGGTCATGCCCGAGAACAAACCAAGGTATCTGATGGGAGTAGGTGCGCCGGATTCCTTGATCGACGGCGTTATCCGCGGAATCGACATGTTTGACTGCGTATTGCCTACCCGTATAGCACGCAACGGCACTTGTATGACAAGCAGCGGCCGTTTAGTCATCAAGAATGCGAAATATGAACGGGATTTCCGTCCATTGGATGAAAAATGCGAATGCTACACCTGTAAAAACTATACACGTGCGTACATTCGTCACTTGTTCAAAGCCGATGAAACATTTGGCTTGCGCTTGACAACGTATCATAATCTTCACTTCTTGATAAATTTGATGAACAATGTGCGCCAAGCCATCATGGATGACAATCTGTTGGAATTCAGAGAGGCATTCGTGGAAGAATACGGCTTCAACGTTGAAAATCCTAAGAAGTTTTAGGTTTTGGGTGGTAGTCTAACTTAAAGTTTGGTAAAGTGGATGATAGATAAAAATAATCCACAGATGGAGGAAAATGTATGGATACAGTAATCATGATTGCCTTTTATGGGGTGTTGTTCGGTGTAATGTATTTCATCCTGATCAGACCACAAAAGAAACAAGCGCAAAAAACCCAAGATATGCTGAGTCAAATCAAACCAGGAGATCAAGTGGTCACCATCGGCGGCTTGCACGGAATTGTCGAAGAGATTAATTCTGCCGATAACACAGTCGTATTGGATTGTGAAGGCATCTTTCTGACTTTCGAAAAACGCGCTATTTCACGTATTTCAAAGGTTGCCACAATCACAACTGACGATGCGATTGTCGAAGATTTCACAGCGACTGAAACAGAGCAAACACATGAAGACAAGAGCGAAGAGTAAAACGATCTGATTCACCGGGAAGGAGGGACGGCGATTGCCGAATATATCTGAGAAACAATATAATCAATTACAGCCTTGGTTCAAATTGAAAGCAACTGAATTCAATCAAATGGGCTACGAAAATATCCAAGTTGACGATATCTATCGTTATTTCAAGGAATTTTCCTGGAAGCATACCGTCCCTCCGCATTATTACCAACAGATCCGTGATATCATGAAGACGACGGTAAACCACTACTTCGACTTCGTAGCTTTGGAAGCGCAGGTCTATAAAGTTTCTTCATTGGATGAAATCAATTTTGATGAATTCCTGTAAAACATTTTACGCAAAAAGTGCAATACTTCAGGGTATTGTGCTTTTTTTCTGTCAGCATCAAGGTGGGACGATCATAGCCCTTTAAATTAGGATAAATAATTTTGTCGCCTAAATTTTCGGATTTGTAAAGTAATTAAAGGAAAACCGATTATTAGTAAGCGGATTTATTCGGTTTGGTAAGCTATATCATGCATAAATTCATTGGAGTGGGACTCTAAATGACCATGTTTATTTTCAGGGCAAAAATTATTTCAAAAAAATTTTATTTGATGCGCATCCCGAACAATGATAATAATTTCACAAGATAAAGGTTGAGAAACTGAATGTTTCTGTAAACTATTTGTGAAAATCGATAGAGGCAAAAAAACCCAGTGAAGACGCTTACATAGACCGTTTCAGAAATACGTGAAAAGAATCACATTTATCCGCTTTACAAACGAAATTGCATGAAATATAATAAGCATGTGAAAAGGATAACATATATTTTAGGAGGATCTCACATGAGTAAAGAAAAAGTAGTTTTAGAGGAGCAAAAACCCATGATGACTGCAAAAGAAGAAATCAGCAACTACACTGCGAAAGCCCAAAAAGCTTTGACTCTGTTTGAAGATTATACCCAAGAACAAGTCGACCACATCGTCCACGAAATGGCATTAGCTGCAATGGAGCAACATATGCCACTTGCAAAAATGGCTGTTGAAGAAACAGGCCGTGGCGTTTATGAAGATAAATGTATCAAAAATATGTATGCCGCTGAAAACATTTGGCATTCAATCAGAAAAAATAAAACAGTCGGAATCATCGAAGATAATAAAGTTGATCAAATCATGAAAGTTGCCGCTCCTGTAGGCGTGGTTGCCGGTATCATCCCAACAACCAATCCAACTTCGACAACGATCTTCAAAGCGATGATCTGTATGAAAACAAGAAACCCAATCATCTTCTCGTTCCACCCAAGCGCAGAAAAATGTTCAGCTGCAACTGCACAAGTTGTTTATGATGCTGCCATCAAAGCAGGCGCACCGGCTGACTGTATCCAATGGGTAGAAGGCGTATCAATGGAAAAAACAGCTGAGTTGATCAACCATCCAGAAGTTGCTGTCGTATTGGCTACTGGTGGAGCTGCAATGGTTAAAGCAGCTTATTCTACAGGTAAACCAGCATTAGGCGTTGGACCTGGTAACGTTCCGGCTTACATCGAAAAATCAGCAAACATCAAACGTGCTGTAAATGACATCATCGTTTCAAAAACATTCGACAACGGTATGATCTGTGCTTCAGAACAAGCCGCAATCGTCGACAGCGAAATCTATGATGAGGTCAAAAAAGAATTCCAACTGCACAATGTATACTTCGCTAAACCTGAAGAAATCCAACAATTGGAAGACGTCGTGATGAATGATGCAAAAACTGGCGTGAGACCGAATGTGGTCGGCATGCACGCTCGTAAAATTGCTGAAATGGCTGGATTGAACGTACCTGCAAACACTAAATTGCTGATTGCGGAATTACCAGGCGTAGGAGCAGAATACCCAATGTCAAGAGAAAAATTATCTCCAGTATTGGCTATGATGAAATCAGACAGCACTGAGCACGGTATCCAATTATGCAAGCAAATGCTTGACTTGGGTGGCTTGGGTCACTCGGCTTCACTGCATACTCGCCGCAATGATTTGATTGAGCGATTCGGAAAAGAAATGAAAGCTTGCCGCGTTCTTATCAACTCTCCATCTTCTCAAGCTGGTATCGGTGACTTGTACAACAATAATATCGCTTCATTAACTTTGGGTTGCGGATCTTACGGTAGAAACTCAGTTTCTCATAACGTTTCTGCATTAGATTTATTGAACGTGAAAACTGTTGCTAAAAGGAGAAATAATATGCAGTGGATTAAATTGCCAGAGAAGGTTTACTTCGAAGAAAATTCAGTTAGATACTTACGTGACATGAAAGATGTCGAAAGAGTCTTCATCGTCTGCGACGACGGCATGGTCAAATTCGGTTATGTGGATGTAGTCATCGAACAATTGAAACAACGCAACAACAAAGTATCTTACGAAATCTTCTCGGATGTTGAACCTAACCCGACAACAAACACTGTAAACCGTGGTACTGAAAAAATGCGCGACTTCCAACCGGATACAATCATCGCAATCGGCGGGGGTTCTCCTATGGATGCTGCCAAAGCAATGTGGTTGTTCTATGAGCACCCAGAAAGCGACTTCTTCGGCGCTAAACAAAAATTCTTGGATATCCGCAAACGTACTTACAAGATCAAGGATATGGAAAAATCGAAACTTGTCTGCATCCCGACTACATCAGGTACTGGTTCGGAAGTAACGCCATTCGCGGTTATCACAGACAGCGAAACACACATCAAATACCCATTGGCTGATTACGCATTGACTCCGGATATCGCTATCGTGGATCCACAATTCGTATACAGTGTTCCTAAATCTGTAACTGCAGATACTGGTATGGACGTATTGACGCATGCCATTGAATCTTTTGTTTCCGTATTGGCAAACGACTACACTAAAGGCTTGAGCTTGCAAGCCATCAAACTGGTATTCGAAAACTTGAGAAATTCTTACAATTACGGCGACCAAGAATCACGCGAAAAAATGCACAATGCTTCCACTATGGCTGGTATGGCCTTTGCGAATGCGTTCCTGGGTATTTCCCACTCGATCGCACACAAAATCGGCGGTCAATGGGATTTGATCCACGGCCGTACGAACGCTATCCTGTTACCGCATATCGTCCGCTACAATGCGATCGATCCGCAAAAACATGCAATGTGGGCTAAATACGAGTACTTCCGTGCAGACGAAGACTACGCTGAAATCGCTCGTTACCTAGGCTTAAAAGGCAACACGACTGCAGAATTGGTAGAAGCTTTGGCTACTGAAATCACTAAATTGGGTCAAGACATCGGTATCAAGATGAACTTCAAAGATCAAGGCATCACTGAAGAAATGCTTGAACGCGATGCAGACCGCTTAGCTGAATTGGCATTCGAAGACCAATGTACAACAGCTAACCCTAAACAACCTTTAATCTCAGAATTGAAAGAAATCATCTACGCAGCCTACAAAGGTTAATAGTAGATAAGGAAAAGCCGGGACGCGTTCCCGGCTTTTTTGCTGCCCAAAAATTATTTCTGATGCACCAACGGACAGACTATTGCAGGTTTTAGTCTTGCATTCAAATCAGTTTGCAGTATAATATAAAATATAGTTTAGGTAAACCTAAAGAAGGAGGGAGCGCATGACGCCGCACAAAGAGGATTATCTGAAAGTAATCATGGAGTTGGGTGGGGACAAACAGCTTGTCAATAATAAGCAGATTGGGCAAGCCCTATCCGTATCAGCCGCTTCTGTAACCGAAATGTCCGTCAAGTTACTAAAGGATGGTCTGATCAGCCACATCCCATACCAAGGTGTGCAGATGTGCATGAAGAGGCGGAACTGCTGGAACATGTTTCCTCGGACCGTTTGATCGATAGTCTGGATGCTTATTTAGGTTTTCCTAAATATGATCCGCATGGTGGTGTGATACCTGACAAAGACGGCCGGATCGAGCTTTACGAGAGCAAAGCTTTGATAGAGTTGGAAGTCGGCAGCCGCTTCGTCATCAGGGAGGTTGATGACGATCAGGAATTTCTGGCGTATTTGCTCAACAAGGATGTAAAGTTAAGTGTACCCTATCTATTGACCAATGTGGAACCATACGAAGGTCCATACACATTTGAGGCGCAAAATCACCAGTCCTACCAAATCAGCTTCAAAGCAGCAAGCAAAATTTATGTGTAATGAATCAGAATAGAACGAGGAGAACAGTATGCAAATTGGGATCTTAACATTTAAGGAACCCGAAAATGATACAAGCAGGAAAATCATTCATGTGGATATGGATGCTTTCTACGCTTCAATCGAGGAAAGGGACCATCCGGAACATCGCGGCAAGCCGATCGTCATCGCGAATCATCCGAGAGAGACCGGTCGCAAAGGCGTTGTGACAACGGCCAATTACATCGCCAGAAAATTCGGCATCCACTCAGCGATGAGTGCGCAGAAGGCATTTGAACTCTGCCCGGAAGCCATTTTCATCTCTCCGCGAATGAGCCATTACAAGACAGTGTCCCATCAGATCAGGGGGATATTCGCGCGCTACACCGATCTTATTGAACCTTTGTCGCTGGATGAAGCCTATCTGGATGTAACCAAGAATAAGAAGAATCTTTCCAGTGCAACACTGATCGCCAGAAGAATCCAGAGAGAAATCTGGCAGGAATCTGGTTTGACCTGTTCGGCAGGGGTTTCTTACAATAAATTTATCGCAAAAATCGCCTCGGACTTCCGGAAACCGGCAGGTATGACTGTAATCGTACCGATAGATGCAGCAGGCTTTTTACGGGGACTGCCTATCGAGAAGTTTTATGGCGTCGGCAAGAAGACCGTTGAAAAGATGAAGCTGTTGGGCATCCATTCCGGAGAGGATCTGTATCTTTTCGATCAAGGTGATTTGATTTCACAATTCGGCAAGCACGGATATGTCCTTTATCAACGGGTCAGAGGCATCGATAACAGAGCCGTAGAGCCTGAAAGGGAAAGGAAATCAATCGGCAAGGAACATACATTCACCCAGTTCCTGACCGAAGAGGAACAAGTCAGAGTGGAGCTGAAACAAATCGCTCTTGCTGTTCAAGAAGCACTGTACAACAATAAGCTGCACGGTCGGTCGATTGTGTTGAAGATCCGTTATGCCGATTTCGATACCATAACCAGAAGGAAAACCCGTATCGATCATTTTTCCCAGGCGGAGGATATTTTCCATCATGCTTGGGAACTTTGGTTGGATCATGGAACGATAGAACGGCATGTGCGTTTGTTGGGGATTACCATCACCCAACTGGATCCGATCCATTATGAAAACATTCAGTTGCCCTTATGGGATACGACACATTTGTAGCAGAAATCATTCATTCTTACATTATAAAGGGGAGATAAAAATCATGTTAGAGTCGTTCAGTCAACTAAATCCAGTTATGCAAGCATTCATAGCGGGATTGTTCACCTGGGGTTGTACCATCATAGGTGCCTCATTTGTATTTTTCTTCAAATCCGTCAACCGCAAAGTTCTTGACGTCATGAGCGGTTTCGCAGCCGGGGTCATGATAGCTGCATCGTTCTGGTCGTTGTTGGCTCCATCCATTTCACATGCCGAACAGAACGGCTATGGCGCCTGGTCATGGGTGCCAGCTTCGATCGGGTTTTTGTTGGGCGGCGTGTTCCTGCGCATGACCGATAAAATAGTACCCCATCTGCACTTGGGCGAACCGATGGAAAACCGTGAAGGTCCGCAGACACAGGCTTCAAGGAACCTGTTGCTGTTCCTTGCCATCACGATCCATAACATTCCGGAAGGGCTAGCGGTCGGGGTCGGATTTGGTGCGGTCGCAGCAGGGATATCCCAGGACAATACGCTGTTGAGCGCAATCGGATTGGCGATCGGTATCGGTATCCAGAACATACCCGAAGGATCAGCTTTGTCCATGCCGATCCGAGCCGACGGAAACAGCAGGATGAAAGCTTTCAATTACGGCCAAATGTCTGCCATTGTTGAACCGATTGCAGCTGTGATCGGTGCAGCCGCAGTAATTTCCATGAGTGCGATTTTGCCGTATGCTCTCGCATTCGCAGCTGGAGCCATGATTTTTGTTGTCGTTGAGGAACTGATCCCTGAATCGCAAACGAACGGCAATAGCGATATCGCCACGATGGGATTGATGGTCGGCTTCACAGTCATGATGATCCTTGACGTCGCTTTAGGATGATGAATAATCCATTAAAGACCTTCTATCCGGAAGGTCTTTTTCATGCAGGTGAAACAAAAAAATCTGGCTTGCTTTTAGGTTGTACTAATAAACTGTTTCATGATACGATAAACACTGAATAATACAGTTTTTTGTCACGGAGAAAGGTGAAGAGCTGCTTGAGGATTTCTTTTCACAGACAATCCTGCGAATGGATTGAAACAGCTGAACGAAAGCATTTATAGAGAAAGTAAGGGAGTACACTATGGCAACGAAACACGAGCAAATCATTCAATACATCGAAACGATGCCGGTCGGGGAAAAACTTTCCGTCCGTACGATAGCAAAAAATTTGAACATGTCTGAAGGGACAGCTTACCGTGCCATCAAGGATGCCGAGAATATCGGACTGGTTTCAACCATTGAACGTGTAGGCACAATCCGGATCGAACGCAAGTCGAAAGAGAATATCGAAACACTGACTTTTGGCCAGATCTGCAAAATTATCGATGGGGATATTTTGGGCGGCAAGAAGGGCCTGGACAAGACCTTGAGCAAATTCATCATCGGCGCTATGCAACGTGAAGCCATGGAGCGGTATATTTCTCCGGGCTCGCTGATGATCGTGGGTAACCGAAACAATATTCAAGAATTCGCCTTGGCGAAGGGGGCCGCGGTCCTGATCACGGGGGGCTTCGATACAGATGAGAGCATTGTCCATTTGGCGGATCAAGTCGAAATGCCGATACTGCGCACAACGTATGATACCTTTACCGTTGCGACAATGATCAACCGCGCCATGACGGATCAACTGATCAAAAAGGAAATTATGCTGGTGGAGGACATTTACACTCCGATTGATGAGACAAAATTCCTCTCCCTGGATGATACCGTTTTCCAATATCGCAGTCTCAATACCGAAAGCACGCACTCCCGTTTCCCGATCGTCAATCATAATATGCGTTTAGTGGGAATCATAACGGCGAAGGACATCCTGGGAAAAGCGGATGGACTTTCATTGGAACGGGTAATGACACGGGATCCGATAGTCGCAAAAACGCATATGAGTGTAGCAAGCGTGGCGCACCGCATGATCTGGGATGGTTTGGAAGTGATGCCTGTTGTGAAAGATAATCTGCAACTGCTTGGTATCATTTCGCGTCAGGATGTCATGAAGGCTATGCAGCTTGCGCAGCGACAGCCGCAGGTCGGCAACACGATTGAGGATCAGGTCGTCGAAAACTTGTCTTTGATCAGCCCTGAAGATGGGAATACTTTGCCTTCCTATAGTTTCAGGATCACTCCACAGATGACGAACAGTCTGGGCACGGTGTCGTTCGGTGTGCTGAGCGAAGTGTTGGCGAGCACGACCAAGAAAATTTTGTACACCCTACAGAAACGGAATGCAGTGATCGAACAGATGGATATCTATCATTTGAAGATGATACAGATAGACAGTGTCATCGAGATTCGCTCGAAAATGTTGGAGTTGGGCAGAAGATCATCCAAGTTGGATGTCGAGGTCTATTTAGAAAATTCACTGGTCGGCAAAGCGATTGTTATTTGCCAATTGATGGAAAAATCCTAGGAGGTAAGCGCGTGGGAAATCCGATTTATGCAGATATAGTCAATAAGATTCAAGAATATGGAACCATCATCATCCATAGGCACTTGCGTCCGGATCCGGATGCGTTGGGTTCTCAGAATGGACTAGCAAGCTTGATCAGGCAAGCCTATCCTGAGAAAAAAGTTTTCGTTGTCGGCGAAAACGAAGAAAGCCTTTCCTATCTCGGCAGCATGGACAGCGTTCCGGATGAAGCCTACGAAGGTGCATTGGTGATCGTCACGGATACCGCGAATCAACCGAGAGTCAGCGACAAGCGCTTTGTCAAGGGGGCTTATTTGATCAAAATCGATCACCATCCGAATGAAGACCCGTACGGAGATATTTGCCTCGTAGAGACGCAAGCTAGCAGCAGCAGCGAAATCATTGCGAAAATATCCTTTTCAACCGGAGATAAGCTGCCGATGAACGATGCAGCGGCGCGTCTTTTGTATGCGGGCATCGTCGGTGATACCGGCAGATTCCTCTATCCAGCGGCTACGGCAGTGACAATGGAAATTGCCGCGAAACTGATGCAGTTTGATTTTTCCGCATCGGATATCAGCCAGATGATGAACACAAATTCTTTAAAAACGGCCAATTTATCTGGATTCGTCCTGCAGAGTTTGACGATAAATGATGTCGGTGTTGCTAGCATCATTCTTTCCCAGGAAATTCTCGGGAAATTTGGTACTGTCGACAGCGATACGGCACCGGTTGTTCCATTGCCGGGTACCGTAGAGGGCGTTTTGTGCTGGGGTATTTTTGTGGAGCAAACGAATGGTACCTATCGCTGCAGATTGCGTTCAAAAGGTCCGATCATCAATGAAGTCGCCAAAAGACATGGAGGGGGCGGTCATCCGCTTGCGAGCGGAGCGAACGCAAAGGATGAATCGGAAATAAATGACATCATTTTGGAGCTGGAAGAGTTGGCGATTGAGTGGCAGAATACCCATTAATGAAGCAGATTTGAACTGGAAAAGGCCGGACAAAAGCGTCGTTTCGCTTTTGTCCGGCCTTCAGTTTTATTCATTTTCCTGTTTTTGCTTGTAGCTTTGGCTCCAATTGAATTCTGTCCAGCTGAATCCGTCCTTCTCGAGCAAAGCATCACTTTCTTTTGGTCCCATCGAATGGCTCTCGTACGCGAAAAGGGTATCCGTACAATCTTCTTGTGCATCCCAAACTCTGCGGATTTGATCAACGAAATGCCAAGATTGAGCGACTTCATCCCAATGGGAGAAGTTTGTCGGATCGCCGTTCAGGCAATCCAATAACAGTCGTTCATAGGCTTCGGGGCTATTTGCCTGCGTTTCCTCATCGTAGATGTGGTGCATGCGAATATTTTTCATCTCAGTTCCTTGGCCGACCCGTTTAGCGTTCAGGCGTAGAGAGAAGCCTTCCAATGGTGAAACATGGATGGTCAGCACATTCGGTTCAGCAATCTCTTCGACGCCTTCCGTTGGGAAGATGTTCATCGATACATGTTTGAATTGGATATGAATATAGGTTTCTTTTGAAGCCATTTGTTTACCAGTCCGAATGTAGAAGGGAACGCCTTTCCAGCGGAAGTTGTCCACTAATATCTTGCCGGCCACAAAGGTTTCTGTTGATGAAGCAGGATCGACATTTGGTTCCTCACGATAGGCCCGCAAAGATTTTGCCGTGTTTCCGGCGTATTGTGCCCGGATAAAATTACGGTTGACTTCTTCAGGGGTATTGAACAAACGCAAGGAACGAAGGGCCTTGATCTTCTCTGAACGGACATCTTCGCCTTGCAATGACAGCGGCGGTTCCATAACCAATAAGGCAACAATCTGGAGGATATGATTTTGGACCATATCGCGCAAAGCGCCATTATTGTCGTAGTATGCACCGCGTTCCTCCACACCGACTGTTTCGGAGAGGGTGATCTGAACATTATCGATGTATTTATTGTTCCATAGCGATTCGAAAATCATATTCGAGAATCGGACGGCAGAGATGTTCTGCACCATTTCTTTGCCTAAATAATGATCGATACGGAAGATTTGGTTTTCATCGAACGATTTGCGCAATTTTGTGTTCAGCGCATCTGCGGATTCAAAATCGCGCCCGAAAGGTTTTTCGATGATCAAACGGTTGAATCCGTCTTCTGTGATCAATTTTTGCTCTTTCAGTTTTTCGGCGATGATGCCGAAAAATTCAGGAGACATCGCCAGATAGAAAATACGGTTTCCTGACAGCGAATACTTGGCATCCAGGGATTCAGACAGGTCCTTCAATTTGACGTAGTGTTCCGAGTCGTTGACGTTGTGGGCGATATAATAGAAATGCTCCGCAAAAGAAACGGCATCTTGCTTATCCTCGGTCAAATCTTTGATGGAATCGAGGACAACTTTGCGGAAATGTTCATCGGACCAGTCTCGTCTCGCTGTTCCGATAACGGCGAAATTATCTTTGATGAATCCTTTTTTGTATAAGCGAAATAATGATGGATACAGTTTACGGTGAGCCAAATCACCAGTTGCTCCAAAAATAGTGAACAGAGCAGTATTTTGGGTAATCATTACATGCCCCCCTTTTATTATGATTAGATTTTATTCATTATATCATTATACTATTATCATTTACTGTTGGCAATGAAAGAAAGAGTCCGTTTTCACATCAACAGTGTCTTTGAGGGTAAACTTTCGCTACGTATATAAATATATTGAAAATAAATTTGTGGTTTCGATTTTCATATTCTTATTTGAAATTAAGGTTTAAACCTTGCACTTGTGTTATAATGGTAAGGCATAAAATACGCAGAAGAAAAACAAGAGGTGTAAACGTGGAATTTAAAGACTTTCAATTGAAGCCATTTTTGCTGGAAGCAGTCAGCAAATTGAATTTCAAAGAACCGACCGATATCCAAAAACAAATTATCCCAATCATTCGAACCGGTAAGAGCGTAATTGGTCAATCTCAGACAGGAACAGGAAAAAGCCATAGCTTCTTGCTGCCCCTTATCGATGCCATCGATCCATCAAAAAATGAAGTCCAAGTTGTCATCACTTCACCTAGCCGTGAGCTGGCTGAACAACTGTATCAAACGGCCAGCCAACTGATCTCAAACGCGCCCGAGGAAATCCGTATCGTCAGCTACGTAGGCGGCACAGACAAAAAACGCCAAATGGCGAAACTGACCAATAACCAACCGCACATCGTCATCGGGACTCCCGGCAGGATCCTTGACCTGATCAATGAGCAGGCGCTGAAGATCCATACGGCAACCAAGATGGTCATTGACGAGGCGGACATGACGCTGGACCTGGGCTTCCTGCACGATGTCGATCAGATTGCCGGCCGCTTGCCGGAGAAACTGCAGATGCTGGTTTTCTCCGCTACGATTCCGGAAAAACTGAAGGGTTTCTTGAAGAAATATGTTGAAAATCCTGTTGTTGTCCAGTTGAAACCGGAACATATCATTGCACCGGCGATCGACAATCTGTTGCTCTCCACTAAAGGACAAGCAAAAATTGACGTGCTGTACCAAGTGTTGACGATGGGTGAGCCGTATCTGGCATTGATTTTTGCCAATACAAAACAAAATGCCGAAGAAATTGCTGATGGACTGAGACAACGTGGCATTCAGCCAGCAGTACTGCATGGCGATGTGCCTGCCCGTGAGCGCAAACGCATCATGAGGAGAGTCCATAATCTGGAGTACCAATTCATGGTGGCTACCGATTTGGCAGCACGCGGCATCGACATCGAAGGTGTTTCGCACGTCATCAACTATGAATTGCCGAAAGACATGGAATTTTTCGTGCACCGTACGGGCAGAACAGGGCGCAGCAACCTAAAAGGAACTGCGATCACTTTATACGCACCAGGTGAAGAAAAAGCCATTGACGAACTGGAAAAATATGGTGTTGTTTTCAAACCGGTCACTATCGAAAAAGAGCAACTTGTCGAAACTTACGAAAGAAAACGCCGTGAGATGAGAAACGCTCCGAGTCAATTGGAACCCGATCACCGCATCCGCGGAATGGTCAACAAGGCTAAGAAACAAGTGAAGCCTGGATACAAACGCAAGTTGAAAGAAAATATCGCCAGCCAGCAGAAGCGTAAAAGAAGAGCCAACAAAACCCGCAACCACGGGTAAAAATAAGGAATAAAGAGGCCGCAAAGCCTGATCGGAAGATCAGGTGCTGCAGCCTCTTTTTCGGTTAATCTTTGAGGGCTTTATATAAATAGTAAACACCTATTAGCGCAGTCGCTTCATCTTGTACCATCGGGTAGATGTCGAACCCGTTCAACAGGCTGAAGAAAAGTACCGGAACGACTGAAGCTATCAACGCCATTTTCAGCATTTCGCCGAACGGGATCTTTTTCCGCATGAATCCTGCCAATACATTGGCGAACAGCGCGATTATCAACAGTGTAAGCAGCAGACTGAATGAAGAAATGAACAGGCTGAAAAGAAGCATGATCACACCGGAAAAAAGCTGATCACGGGAAAAATTGCGCAGCAACTTTTGGAACGACTGATCTGTGATGTCCGTTGCCTGCTCATATGGCAACCTGAATGGGACATCCTGAGCGTAGAGAGTGAAGGCGTCCTTCGAAAAGACAAGACTCAAAATCAAATCAGGCGATGACATTTCTTTTTCGATTTCTCTCCGCGTGTAAACTTCCTGACTGTCGAAAGCCAACAAGACTGTATCGGTTTTGTAAATGAAACCTTTTGCAGTTGTGTTCTCCAATTGTAATGTGCTGTCCGAAATAGTGAATGAGGGTATTTTGTCCGCTATCAAACCCGCATCCGCCGAAAATTTTTGCAGTGTGGCGTATCCATCCAGGAACAGAGGGATGCTGACGGTAAGCGAGAGCAAAAAGAAGACCAAAAAGGCAAAACTTTTTTTTAAAGTTCTGGCACCCAGTAATTGTTTTGGATCCATAAAACTGTCTTTGACTAAACTGATGATTGAGATTGTGATCACCGCTTTCTGCTTCATACTTATCCAGTCTATCGAAAATGGATGCATTTAGCAATCAAAAATTGCTACGGCTTCGAGGCATTATTTTTGATAAAGTAAGCAATTGATGATACAGTGAAATCAGTCAGAAATCACTAAACTAATTTTAGGAGGAATTGAACATGGCTTTTACATTACCGGCACTACCTTATGCGTACGACGCTTTGACACCATATATCGATGAGGAAACGATGCATTTGCATCATGAGAAACACCACAACGCTTACATCACAAACGCGAATGCAGCGTTGGAGAAACATCCTGAATTAGCAAACAAAACTATTGAGGAATTATTGGCTGATTTGAACAGCATTCCGGAGGACATCCGCACAGCAGTAAGAAACAATGGCGGCGGACATGCAAACCACAGCTTATTCTGGACAGTTTTGGCACCTAACGCGGGTGGAGAGCCTACAGGAGCTGTTAAGGATGGAATCGAAGAAGCATTCGGCAGCTTTGATGCCATGAAAGAAAAATTCTCTGCAGCTGCTGCAGGCCGTTTCGGATCCGGCTGGGCTTGGCTCGTAGTTTCTGACGGTAAATTGGAAATCACTTCCACTCCAAACCAAGATTCGCCGATCAGCGAAGGCAAAACGCCGATTTTGGGCCTTGATGTATGGGAACATGCTTATTACTTGAACTACAAAAACGTGCGTCCAGAGTACATCAAAGCATTCTGGAACCTTGTGAACTGGGATGAAGTCAACCGTCGTTTAGCGGCTGCAAAATAAGCAAAAAAGTTATTGTAATCCACTTAAAGGATTCAGGGCACCCGCTCTGAATCCTTTTTTTATACTATCATAATATTGCGGTGGGGGATTGACTGGATTTAGCGGATCTTCCAAGTGCGATTGTTTTACTTTCCGATTGCCATCGATTAATATATATCTTGTAAGATGTATATATGCGGTGAGGATAAAATTGGAAGGAGACGGTATAGGGGATGGAGGAATCTATTTTTGATAGGCCGCTGGAGGATCAGCTTTGTTTCGAGGTTTACCGAGCAGCGAACAGTTTCGGTAAATTGTACAACCGCGCTTTGAAAGATTTCCATTTGACATTTCCGCAGTATTTGGTCCTGTTGGTCTTATGGGATGAGGACAATATTTTGATCAAACACATCGGGGCACGTTTAGGTATGGGGATCGGAACGTTGAATCCCATATTGAATCGTCTTGAGAAACAGGGTTGGCTCACAAAGAACCCGTACCTTTTGGATAAGCGCGCTACAATCATTTCTTTAAGTGAAAAAGGCGCAACCTCAAAAAAAGCAATCCATTCTGCTATTCTGGCCGAAGTGAATGACTGTAGTCTTGAAGGTATAGATGGCATATTTTTGATGAAGCAGTTGAAGCTACTGAACAACGCGATGAATAGGACCGATTCCGAGGCTGGCTAGAACTGGAGAGACAAACTATTTTAGGTATCTTGATATTTTCATCATAGATAGATGCAGCAGCAAAACAAATGAAGGAGTTGAAGTGATGTTTTTAGCTTGGAAAGAGATTAAACATTCAAAAACAAGGTTTTCTTTGATCATTGGAGTCATGGTGTTGGTATCGTATTTGGTGTTTTTCTTAGTGGGTCTTGCCTATGGGCTGGCACAAGATAATCGGACTAGCATTGATAAATGGGATGCGGATGGCATTATTCTGACGGATGAGTCGAATACGAACATCAATATGTCCATGATGCCCAAAGGAGCCCTAGATGAGGTGGATGCTGAAGAGGCAGCTGTGATTGGAATAGCTCCTAATGTCATCAGGAAAAAAGGGACTTCAGGTGACGAAGCAAAAATAAATACAACTTTTTTCGGCATCGAATCAGATCAATTCCTGATGCCTGAAGTGATCGAAGGGAAAGCTTTCCAGAATGAGGATGAAGTCGTTGCCGACATCAGCCTGAAGGAAGAGGAGGGCATTGTCATAGGGGACATTCTTCAACTGGCAGGCTCGGACAAGGAAGTGGAAGTAGTCGGATTCACCGAAGATGCGAGGTTCAGTGTCGCACCGGTTTTGTACACAACTGTCTCCTCTTATCAGGAAGTGCGCTTTGAGCAGGTTGATGAGTCTGATGAAGGGCGCATCAGTGCGATTGTAGTTCGGGGAATCGATGACACAATTGAAGGGGTGGACACCGGAAATGAGGATCTGAAAGTATATCCGATTGCGGATTACATCAATGAAATTCCGGGATACACTGCTCAGGTATTGACATTCGGTTTGATGATAGGGTTTTTGGTCGTCATTGCTGCTGTAGTGATCGGTATTTTTATCTATGTCCTTACCATGCAGAAAACCAGCATGTTCGGCGTCATGAAGGCGCAGGGGATTTCGAGCGGCTATATCGCCAAATCAGTCGTCGTCCAAACGTTCCTGTTGGCGGCGATTGGAGTCGGCATCGGGTTGCTGTTGACCGGAGCGACAGCGCTGGTCTTGCCGGCTGCTGTACCGTATCAAACAAACTTGTATTTTCTGAGCGGCATAGCTGCTTTGTTGGTAATCATGGCCATGATCGGCGGGGTATTTTCCGTTAGGGCGGTGGTTAAAATAGACCCATTAAAGGCAATCGGATAGGAGAGACAGCAAATGAAATTAATCGAAATGATAGACGTTTCCCGGTCGTTCGGTGAAGGTGAACTCAAGATAGATGCGCTGAAAAAAACGAACATAGCCATAGAGGCCGGGGAGTTTGTGGCCGTCATCGGGCCGAGTGGATCGGGAAAGAGCACTTTCTTGACCATCACAGGGGGGCTGCAGACACCTTCTTCCGGAAAGGTCTTGATAAACGGAAAACCCTTCAGCGAAGTGAATGAGAAAAAACGTGCGAAACTAAGGTTTGAGGAGATCGGCTTCATTTTGCAAGCCTCCAATCTGGTCCCGTTTCTGACGGTGCAGGACCAACTGCATTTGGCCAACAAAGTCGCAAAGAGCAAAGTGGACAAACACAAACGTGACGAGTTATTGAAAGAATTGGGGATCCTCGAATTGAAGGATAAATTTCCGAGTGACCTCTCCGGTGGACAAAGGCAGAGGGTCGCCATAGCGAGAGCTCTGTACCATGATCCATCTGTTATCCTGGCGGACGAGCCAACAGCCAGCCTGGACACGCAGAAGGCATTTGAAGTAGTCGAGATTTTGGCGAGGGAAACAAAAATGAAGAACAAGGCTACCATCATGGTGACGCATGATGAACGCTTGATTGATTACTGCGACAAAGTTTTTGTGATGAAGGATGGCATCTTGTCCGAAAGGATCGGCGGCTGAAGCGACTTTGGATCATGGAAAGGGAGGAAGAAAAGATGGACAGCATCAAATTGTATTTCCTGACATTTTTTGTGTTCTTTTTGGTGGATATAGTCTGGTTGGGGGTATTATCCAAAAATATTTACAGTAAGTATCTGGGCCACCTCATGGCTCCGAATGTTAACTGGGCGGCAGCGCTGATTTTTTATCTCTTGTTCATCGGTGGTCTCGTATTTTTTGTGGTGCATCCGGCCCTTGTGAAAGAAAGCCTGCAGTATGCCATTTTGGCTGGCGGTTTTTTCGGATTGGTCGCGTATGCAACGTATGACTTGACAAATCTGGCGACTTTAAAGGATTGGCCAATCACGATCACTTTGATTGACTTAGTTTGGGGAACGTTTTTGAATGCCGCTACCGCGGGCATCACTTACATTGCGGCCCAAAGATTTCTTTGAAAAACAATCAAGATTCAGATGCGGATGGAGGCAGAAAAATGAATATTTCAACTTTGGATAGCGAAAAGCTTTACAATTCTTTTGTGTCAGGTGCACAGGAGGTCATCAGAAACAAAAACAGCCTGAATGAAATCAATGTATTTCCCGTTGCTGACGGAGATACCGGCAGCAACCTCTCTTCAACCATGCATGCAATCATTCTGGAAGCGAAAATCTCCGAATCCGTCAAGGAAACGATGAACAGCATAGCTGATGCCGCTTTGACTGGTGCAAGGGGCAATTCCGGTATCATTATTGCCCAATACATTAACGGCATATTTCTAAGCTTGGTGGATGAGGAGACGATAACCATCCCTTCATTTGCGGAAACGGTCAAAAATGCGGTCCCCTATGCCTATCAGGCAATTTCCAATCCAGTGGAAGGAACAATCATTACCGTCATCCGGGAATGGGCGGATGCGGTATACAGTCATAAAGATCTTTCGGCCAGCTTTTCCGAATTGTTCTCAAAATCGCTTGTCACAGCCAATAAATCTTTGGAAGCAACGACTTCGCGGCTGAAAGTGCTGCAGGATTCCAAAGTAGTCGATTCCGGGGCAAAGGGATTTGTCTACTTTCTTCAAGGGTTCGCAACATTTTTGAGCACCGGAAAGATGGACTTGGAGGTTAGCTATGAACCGGAAGACTTTGCTTTTAACGAGGAATTGATCCATAGCCAAGGTACGATACACCACCGCTATTGTACCGAAGCGCTGTTGTCCTCGGACGCTATCGATCTTGAAGAATTGAAGTCGGAACTGGCACTTTACGGGGATTCCTTGATTGTAGCGGGCAACAACCGAAAAGCTAGGATCCATATCCATGCCAATGCGCCGGAACAAGTATTCCAGGTTTTGCGAAAGAAAGGCGTCATTCTCCAGCAGAAGGCGGATGATATGATCAGGCAGAACGAATCTGCGTTTGACCGGAAATACGACATCGCGCTGATCACGGACTCGATAGCAGACGTTCCGCAAACAACTCTCGACCGCTTTCAGGTACACATGTTGCCGCTCAACCTGAATTTTGATAATACTTCTTATCTCGACAAGGTTACGATGACACCCGAACTATTCTATCCTTTGTTGGAGGAGGCCGTTGAATACCCGAAAAGTTCGCAGCCGAATCCAGTCGTTGTAGAGAAGTATCTGGAAACGGTACTTTCCCATTATGATCAAGTCATCATCGTGACTGTGGCGAAAGAACAGAGCGGAACTTACAGCGTATTCCGGAATGCTGTAGCCAAAAAGCTGCATGAAGGCAAAAAAATTGCCGTGATCGATTCAAAACGGAATTCCGGGGCGGAAGGGTTGCTTGTCCTGAAGACGGCAGAAATGATTGCCGCGGAAATACCTTTCGATGACATCGTAGCGGAGATCGAACGCTTGCGGGAGCGGACAAATATTTTCGTCAGCGTCAAAAATCTGAAATACATGGTGAGATCCGGACGTTTAAGCAAAGTTTCAGGGATGGCTGCAATGTCGGTCAACCTCAAGCCAGTCGTTTCGATCGATACGGAAGGCAAAGGGTCTATAGCTGAAAAAGCGTTCAGTGAAAAAGGCAATGACAAGAAACTGTTCCGATTGCTGGAAAAAGTGAACGCACAGCAGAAGATTTCGAGATATGCGATCGTTCATGCGAACAATCCCGAAAAAGCCGAGGCTTATCGCAAACGCAGCGTCACATTGCTGGGCAAGGAACCGGAATATATCATGAACATTTCGACAATCGTCGGAATGAGTGCGGGAGTCGGCACCGTGGCGATTTCATATATGTGCGAAGAAGAATGAGTGGATGAAGGCGCAATAATAGCGACGGCGAAGTGCTATTCGGTTGGGTTTTCAGACTCCGCAATGGATAAAAAATGAGGAAAGCGGCTAGGAGCACAACTCCAGCCGCTTTCCTCATTTATTTTTTACGATATTTTTTAATGAATAGGGCACCAACGATTGATGCGCCTGTGATTGACAATCCGGTCATCAGATAAGGGGTGCGGTATGTCAGCTCAATGGAATGGTCGCCTGCGCTGATTGGTATGGCCAGCAAGCCTTCCAGAGCGGTTGTCGTTTCAGCAACTTCCCCGTCAAGCATGACTTTCCACCCTGCGCTGTAGGGGATCGTCGTGAGCAGTACTTCATCATCATTCTCGATCGCGACCGAGCCTGTGATGTGGGTCTGGCTGAAAGAGTTGATCATCATGCCTTCCGCTTGACGCCCAGAAATGGTCTCCTCGAACAAGTTTTTATTCAGCTCGTAAAGTTTCAGATCCTGCACACGGATCGAGTCCTCAAGCAGCTCAATCGTGAAGGTGATGTTTTCTCCTTGCTGATTGCTTGCGATATTGATGACCTGGTCGTTGCGGTAAGTCGTATAATAGTCCAACTTGACATTATTCACATAAAGGGTTGCGTTATCATCGTCGATGCCGGCATCCAGGATCAGATAATACGGATTATCGCTGACAGGAGTGAACTGGAATTCGATCCTTGAGATCGCACCATCTACAGACCGGTAATAGGTTGTATTTTGCGCATCCCCGGCAGCTGAGGTGACATTCTGGAAAACGTTGGAATCGAACGGACGCAATGAAAAATAAGGTTCGATGCTTTCTTGATTATTGAAAGCGTCCAATAGCTGTTCCTGCATCAATATTGGTTGATCCTCTATCAATTCAAGATCCAATACGCTTTTGGAGACACCAAATGCCAATGGCAATGCATATGGATTTTCAAAAGTTGTTGACCTATTCGTTTCTGAGTAGAAACTGTACTGGGCCAAATCCGGACGTGTGGAATTGCGGTTCAAACGGTACACGCCGTCATTGATGTCATAAAATGTTTCCGGCAAATTCTTGTCCTGGATAAAATATTTCACGCCGAAGAGCGCATCCGTGAACAGGGTCCCGGTTGAATAGACGATAAAGCCGTTCCCATCCGGAAAGCCCAATGACCCGAACAAGGCTGGAATTTCCTTTTCAAATGTGGAACTGAAATGATTGATACCTGCATAATTGGCTTGAAAGCTATCGTTTTTGGAGCGCTGGAATGTTTTTTCGATCCGGTAAAATTCCTTTTCGGATGGCCGCACATCAGCAAGCATCGTATTCAGATTCGACTGATAATCGGCGAATTCATCCTGCTTGACGTAGCCTAATCGAAACAAATCGATGGCTGCATTTGCCGTCATCTCTGCGGTAACAACGAAAAGCAAAGCGTAGGCCAGCCATTTTCTGGGCTGTTCCCTGAGCATGAACAAAACAAGGACAAGAACAGAGACGGCTGCAGTAATCAATACCTGGACAGGATCCAAAAATTCAAAGTCCATTTTCAGCACATAAATGGCTGCAGCTGCATTCGCAATCAAAAGGGAGCAGGCCAGCGGAAATGGGAAAGGGCGATAGAAGCGCAACGCCCGAAAACCGTTCAACAGGAAAAAGAAGCAAACGGTGAATGAAAAACGGTAAGGGTACCAGATCGGATACTGTCCGGCATGCCACATTTTATTCAGAAACTGGACATTCATCGCCAGGAAAAAGATGGCGGTCAGAGCAAGCGAGGTGAACCGTTCTTTTTTAGAAAAAGCAGGATGAAAAAAATAATAGATGTACGCGGTCAGAGCTGCAGTGCCGATGAAGAGATTGGGGTGTCCGCTTGGCATCTGGTCAAAATTGAACGCCCCGATATAAAACTTTGAAACCACTTCGAGGGGATCGTATGCGAAACTCCAATCGATCAGGTTGTTGGCATAGCTCGCCTTGCTTCCCAAGAGCGAAAAAAAAGTGGGCAGCAACAGTACGGCGGCAAAGCCAGCTCCCAGCAAGGAATAGCCGATGAATCGGGCTGATTGCGTCAAGAAATACTTCAGCTGCGCCTTCAGGTTACGCGGACCGACGACTTCTAGTCTGGAAAAGGCAAAAGTATAATAGAAGACCAGGAAAACGCTGATCATGAATCCGATGTAATAATTGGAAATCAGCATCACGCCGAGAAATATGCTGTAGTACAGGCCGTTTTCGCCAGACAACATTTTTTCCAGGCCCAAAATGATCAGAGGGAGGAAAACAAGTCCATCCAGCCACATGACATTCAATTGATTGACGATGACGTAACCCATCAAGGCATAGCTCACTGCGAAGGAGGGTACCAATAAACCTTTACCTTCGAAGCGGGAAATCAGCAGATGGGCAAAAGTCAATCCCGACGCGGAAACCTTCATGAGGATCAAGACAGTCACCGCCAATGGCAACTGGGACTGCGGGAAAAACAGGAAGATCAGATTGAAGGGACTCATCAGATAATAGGCCCATAACCCCAGCATCTCACCGCCGAACGATTTTGTGAACGAAAAGAAAATCGCGGAAGGATCGGACAATAAGGTTGTCCGGTAATAACTGAAAAAATCAACATATTGCTGGCCGAGATCTACAGTCAGCAAAGTGCTGTTGCCGAAAGGGTAAACGCCCATGGCGGCAAAAATAACCATCATTATAAATAAAGGCAGTAAGAACGAAAGGGAACGCATATTTTTGTGCGGGGATAGAGTTGTGAAACGCTTCAGCATGCTGCGCATTCCTCCTTTGAAAAAAAATTTTTATGGCGTTCCTGCAGAGTAGGATGGTCGTTAAGGAGCGTCCGTGATATGTAGAAGCTAAGATTCACAAGTGCTTCTGCTATTTTAGCATATCCCATCAGTTTTATGAAGAATGCGGGTGTCTGGGGCTATCCGTTGTGGCCACATATTAAAAATTTATTGCTTCGTTTGTAATGCCCCCATTTTTTGCTATAATAGGTTGTTGAACTATGGTTTTAGGAAGGTGTAAAATTGGAAGATAATACCCAAGGAAAAAGAAAGAGAAAATCGCACATCCCATTTCGCTTGAACCTGCTCTTTTTCATTGTGTTCTCGCTGTTTTCCGCAGTGATATTCCGGCTGGGATACCTGCAGATCGTTCGCGGAGATGAATTCGAAGCCATCGTAAAACGCACAGAAACGACGCTTGTGACGGAATCGGTGCCGCGCGGTTTGATATATGACAGAGACGGCAACATACTCGTAGGCAACGAACCGCAGCATTCCATAACTTTCACCAGGGGGGCAAACACGACTGCCGAGGAGATGGCAAAAGTCGCCTCTTTATTGGCGGGGTTGATAAACGTCAGCATTGAAGAACTGACAGAGCGTGACCTGAAGGATTATTGGATGGCCGTAAACAACGAAGTCATGCTGGAGCGGCTATCTGATGATGAAAAGCTGTTGCCGGGTTCTGAACTATACGAAGTGGAACTCGCAAAAATAACAGCGGAAGACATCGCCTATCCTGATGAAGAAAAAGAAATTGCCGCCATTTTTAAGCGGATGAACAGCGCGTATGCCCTGTCGACCACCAGCATTAAAAATAAAGATGTTTCGGATGAGGAATTGGCACGGGTGAGTGAAAATTTGTCCGGTTTGTCGGGAGTGGATGTCGCGACTGATTGGGTCAGAATCTACCCCGAATCCGACTTGCTGAAGAGCATTTTGGGTGGCGTTACCAGCGAAAAAATCGGCTTGCCGAGCGACCAAGTGGCTACTTATTTAGCAAAAGGGTACGCCAGGAACGACCGCGTCGGAAATTCCTATTTGGAGCAGGAATACGAATCTGTACTTTCAGGTACGAAGTCACAATGGGAAACGATCACGGATCAATCGGGAGAGGTTGTGACGCGGGAGGAATCCTATGAAGGAAAAGCAGGGGATAACCTGATTCTGACCATCGATATCGATTTTCAGAAGGAGATTGAACAGATCGCAACAGATTTCCTGAACAGCAATGTCGATCCTTATAATGACCGTGTTTACATCGTCGCTTCCGACCCGAATACCGGAGAGATTCTGGGTATGACCGGAAAGCAGCGTTCCACTTCCAACGAAATTGTGGATGATGCATTAGGAGTCATCAATTCCAGTTACGGAATGGGTTCGGTTGTGAAAGGCGCAATGGTGCTGACCGGATACATGAGCGGCGTCATCAGCACGGACAACAACGTCCTCGTCGATGAGCCCTTGCAATTCCAAGGTTCGCTACTGAAAAAATCGGTATTCAACTCAACCGTCGGAAATCAAGTCGCCATAAACGACATTGAGGCGTTAGCCCGCTCATCGAACATTTACATGATCAAATTAGCAATGTTGATGGGGGGACAATCATCCTATGAAGCAGGAGGAACTTTGAACATCTCCGCAGATCTGATCGACGAACTGCGCAGCTACTTTGCCCAGTTCGGTTTGGGTGTGAAGACGGGGATCGACCTGCCGAATGAAGGCAGCGGACTGACCGGTTTCAGTGAAGGGGCGGTCAATGTAATCGACCAATCCTTCGGACAGTACGATCTGTACACGACCCTTCAGTTGACGCAGTACATCAATACCATTGCCAATGGTGGCACCCGATACGCTCCGCAGCTGGTTTCGGAAATCCGCAGCACGGATGCGAACGGATCGTTGGGCGCTTTGGAAACCACGCTCGAAACGAAAGTAATGAATCAGGTCGACGTAGATGCAGAAGCAATGGAACGCGTCCAACAAGGATTTTACCAAGTAACCCACAGTGCAGTTGGAACAGCGTATTCGACATTCGGGAAAGACCCGAACAACGTGGCGGCCAAGACAGGTACGGCAGAGGCCTTCTATGACGGCAACAATGAGAATCTGAAGGGAGAAAGCGTATTTAACTCCACCTTTGTCGGGTATGCACCATTCGATAATCCGGAAATTACCGTCACCGTTGTGGTCCCTTATCTCAGCACGGATACGGCACGGGCTACACCAATCTCCAAAAAAGTCTTTGATGCTTACTTCAACACCGGTGATTACGCAACATCAGCCGAATAAACAAACAGAAAGTGCCGGACCAAGGATAGTGAAATCCTTGGTCCGGCACTTTCTGTTTTTAAGCGAGTTATCATTCGAGTGTGATGATATCGGCGATGACTTCATAGCCCATATCCTTGGATAATTGATACTCTCCTATATTGATCTTTGTGACCAAATTCCGGTCATTCAGATACTGTTCAAATACAGCACGATCGGTAATGAGTCCCGCACTGACCAGGTTGTCGATAACGACGGACATCGGTTGCCCGGAAGTGATCACAAACGTGACGGGTGTGTTTGCGGCAGGAGCAGCTGAACTTTCAGCAACGCTCGCTGTTTCAGCTGGAGCACTGGATGCCACTGCAGCTCCATCAGCAGGGGCGCTGCTTGCGGCAGCTTCATTAAGTTGCTTCTGCAACTCCAATTCCGCCAAAGTACTTTCATATTTCTCTTGATAATCCGTTGAATCGGCATTTGCTTCTCCGTTGAAGGTGCTGCCAGGGAGTGCTTCCGGATAGAAGATCTGGAAGCCAGCCAACAACACGGCAGACAACAAAAAACCGATGGATATAAAACGAAGCTTTTGTTTGTTCACTTTATTTTTCTCCTCTATACGATTGATTGCTCTATGTAGTTATCGACAACGAGTTGCACGGTGGTGATAGGGACGGACAGTTGCTCTGCAATCTCATCAAACGTTCTTCCGCTTGTATACAAAGTGATGATGTGTTGCTTTGTTAGGTTGTGTACTTTTTTAACGGTCTGCGAATCTTCGGAAACGGGGATTTCTTTTCCCAATTCCTCTTCCACAGCGATGAGCCGTTGCTTCAATTCATGGATTTCTTCCGTTAATTGTAATGTGTATTCACTCATCTCATCAGCGAATTTGCGGTCATTATCCTTAACGAAAAATGATGCAAACAGCAATATGATTGCGATTGTCAATAAGACAATCACGATGGTCCATTGTTCCATCTATGTCACCTCAATTCTTCTTTTTGACGCCTGATAACATTCTAAAGAAATTCGTTTGTTTCTGCAACCTTATCTCGGATTTTATCGGGAGAAAGCTTAAAAAAATCGGACACTGGCATAACTTGTTCAAAAAATAGTGGCATTATTTTTTCATAAGTGATACAATGAGAAATGCAGAAGATGATTCGATCTTCAATTTTTTTATGTTTGGAGGGAAGAATATGCGGTTAAATATTACATTGGAATGTACGGAGTGTAAAGAACGTAATTACTTATCAAAGAAAAACAAACGTAACAACCCGGACCGTCTTGAAGTGAAAAAATATTGTCCACGTGAAAGACGCGTGACTTTGCATCGTGAAACAAAATAATTAAAATGACAACAGGATATCCTGTTGTTTTTTTATTTTATCCGGAAGGATGTATGGTACAGTCGAAACTGCACACCAGACCGCTTGAGGAGGGATTCTGATGAAAGAAAAAATAAGAAAAGAAATGCTGAGGAAATTGAGTGATTTGCCATCCCAGGAACGGATCCGGATGGAGCAAGCATTGACGACAGAAGTCTGCACCAGTGATGAGTGGAAAGCTTCAAAAACGATCGGAGTCACTTGGTCCAATTTCCCGGAAATCGATACGCACAAAATTATCCAAAAGGGGCTTGAAGAAGGCAAACGGATGGTCATTCCTTATTCCGGCAAGGAGCGTGTGATGACTTTTCATGAATATTTGCCGGATACCGCCATGGCAAGAAGCAAGTTCGGAATCATGGAACCAGTCGACAAGAGCAACCCGGTTCCGCCTGGAGAAATCGATCTGCTGCTCGTTCCTGGATTGGCGTTTTCCGATTCTGGTTATCGCGTAGGATTCGGCGGGGGCTACTACGATCGCTATCTGGCCGCTTACAAAGGCCAGACCTTGTCGTTGCTGTTCCCGTTCCAATTGTTCAGGGAGCCGAATTGGGAAGTCGAAGCTTTTGATGTGCCGGTCCAAAAGTTGTTGACAGCATCATTCTAGTATAAAATAGGATAATAATGAAAGGGAGTGTCATGATGCGGGCATATAATACCAAAAGATCCTACTTACCGGATCATTTCTCTGTAACACATTTGTTTTTGGCCATTCAGATCGGCATTTTCCTGCTGATGACCCTGAACGGCGGCAGCACCAATGTGCTTACGCTTATCATGTTTGGAGCCAAATTCAATCCAGCCATCGCCCAAGGGGAGTGGTGGCGCCTGATTGCGCCAATGTTCATCCATATCGGCTTCACGCATATTCTGATCAACAGCATTACCCTTTATTATTTGGGTACGCAGATGGAAAGCCTCTACGGCTCTTTGCGTTTTGCGCTGATCTATCTCCTAAGCGGACTGATGGGGAATCTCATGAGTTTCGCTTTCAATGACTCGATTTCCGCCGGAGCAAGCACCTCGCTTTTCGGGCTGTTTGCTGCAGCCATCGTGTTGGGCCGCCAGTTTCCGTACAACTCAGGTATTCAGCTGATGGCCCGCAATTTTACGATGCTGATTTTTCTGAATTTTTTCTTCGGCTTTTTTGCTTCAGGAGTCGATAATTTCGGGCATCTTGGTGGGGCACTCGGCGGAGCACTCTCCGCTGTATTCATATCGATGCCGCGCACTGCCAAAAGCCAAAATGGACTAAGACTTCTTTTTCTTATCATTTATTTTGTGAGCGCTATATTCTTTGCTTATTTGGGTTTAATGCGGACCGGTTTTGCGTTATACTAGATACAAATTGAACAATTGGAGGAAATGACATGTATAAAAAATTTATCGGTATTGATTTAGGCGGCACTTCAGTGAAATTAGCTATCTTAACAGCAGAAGGCGATATCCAGCAAAAATGGAGCATCCTTACGGACATCAATGATGAGGGGACGCATATCGTACCTGATATCATTGCTTCAATCAAACATCACCTAGATCTTTATCAACTGACTGCAGCTGATTTCCAGGGCATCGGCATGGGTTCTCCTGGAGCGGTGGACCGCGAAGCGGGCACTGTCGAAGGTGCCTTCAATCTGAACTGGGAAACACCACAGCCTGTGCGTGAAATGATCGAGCGGGAAATCGGCATCCCCATTTTCATTGACAATGATGCAAACGTTGCCGCGCTCGGCGAAAAGTGGCGAGGCGCTGGTGCGGATGACCGCGACGTCGTATTTGTGACACTTGGCACAGGTGTAGGCGGCGGAATCATTGCGGAAGGCAATCTGATCCACGGTACTGCAGGTTCGGGTGGCGAAATCGGTCACATGACTGTAGAACCGGGCGGGTTTGAATGTACCTGCGGGAAGAAAGGCTGTTTGGAGACTGTTGCCAGCGCAACGGGCGTCGTCAAATTGGCCCGCAAACATGCGGAAGAATACGCTGGCGATTCACAGCTCAAATTCATCATCGATGATGGACAGGAGATCACTTCCAAAATGATCTTTGACTTGGCGAAAGAAGGGGACGATTTGGCTATTCTTGTCGTCGACCGGGCTGCCTATTACTTAGGTTTGGCCTGCAGCCATATCGGAAACCTTTTGAATCCGGCTTATATCGTCATAGGAGGCGGTGTATCCGCAGCTGGAGAATATCTCTTGGAGCAAGTAAGGGCCTATTTTACTGACTTTTCATTCCCGAACGTCAAGAAGACTACGCACATCAAATTGGCCGCGCTTGGGAATGATGCCGGAATAGTGGGAGCAGCCTATCTTGCGCTGACTGAGAGCAGTAAATAAATCTACTCATTAGCATGGGGCCCAGCATATTTTCGGTTAAATAAATGCGGGAGGATGGAGGATGGCATGGGAAAAAGAGGGCTAGTATGGTTCATTCTCTCACTCTCAAGTATGCTTGCTCTGGCGTCCTGTACGCAACGGCTGCACTATCCCGACGAGTCTGAAGCAAGTGAGCCGAGGCTTTCCTCCAGCATCGGAACCCCATCAATATCCAAGGATGAATTCCTTTGTGCTGTGGGCTGGCTGGACGATAGTATTATTCTGGTTGCGCTGGAAAAAAATGGGGAATATGGTCTGTACAGCCTTGACCTGCTCAATGGGGAAGAACAGCCGATCCGGGCTTTTTCAGATCGGCTTGTTTTTGCGGCACTTTCCGCAAATGGCCGACGGATACTGGTGCAAGTCGCAAATCAACAGGGAAGCAACGTCATGATGATCGATAAGGCGGGAAGATTGCTTGCCGACTTCCGTCTGGCTGAAGGGATTTTGACTGACGTTTCCTGGAACCCGACCAATGAAGGGCAGCTCTTCCTTTCCGTCCAAAAAAAAACGGACAGACCTGTCAATACCCTTTGGAATCTGGCGGAAGGTGAATGCACAGAAATGCCAGATACAGAGGAAATGCCGGTTTGGTATTCAGAAAATATGTATCTTCATAAGCAAAGCGGATCGGATGACGCTGATGCCCTGGTGTTGAGTGACATTCGCTTTCCCGGCGAGGACACTGTCATCGATCGGGAAATCCTCGCATATGGACTGGAAGGCGAATCTGTATGGGTGGTGACCCATTCAGATTTCAAGGATGAAGAGTTGCTTGCCATTTCTTACTACCCGCTTCTGATCTCTCAAGGCTATGTTGCCTTGCCGCGCATCACAAGTGAAAGCGGGCTGGTCATTCCTGAATTCAAAAAAGGGAGCGACTCGGATGACACATTCGCTATCATCCCAAAACAGAAGTCGGAGAGCATGGGAGGCGTCAGCTTTGAGCTCGCAAAAATCGATTTTTCCGGGAACGTGTCAGAGACACTGACTGCGGTCGAACGAATGGCTCCGCTCTCCGTTTCGCCGAAAGGGACATATGTGCTTTACGGAGAGCGTTATGAGTATCTGTACGATGTGGAAGGCGATGGCTGGATACAATTGACGCAATAGAAAAAAAGTCGTTAAAACTGTAGCAATGCGTCTTCCACAAGTGTAAAATATGAGAGCAAGAGTAAGGAAAGGATGGATCTATTTGAACGTAAAGCGCAATTGATCGATGTCCGTGAAAGAACCGAGTTCGATGCAGGCCACATATTGGGAGCGAGAAATATCGCTTATTCGGCTTTCAAACAACGCTATCCAGAAATCCGCAAAGATCAACCGATTTATCTGTATGACCAAAACTCCATGTTGAGCGGACGTTGTGCGGCTATTCTGAAAAAGAACGGCTACAAAAATATTTTCATCCTGAAAGGCGGCTATGCCGGCTGGGACGGAAAAGTCAAAAAAGGCATCTGAAACACTCAAAAAAAGGTTCCCGGAATCAGCTTGTGGATTCCGGGAACCTTTTTCGATTTGCTCATTACAGATTGATGAATAAAGAATACAGGAGAGAAACGATCGATCCGCCGACCATGCCCAAAAGCATAAGCCAAATGATGAATTTGCTGAATTTATTGAATTTTGTAGAACAAGGAAGGAAAGAAAGTCATTATTTTCAATTGTTTCTTTCCATTTAAGTAAATTTTTGTTAGGATTAAGATTATAGAATGATGTGTTTATCATGAAGGGAGAATTTATTTATGTCAAAACAGCAAATTGGCGTTGTCGGTATGGCCGTAATGGGCAAAAATCTAGCATTGAACATTGAAAGCAGAGGGTATTCCGTATCTGTATTCAACCGCTCCGGTTCAAAGACTGAACAAGTGATTGCGGAAAATCCAGAAAAAAAACTGGTTCCTACTTATACAATCGAAGAGTTCGTTGAGTCTTTGGAAAAACCAAGAAGAATCATGATGATGGTAAAGGCAGGGGAGGCAACTGACAAAACGATTCAATCGTTGCTGCCTCATTTGGATAAAGGAGATATCCTGATCGACGGAGGGAATACTTTCTACAAAGATACGATCCGCCGCAGCAAGGAGTTGGAAAATTCAGGAATCAATTTCATCGGAACGGGTGTTTCCGGCGGTGAAGAAGGCGCCTTGAAAGGTCCTTCAATCATGCCAGGAGGACAACGTGATGCCTATGATCTTGTTGCGCCGATTTTAGAACAAATTTCCGCGAAAGCTCCAGATGGTGAGCCGTGTGTAGCGTATATCGGCAAGGATGGTGCCGGACATTTCGTTAAGATGGTCCATAACGGAATCGAGTACGGAGATATGCAATTGATTGCAGAAGCCTACGACATCATGTTCAAGTATCTTGGCATGTCAGTGGAAGAAATAGCGGCAGTCTTTATCGAATGGAACAAAGGCGAGCTGGACAGCTTCCTGATCGACATCACTGCTGATATCTTGACTAAATACGACCCTGCAACAGGCAAGCCAATGGTTGAGATCATTCTGGACCGTGCTGGCAATAAAGGCACGGGTAAATGGACTTCCCAAAGTGCTTTGGACTTGGGTGTGCCGTTGCCATTGATCACCGAATCCGTTTTTGCCCGCTACATCTCCGCTTTGAAGACAGAACGTGTCGCTGCCAGCGAAATTCTGACCGGACCTGCTGCTGCAACTAAAGAAGGTTTGGACAAAGCGGCATTTGTTGAGAGTATCCGCAAAGCGCTATACTTCAGCAAAATTATGAGCTATGCGCAAGGCTTCGCTCAATTGCGCGTTGCCAGTGAAGAAAATGATTGGGATCTGAATTATGGCGAAATCGCCAAAATTTGGCGCGCAGGCTGTATCATCCGTGCGCAATTCCTGCAAAACATCACGGACGCTTACGAGAAAAATCCTGAATTGCAGAACTTGTTGTTGGATGACTACTTCGTAGAGATCACGAAACAGTACCAAGGAGCTGTACGTGAAGTGGTTGCAACGGCTGTGACTGCAGGAGTTCCGGTACCGACATTCTCATCCGCGGTAGCATATTTCGATTCTTACCGTTCAGCTGTCTTGCCAGCGAACATCATTCAAGCGCAACGCGATTACTTTGGAGCGCATACGTATGAACGCACAGACAAAGCTGGCTCTTATCACTTCGAGTGGGATAAAGAAGTGGAAGTTCCACAAGACTAAAGGGATACAGCGCCATTCCGGCCTAAACTTACGTCATCCGAAGCCTGGCTTCGGATGACATTTTACTATTATAATCATTTAATTAAGATAAATTCCCGACAGTATGTTAAAATAAAATGAAATTGTAATGGCATGTTGTTAGTATTCAAATGAGACATTAGGGGAGAATTCTATGGAAAATAGAGACAAACAAAGAATATTGATTATCGAAGATGAAAAAAATCTGGCGCGTTTCATCGAGCTTGAGTTAAAACACGAAGGCTATGAAACGGAAATCTGCTACAACGGCAGAGCCGGCCTTGAAGCTGCAATGAATCAGGACTGGGATGTCATCCTATTGGATCTGATGTTGCCTGAATTGAATGGCATCGAAGTTTGCCGTCGCCTTCGCCCTGTCAAAGACACGCCGATCATCATCATGACCGCCCGTGATTCTGTCATCGACCGCGTTTCCGGGTTGGACCACGGAGCGGATGATTACATCGTGAAACCATTTGCCATCGAAGAGCTTTTGGCAAGGGTCCGCGCTTTGCTGCGCCGTATCGACATCGAAGAAGAGCAACGCAAAGTGAAACAGACAACCGTCACTTATCGTGATTTGACGATCGAAAAGGAAAACCGTGTCGTTCGCCGCGGCGATGACCACATCGAACTGACCAAACGCGAATACGAATTATTATTGATCTTGATGGAGAACATCAACGTTGTCTTGTCAAGGGATGTATTGCTGAATAAAGTATGGGGATACAAAACAGAAGTGGAAACAAACGTAGTGGATGTATATATCCGATATCTGCGCAACAAAATCGATGTAGCCGGCCAAGAAAGTTATATCCAAACGGTTCGTGGCACCGGATACGTCATGCGCTCATAATGCTATGCGCAGAATCAATTATATGCCAACCAAAAAAAGAGGGAATCCCAAGTCCATTCGGTGGAAATGGGGTTTTCTTTTAAGTATCGCGTTCTTCCTGCTGTATTTTCTTTCCGCATTCCTGATGTTGAATGTCTACAAAAGCTATCAATACGAACAACAAAAAGACGAAGCCGAAAACTTGCTCTATTCGGTCCAATCCGCGTTGTCAGAAATCGACACGAAGCTGTCCGTCAACAGCGTAGAAAGCATGTTTGAGAAAATCTCTGTTTCCACTGTGACGAAGGGCCTTCAGTCTGTAGGGAATTATCCGTTTTTAGAGGACCTCAAGAGCAGAGGGGTAAACATCCGCGTATTCGATACAGACGGGCAGCTGCTCTATGAAACCCAGAAGAGCTATACGACATTCATCAAAAATCCCGATACTTATTTACGCGAAACGGAACTGAACGATCTTGATGCGTTTGTCGCAGGCAGCCCGATCCTCAGCCAGGAGGATTCCTTCCTTTTGGGGTATATGCAGATCGTTTTCCGATTGAGTGATTATCATAAAATCATCTCGCAGATGACGCAGTATTTCTGGGTAGTCACGGCGATTGTGCTCGTTTTGTCGGCGGCTGCCGGCTACGGCATCGCCATTTACTTCTTCAGGCCAATCAAACAGATGGTCGACACGATGGATGCGATCGAAGAGGACACCTTGTCGGAGACCCGCATCAAAATATCGAAAAGCAAGGACGAATTTACCGACCTTTCTGTGCATATCAATGGGCTTCTGGACAAGATGGCGCTCTATGTCACGCAGCAAAAGCAGTTTGTGGAAGACGTTTCGCATGAACTTCGCACCCCGACAGCCATTGTCGAAGGGCATCTGAAATTGCTGAACCGTTGGGGCAAGGAGTACGTTCCATAATTTCAAGATGCTCTATCCGGATTTCGTCTTCAATCTGGATGATGATCTGAATCGCGAAATCTATGTGAACATCTATCGCAACCATTTTGAGCAAATCTTGGTGATATTGATGGACAATGCCGTTAAGTATTCGACTGATCGGCATGAAATCCATCTTTCGATTTCCGAATCCATGTCCTATGTCCAGATTGCCATCCAAGATTTTGGCGAAGGGATGTCCCAGGAAGATCAACAGAAGATTTTTTCGCGTTTTTACCGCGTCGATAAAGCCAGATCGCGGAACAAGGGCGGGAACGGCTTGGGCCTCTCGATAGCGAAAGAATTGCTGGAAGGCTATAAGGGCGACATCACCGTCGAAAGCGTATTGGGACACGGATCTGTTTTCCGCATCCAGCTGCCGATTCTGAAGGATTATGTGCCGGATGAGGAATTATAGACTATCAGCAGGAAAAAGTCCCTTACCCAAAAAATGAAATCAAAAAAGCAGGAAGCGAGCCCGTGAGTGAGCCGCTTCCTGCTTTTTCTGTAGTTGCAATTATGATTTTGATTGTTTGCCTGCGTTGCGGCCTTTTTTGCCATCCGTTTTTTGATTATTGGAGGACAAAGCTTTTACCGCTTGCGCAGGTGCTGAAGAGGAAGCCGGCTTCGCCATTTTCACGTTCTTCTTGACCGGACGATCCTTCATTTCTTCTTCAACTTGCTTCTGGATTTTAGGTTTGATCATGTGATTTTGAAGCGCAGTCTGAGCTGCGGCGAAAATACCGCCGGCCAGCCAGTAAAGTGCCAATCCCGCTGGTGAAGACCAAGAGAACATCAGAATCATGATCGGGTTCATCAGCATCATCGATTTCATCTGTGATTTGGTTTCTTGTGGCATACCGATTGTGGAAACGTAGCCTTGAATAACATAGGCAACACCCGCCAGGATTGCCAACAACGGACTGCTTACACCAAGATTGATGCCAAGGAATGTGCTTGCAGAAATTTCCGGCGTCAAATTCACGGCTTGGTACATGGCGGTGAAAATCGGCATTTGGATCAGAATCGGTAAGCAGCCGACGCCGCCGGTCATGCTGATGTTGTTTTCTTTGTACAGCGCCATCATTTCTTGAGAAACCGCCGCTTTTTCTTCAGGTGTCTGGGCATTCTTTTGGCGGAATTGGATGTCTTCCAGTTCCGGTTTGATGTACTTCATTTTTTCCTGCTGCACCATCGTTTTTTTGATCTGGCTAAAATTCAGGGGCATGATGGCCAAACGGACAATGATCGTGATGGCGATGATAGCCAACCCGTAATTGCCGTTCAGCAATTCCGCCAGCATAACGATCAATTTCCCTGTAGGCACCACCAAATAGTCATATATAAAGCCGGTCGGGTTTTTATTCTCATCATATTGCATACAGCCTGTAAGAACCACCAACAGGGAGAGCATTTCCGCGGAAAGCAATAACTTCTTTTTGAGTTTCATCATTCACGTTCCTTTACAATTTTTCGATAACATTACTACTATACCTGAAGGGGAAAATATATTCAATTAGTTACGCGAAAACTTATATAATTCTCAATGTTGGCGTCTTCACGGATGATGCACGCTTCAACCCTGCCACTTGGAGAAGGACTGCGTTTGACGGCCGCGATGAAAGCATCGATTTTCTCGGTCGGTCCAACAGCTTCGATATAGACACTTCCGTCATCCTCATTCCTGACGATGCCGGAAACACCGATCTGGTCAGCCACCATTTTTGTCATGTAACGGAACCCTACGCCCTGGACCCGGCCGCTCACGGTCATATTGATTTTCTTCATAATAAGTTCCTCCCAATTTTAGGATGAGTATGCGTTGCAACTGTTAAATCCAGTTTACAGCCTTCTTCAAGAAGTTTCAATCCCGATACTTTGCGCGCGAATTTTTTTTCGGGCTGTGCTATACTTTTTGCAACAAAGAAGGTGAGATTATGTACCAGGTGATTCGGACCGAGGGAGAATATGAACCTTGGTGGTTTTTTGAGGATTGGATGGATTTTATTGTGGAATCGACAGAGTATGCCGATTTCCATGAGGCAGTCGTTGCCTATGAGCGGGCTGCTGAAAAACTATCGGAAGTTTACCCATTCCAAAAAACGAAGGAAACCTACCTGACTGCCTACTGGTCGGATGGAGAAATCCGGTTTTGTGAAAACTGCGATGATGATGTGCAATTATATCATGGACTGATGCTGTTGCAGGACAGGAAAAAACTGTGCCTAGAATGATCGCTCAAAATCGAAAAAGCTTCAGCATCCGCAAAAGGGGATTCTGAAGCTTTTTTTCCATGCAGTCCAACGAAAAAATAGCCACGTAAAGGGTTCATTTTATAGTATAATGAACCGATACGGGTAATCAACCGAACAATCTATGGATCACTGTTTTAGTAGATACGCAGTGGTTTTGAATAAATGATAAAAAAGGAGTTGGCATGTTTGGCGAAACGAACGACGACGAGAAAGAAAAAGAAGACGACCGGACAGAAAATATCTTATGAGCTTATCGGTGTGCTGTTTCTTTTCAGTGCAGCCTTAGGGATCGGGCACCTTGGATTTGCCGGTATAGCGCTGGCGAATTTTTTCCGTTTTTTTGTCGGCGAAACTTATCCGATCAGTCTGGCGCTTTTCGGTGCCTATGGACTGTACCTGATTCTGAGAGGGAAAGAACCAAAAATAAGGAAAAATTGGCTGGTCAGCGGCATCCTGCTTTATTCAGCAGCTTTGCTTTATCTGCATTCGCAGGCTTTTGAGAAGGTCATCACGGAGGAAGCATCGGTCATGTCCGTTACGCTTGCCCGCTTTTTGACCGATGTCAGGCAATCGGACACGGCTTCGGAAATGGGTGGTGGCTTGATTGGGGCAGCCTTCTATACCGGAACCCATTTTTTGGTTTCGCAATGGGGCACGTACATCATCATTGGCTTGCTTGTTTTTTTTGGTGCAGCGGTCATATTCGGCTTCACGACGCATGACGTCATGGAAGTCGTGCGCAAAGTTGCCTTGATCTTCGGACACAACAGCAAACGAGCAGTGCTTTTCACGAAAGAGAAAGTTGCCGGCTCGATCATCGATTCGAAAACAGTAAAGAAACCGACCAGATCCAACAGCATTCCGGCCGACAAGAAACCTTCGATAGTCGAAAAAGCAAGAAATCAGATCAGAAGCGAATCGGCAGCGAAAAAATTGATGCAGGAAGAAGCAAATGCTCTGAAAGCTTCAGAACAAGAAACAACCGCCGCGAAAGAACGCGAACCCGTTCAGCTGAAAATAGACAGTTTTCAGCAACAACTTGAAAAGGCAGCCGAACATAAACATGCGGATAATGAAAAGAGCGCGTCCGCCAAAGAGGCCAGCCTTGCAAAAACAACTGTGGCAGGCGGGGAGGAAGACAACAGTGGCGATCTGGAGTTCGAGATTACTGCCGAGCAGGAAAACAGGGATTACCAATTGCCCCCGGTAACTTTGTTGAATGAAATCAAAGCAATCGATCAATCGAATGAATACGCGACAATCGAAAAAAATGTCAAGAAACTGGAAGAGACGTTTGCGAGTTTTGGGGTGGAAGCCAAAGTCACGAAAGCAAATCTGGGACCTGCCGTAACGAAATACGAGGTTCAGCCCGCTGTAGGGGTGAAAGTCAGCAAAATTGTGAACCTCAATGATGATCTGGCCTTGGCTTTGGCGGCAAAAGACATCCGCATCGAAGCACCGATACCTGGTAAATCCTTCATCGGCATAGAAGTGCCGAATAGTGAAATCAGCGTCGTATCCTTTCGGGATGTCATGGAAGGTCAAAAGCACACGGACAAGCTATTGGAGGTTCCCTTAGGCCGGGATATTTCCGGCGTTGTACAGAGTGCGGATCTGACGAAGATGCCCCATCTCCTTATTGCTGGTGCTACCGGCAGCGGGAAGTCTGTCTGCATCAACGGCATCATAACGAGCATCCTGATGAAAGCCAAACCGAACGAAGTCAAGATGATGATGATCGATCCGAAAATGGTGGAATTGAACGTCTATAACGGGATCCCCCACTTGCTTACACCGGTTGTCACGAATCCCCGCAAGGCGGCGCAAGCACTCCACAAAGTCGTCACGGAAATGGAAAGAAGATATGAATTGTTCGCCGGTACCGGCATGCGCAATATCGATGGTTATAATAATCTGATTGTCGAATACAATCTGGAGAACGGGGAAAACAATCCTACCTTGCCGTACATCGTGGTCATTGTGGATGAGTTGGCCGACTTGATGATGGTTGCCAGCAATGAAGTCGAAGATGCGATCACAAGATTGGCTCAAATGGCACGGGCTGCGGGAATCCATATGATTCTGGCTACGCAACGGCCGAGTGTCGACGTCATCACCGGTATCATCAAAGCGAACGTCCCTTCCCGGATTGCGTTTGCCGTATCCAGTTCGATCGATTCCAGAACGATAATCGATGGCTCTGGTGCAGAGAAACTACTGGGCAGAGGCGATATGCTCTTCCGTCCGATGGGAGAAAACAAACCGATCCGTGTGCAAGGAGCGTTCATTTCCGACGAGGAAGTCGAACACATTGTGGCTTTTGTCAAAAATCAGCAGGAAGCGAACTATGTCGAGGAAATGATGCCGACCGAAACAGTGGCGGCCGCAAGCGAAGAGCCGGAAGATGATCTTTTCGGGGAAGCTGTAGAATTTATCAGATCGGATGAAACGGCGAGCATCTCCAAATTGCAGAGGAGATTCCGGATCGGCTATAATCGGGCAGCGCGGCTGATAGACGAGATGGAAGCGAGGGGGATTGTTGGTCCGGCTGATGGAAGTAAGCCCAGAAAAGTGAACATTAGTGAAGGTATCTACGAACATGATACGGATATCCCTGTTGATTCCGAGGCTTAGTAGGGCAGATTCTGAAAAATATATGGATATTAAATGAAAAAACGATTACAAAACAAGTCGATATCGTTTATTTTTGAAAGAATACATGCTATGATATTTTTTGTAAGAAGCTTGTACTTACAAGTTTAAAAAATTGAATTTTATTGGAGGGGTCATGGTGAAAAAGCAAAAATATGTTAAATTGTTGGCAGTAGGGTTAGGTGTCAGCACAATTTTGGCAGCATGCGGCGGCAATGGCGATACCGCTGACAGTAGTGCGACAGGTTCCAGCACGGCAGGAGGAACGGAAGATAACTTCGCTATCGCGATGATTACCGACGTCGGCGGCGTGGATGACAAATCATTCAACCAAAGCGCGTGGGAAGGCCTTGTTGCATGGGGCGAGGAGAACGGCAAAGAAAAAGGGATCGATGGATATGATTACATCCAATCAAATGCCGATTCGGAATTTGTGACGAACTTGAACACTGCCGTAAACAGTAATTTTGATCTTGTGTTCGGTATCGGATATAAATTGAAATCAGCGATGCAAGATGTGGCTGATCAGAATCCTGATACATTGTTCGCAATTATCGATGATGTCATCGAAGGCGAAAATACAGTTTCCATATCATTCAAAGACCATGAAGCTGCTTTCTTGGCGGGCGTCGCAGCTGCCAAAACAACCAAAACCAATCAGTTAGGTTTCATCGGCGGACAAGAGAGCGAAGTAATCGATCGCTTTGAAGCAGGATTCGTAGCTGGTGCCCAATCCGTGAATCCTGATATAGATATTAAAGTTGAATATGTCGGCTCGTTCGGCGATGCAGCAGGCGGAAAATCTAAAGCTGCCGCAATGTACGCTAGCGGAATCGACATCATTTATCAAGCTGCCGGAGATTCCGGTAATGGCGTATTCTCAGAAGCTAAGGATATCGTCAAAGCAGATCCTTCAAAAGAAATTTGGGTAATCGGTGTTGACCGTGACCAAACAGAAGAGGGTTTGTTGACGCTGGATGACGGTACCGAAAGAAACCTTACTTTGACTTCAACGTTGAAGGGTGTAGGTAAAGCAGCTCATGACGTTGCTAATTTAACGATGAACGGCGAATTCCCGGCTGGAGAAGTACAGACTTTCGGTCTGGCTGAAGAAGGCGTTAATTTGACGGACGGTCAGTTGAGCGCGGATGCCTTGACTGCTGTTGAAGATGCGAAGGCACAAATTTTGGACGGAACACTTGTGGTTCCGGAAGCTCCAGAAAACTAATCACGGTCTAAATTCTCATGAAGCAACTTGATTCCGGTTAGGATATTGAGTTGCTTCTCTTTTTTTCTGTGCAGTATCCCTAGGTAAAGTTTGTTCCATTTTTAAAACAAATGTTTGTTTTTCGTGATAAACAAAAGTGGATAGGATTTTGGAAATACTTTATAATAGGTGTGAAATAGTGTTTTACGGTATTATATTCTATAAGCGTGTCTCACTGCTGCATGAGGGAATGCATGCATTCAATTTTAGTAAGGGGTGGAATCAGCATGACAGAAGAAAATTATGTCATTGAGATGATTGGCGTAACGAAAACTTTCGGCAATTATAAAGCGAATGATGATATTTTTCTCAGCTTGAAAAGAGGTGAAATTCACGCTTTGTTGGGTGAAAATGGTGCGGGCAAGTCGACTTTGATGAATATCCTCTCTGGTCTTTTGGAGCCGACCAGCGGAACCATCAAAGTCAAGGGGCAAGAAGTCGAAATCAGCTCCCCGGGTGTTGCCGATAAATTAGGGATCGGAATGGTGCACCAACATTTTATGCTGGTCAAGGACTTCACAGTAACAGAGAACATCATTTTAGGCAGTGAGCCGAGCAGACTCGGTGTTCTGAATAAAAAGGCAGCTGCGGGAGTGATTGCGGATCTGTCCAACAAATACCGCTTGGCAGTCAATCCGTCCGCCAAAATCGAAGACACCACTGTCGGGATGCAGCAAAGGGTAGAAATCTTAAAAACGTTGTACCGTGGGGCGGATGTCCTAATTTTTGACGAACCAACAGCGGTTTTGACACCTCAGGAAATCGATGAACTGATGTCGATCATGAGGGAATTGACGAAAGAAGGCAAGTCGATCATTCTGATCACGCATAAGCTGGATGAAATCAAAGCGGTTGCCGATCGTTGCACGGTAATCCGCAAAGGCAAGAGCATCGGCACTGTTGACGTGAAGCAAACATCCCAGCAAGAACTGGCCGATATGATGGTCGGGCGTTCCGTTCTGTTCCGTACAGTCAAAAAACCAGCCGAGCCCAAGCAGGCTGTTTTGGAAATTGAAGGTTTGACGGTCAAAGAAAGCCGTGGTCTTGAAGCCGTGCGTAATTTGAATCTGACTGTTCGGGCGGGCGAAATCGTCGGCATTGCCGGGATCGACGGGAATGGCCAAAGTGAATTGATTCAAGCCATCACTGGTTTGCGGAAGGCCGAGAGCGGAACCGTCAAATTGAACGGCGAAATCATCACGAACTTGGCCCCGCGCAAAATTACTGAATCTGGCTTAGGACATATCCCTGAGGACCGACAAAAGTTCGGGCTGATCCTCCCGATGCGCTTGGATGAGAATATCGCCTTGCAGACTTATTATCAGGAACCATACAGCAAGAATAGCTTCCTGAATGACAAAGCCATCGAAAACCATGCCATCGAACTGATCAAAGAGTTCGATGTCAGGACCCAAAGCGAAAAAGCGACAGCGGGTTCTTTGTCAGGCGGGAACCAACAAAAGGCAATCATTGCCCGTGAAGTCGATCGGAATCCTTCACTGTTGATAGCTGCCCAACCGACCCGCGGATTAGATGTGGGGGCAATCGAATTCATCCATAAACGCTTGATCGAGCAAAGGGATAAGGATAAGGCCGTCCTCTTGATGAGCTTCGAGTTGGATGAAATCCTGAATCTCTCCGACATCATCGCTGTGATGTTTGAGGGTGAAATTGTGGCCTATGTCAAACCGGATGAAACTTCCGAACAAGAATTGGGCTTATTGATGGCCGGTTCTTCTTTGGAAAAGGCCCGGGAAGAATTGGAAAAAAACAAGGAAGAGGAGGGAAGCCTTCATGAGTAATCAACAAGGAGCCAATCGCATCCAGGGGATCATCGTTCCTTTGCTTTCAGTCGTATTAGGCCTGTTGATCGGCGCAATCGTCATGTGGTCTTTTGGTTATGATGCCATCGCGGGTTATTCGGCAATGCTGAAGGGAGCTTTCGGATCGCCGTTTTACATAGGCGAATTACTGCGTGAAGCTACCCCTTTGATTCTGGTCGCACTAGGTTTTGCGGTAGCCAACACGGCAGGTTTCTTCAACATCGGTGTAGCGGGTCAAACCTTATTCGGTTGGTTGGCATCCGTCAGCATAGCCCAACTGTTGCCTGACTTGCCGAAATTGATTTTGTTGCCTTTATGCATTTTGGCGGGAATCGCTGCCGGAGCATTGTGGGCGGGCATTGCCGGTGTTCTGCGTGCCTATTTCAATACCAGTGAAGTGATCGTCACCATCATGCTGAATCACACAGCTTTGTATATCAACAATCATATCGTCAGAAATGTTTTGACGGACTCCGGGGATGCGACAGCCAGAATCACGGAAAATGCCAGTCTGAGAGTACCGTTCTTGTCGGAACTGACGCGCAATTCGACACTGCATGCCGGTATTTTCATTGCCCTCATCATGATTGCGGTTGTCTGGATTCTGATGAAGAAAACAACATACGGTTTCGAATTCCGTTCGGTCGGATTGAATCCTGATGCAGCCGATTACGCAGGGATGAACGCCAAAAAGAACATCATTTTGGCCATGTTGATCAGCGGCGGGTTGGCCGGTTTGGGAGGCGCGATGGAAGGGTTAGGGAATTTCCAGAACATGTTTGTTCAAGGTGCGATGCCTGCTGTCGGATTCGATGGCATGGCGGTAGCTTTGTTGGGTATCGGAAGCCCGATCGGAATTCTCTTTGCGGCACTTCTGTTCAGCACGCTTAAAATCGGTGGAACGAGCATGCCGCTTATGTCCGGGGTACCGGTTGAAATTGTCGACATCGTGATCGCCTCGATCATCTTCTTCGTCGGTGCAAGCTATATCATCAGGCTACTGGTGAACAAGCTGTCCAAAGTCAATAAAAAGGAGGTGGCGTGAGATGGACTTACTAGCGATTCTTTCGATCATCGTGTCTTCGGCTTTGATTTATTCGGCACCATTGATTTTTACTGGTCTTGGCGGAACTTTCTCGGAACGGAGCGGTATCGTCAACGTGGGATTGGAAGGCACGATGGTGATGGGGGCATTCTCAGCCATAGTCTTTAATCTGAACTACGCCGATAGTCTTGGGAAAATGACCCCTTGGGTTGCGTTATTGGTTGCGGGGGCAGTAGGCATTTTCTTTTCGATTATCCATGCCGTTGCCACCATCAATTTGAGGGCGAACCATATCGTTTCCGGAACGGTCATCAATATGCTTGCCCCTGCGTTGGCGGTATTTTTGACCAAGGTTCTTTATGAAGGGAAGGGGCAAACTGCCTTCATCATCCAGAACTTCGGAAAGACAAGTTTCCCTATATTGAAGGATATCCCGGTCATCGGTCAGATATTCTTCACGGACACGTCAGCTCCAGCCTATGCAGCGATCGCAACAGCGCTTGTCTGCTACTTCATCATCTTCAAGACGACTTTTGGCTTGCGTCTGCGTTCGGTCGGGGAACACCCGCAAGCGGCAGATACTTTGGGGATCAACGTCTACGTGATGCGCTACGCTGGCGTGCTGATTTCCGGATTTTTGGGCGGAGTGGGCGGCGCCATCGTCTCCCAGTCAATCAGCTTGAATTTTTCCGGATCGACGATTGCCGGTCAAGGCTTCATCGCCATGGCTGCCATGATTTTCGGCAAGTGGAATCCGATTGGTGTGATGGGTGCAGCGATTTTCTTCGGTTTCGCTCAGAGTCTGGGAGTCATCGGCAGCTATATTCCGGTCATCCAGAATATCCCTTCCGTTTACCTTCAGATTGCACCTTATGTCATTACGATAATTGTACTTGTAGGTTTTATCGGAAAATCGAGAGGTCCGGCCGCCAACGGTACGACTTATATCAAATCAAAATAATCTCTGAAAGTGAGAAGGGTTGGCTCAACACGAGTCAGCCTTTTCTTTTTGCACCGGGCATGGGAAGAGCGTGTCCGAGAATGGCTTAATTGAAAAAAAAACCGAATTAGAGTATAGTTTTCCCTATCGACAAATAAAATAGCTTACAGGACGTGAAATGGATGGAATATAAATTAAAGCAAGGTGTTACGGCCTATATCGAGCCTTCTGACAAATACAAAACTGTACTGATCCAGTACAAATTCAGGACGATCTTCGACGGCAGAACTGCTACGGAACGTTCTTTGGTGAAGAACATGCTTGAAACGAACAGCAAGCAATACCCTACCCAAAACGAGATGGATTTGAAAATGGCCAGCCTTTACGGTGCAACGCTGCATACGCAATCCCAACGCTTCGGCAAGCAGCATGTGGTGACGCTGAGTCTGTCCGTCGTCAATGATAAGTTTATCGGAGGCGACGACACACTTTTGGAAGAGGCTTTCGCTTTTCTGGAAGAAATCATCTTCAGGCCGAATGCCGAGGACGGTAAGTTCCATGAGAAGACTTTTCTGAGGGAAAAGGAAAATCTGCATAATTATTTCGAATCCTTGATCGAAGACAAGTCAGCTTATGCACGAAATCGCTTGAACCAAGTGATGTTCGAGGGAACGAATCAAGCCTATCAAGGTATCGGGGATGCCGGCTTCCTTAAGGATATCACTCCAGGAACGCTGTTTGAATGCTACGAAGAGATGATCGGAGCAAATCAACTGGATATCCTTGTTTCGGGCGATGTAGAGCCGGAACGGATAGTGAAGATACTGGCTGGACAGAAGCTTTCCGACAGGAAAGAGATTGAAAAAGAGGTGTTCTACTTCCGCGAAAAGATATCGGAACCCGTCACTTCAAGCGAAGCTCAGGACATCAATCAGGGCAAGCTGTTTTTTGGTTTCTCCTCTCCCGTTTATTACATGAACGATCATTATTTTGCCGGATTGGTTTTTGATGGATTGTTTGGGGGATTCCCGCATTCAAAACTCTTCCAGAATGTACGTGAAAAAGAAAGTTTGGCTTACACGGCTTCAAGCAGCTTGGATTTTCTGCGCGGGGTCATGACTGTCGGTACCGGCATTGAATTTGATAAGCGGCAACAGGTCGAGGAAATCGTACTGGCTCAACTGCGGGATATGCAAGCGGGTGACTTTTCGGATGCGTTGATCGCTCAAACGAAAAGCATGCTGATCAACCACTACAAACAAAATGATGATTATCAGGGCAGAAGCTTGGCGAAACAGTACCAGGATATCCTCATCATAGAGAACCCTCTTTCGCAAGAGCAGTGGATTGCCGGTTTGAATGCGGTGACGAAGGAACAGATCATTGCTGTTGCGGAAAAAATGACTTTGCAGGCGATATTTTTCTTGAAAGGCGAGGCTACAGATGAATAAAATACACTATGAGGCACTAAACGAAACTGTCTATACGGAAGTATTGGAAAATGGATTACAAGTAGTTTTGATTCCGAAAAATAAATACTCTAAAACCTATGGTATCTTCACCACCAATTTCGGTTCGATCGATAACCAGTTTGTGCCGATAAACGGAGATAAGGAAATCAAGATTCCGGACGGTATCGCACATTTCCTTGAACATAAACTGTTCGAGGGCGAAGACCATGATGCTTTTGAAGACTTCGCGAAGTATGGTGCTTCAGCGAATGCTTTCACTTCCTTTACGCGGACAAGCTATCTCTTTTCAGCCACGGATAATATCGCAGAAAATACGAACAGCCTACTTGACTTCGTTCAAGATCCGCATTTCACGGCAGAAGGCACTGAAAAGGAAAAAGGCATCATTGCCCAAGAAATCCGCATGTATGAAGACAATCCGGGATGGCAACTATTTTACGGTCTGCTCCGTAATCTCTATCCTGAACATCCACTTTCCGTCGATATAGCCGGAACTGTCGAAAGCATCCAAGCAATCTCACCGGAACTGCTTCAAATCTGTTACGAAACTTTCTACCATCCTTCCAATATGAATATATTGATGATTGGTAATTTCGTACCCGAAGAAATGATGGAGACCATCAAACAAAATCAAGACTGCAAGACATTTGTTCCCGCAAAACCGATCCAGCGCACTTTGCCTCCAGCTTCGATCCAGGAAATCATTCCCTACAAAGAGACCGAAATGGATGTGCAGCGCCCGAAAGTGATGCTGGGTGTGAAAGGTCTGGATACGGATGTAACCGGAAATCAAGCTGAAAAATACAAAATCTACGGATCGCTGTTGTTGGAATTGCTCTTCGGTCGGAGCTCCACGCATTTCATCGATCTCTACGACAACGGTTTGATCGATGACAGCTTCGGCTACTCCTTCAATCTGGATCGTTCCTTCCACTTTATGGCCATCGAGTCGGACACGGAACAACCAAAACTGCTGGAAGAAAAGCTGAAGCGGATACTTTTGGATTGGGAAACGGATGCCAATCTGACGAATGCGAAGTTTGATTTGCTGAAGAAGAGCATGATCGGAGAACAACTGCAGGCATTCAATTCTTTGGAATACATCGCAAACCATTACAGCACCTTGCTGTTTTCTGGGGCCGAACTTTTTGAAGTTGTTCCGTTGATCGAAGCGACCACACTGGAGGACATCCGCAGATTTGCTGCGGGGTATCTAAAAGAACAAAGTATGAGCACCTATGTGATCGTCCAGAAGGGAGCAATGCAGCAATGAAAGCTGCTTTGGTGACGGGAGCCTCCGGCGACATCGGGTCCTCTATCGCAAGGGACCTAGCAGGTTCAGGCTGGTCTTTGTACCTGCATTATCATTCCAATCAAGAAAAAATCAAGCTGTTGCTGTCGGAACTGCAATCGGCTTATCCTGAACAGGAATTTTATCCAATCTGCATGGATTTGACCGATGAAGCTGGCGTTCCGACGCTTGTTGACCAGATATTTTCGCTCCAAGCGATTGTTTTTGCGCACGGCAAGACCGAATATGGGTTGCTTCAAGATATGACTTCCCCACAAATGGATTCCTTGTGGGAAATGCACGTCAAAATACCTATGCTGATCATTCAAGCGCTGCAGGGAAAAATCGCTCGTTCCCGCAACGGCCGCATCCTCTTCATCAGTTCGATCTATGGGGAAGTCGGCAGTGGACTCGAAGTGCTCTACAGCACCGTCAAAGGGGCCCAAATCGCCTTCGTCAAAGCCTACAGCAAGGAAGTCGCCTCGATGGGAGTGACAGTCAATGCCATATGCCCGGGAGCCATCGATACGCAAATGAACGCTCATCTGGATAGCGATGAAAAAGAGGCTCTTCTTGAAGAAATCCCGCTGGGGAGAATGGGAAGTCCGGACGAAATCAGCTTCTGGGTATCCCAACTTCTGAAGGAAGACAGCCGTTATATGACCGGACAGGCTATTTACGTATCCGGTGGCTGGCTCAGGTAAAACAGTATTGGAACTCCTGATGAAGGGATTTTATGGTATAATATCTTTGGCAACTTCGGGATTTGCAAGTGAAGGCAGGTGAAGAAATGGTTCAAATTGGAGAAATCCTAAAAAGTGCTAGAATTTCCAAGGGGTACACGTTGGATGATCTACAGCAAATGACTAAGATACAGAAACGGTATCTGATTGCCATAGAAGAAGGCGATTATGAAATCATGCCGGGCAATTTCTATGTGCGTGCCTTCATCAAGCAATATGCAGATACTGTGGGCTTGGATGGCGACCGCTTGTTGGGTGACCATGCAAATGTGATTCCGGAAATACATGGGAGCAGCCAAGTGGAGGATTCCGGCTCATTTTCTCCCAGTCGCTCCGAGACTAGAAGGGCCTCTAAAAAGACGAATTTTAACTATGGAGGGTCCGTCCAGAATAAGTTACCGACTTTTTTGTTGGCTGTGGCGGTAGTCGCCATCGTTCTTGTGGTCTGGAAGGCTACTTTGGACGATGACGATAACCAGGTTCAGATCGAAGTGGCTTCCAACATCAGCCAGACGACTGTGGCATCGCAAGAAATGCATTCAAGCGGTACAGAGCAGACAGAGAGTGCAGTTACAGCGGAACGAACAGCGCAGGTGACCCTGGTCTCTTCTGCCGATGGGTATGCGGAATATGACGTCAGCAGCTTATCGTTGCCATCAGAGTTGAAAATCTCGGTAGCGGCAGGCGGCAGTTCCTGGATCGGCGTAAGCGTGAATGGGATCGTCCAAGAGCCTTCCGGCATCGTGGACACTGAAAACCCATTGACGGTCGTTCTGCCATTGAACACAAGCGAGATAGAAGTGATAGTCGGTGTGATGCCGGCAACGATAATCGAACTGGATGGTGCAGTCGTTGAAATGCCAGACGATTATCAAGAGATTCAGACCCAAACTTTATCCTTTACCGTCAAAGGTGTGGAATAAGTCAGGGCACATTAAAGGAGTTGCAGAAGTTGAATTTACCTAATAAATTGACAGCGTTGCGGATTTTGATGATTCCGTTGTTCATGATCATCACCTTGTTTCCTTTTGATTGGGGTACGCTTGCAGTTGCCCAATCACAGATTGCCGTCAATCAACTGGTCGGAGCTTTCATTTTTGCCATCGCCAGTTTTACGGATTGGTTGGATGGTTATATCGCCAGAAGGGACGGATTGGTCACCAACTTCGGAAAATTCGCTGATCCGCTGGCGGACAAGATGCTTGTTGCCACTGCCATGATTGTGCTGGTCGGCCAAGGACTGGCTCCTTCGTGGGTCGTCAGCATCATCATCAGCCGGGAATTGGCGGTTACAGGTTTGCGCCTGTTGCTTGTGAAGGAAGGCGAAGTCATGGCAGCGGCATGGCCGGGGAAAATCAAAACGGCGACGCAAATGGTAGCGATCATTTTGTTGTTCGTGGATAATTTTCCTTTTCAGGCAACCGGCATTCCGGTTGCGGATATCATGTTGTATCTTTGTTTGATTTTCACCATTTATTCAGGGGTGGATTATTTCGTCAAGAATAAACACGTCTTTGACGGATCCATGTAGTTTTAATAAATAAGAAGGGCTGGGTTGCATCAGGTTGCGATCTGAACAAAAGAAAAGCGATTCTTTTGTGCCCTTCTTTTTCTTTATCATTTTTTATTAGATTTTTTTTCTGGCTTGAGCGAATACTATGGATGTGAGGTATGTAATATGAACGCAGAAATTATTTCAGTCGGAACGGAATTGTTGATGGGGCAAATAGTGAATTCGGATGCGGCGTTCATCGCCAAGGAACTGACCGGTTTAGGCATAGACTCCTATTTTCAGACGGTTGTCGGCGATAACCCCGGAAAAATAAAAGAAGTGATCCAAATAGCCGAATCACGGAGCGACTTGCTGATTTTTACAGGAGGGCTCGGTCCCACCCGAGACGACTTGACCAAACAGACTGTAGCGGATTACCTTGGGGAAGAACTTGTCATGGATGACGCTGGGTTGGCGCATATCCAACAATGGTTTGAACGTTCGGGAAGAAGCATGACAAAAAACAATGAGCTTCAAGCTTTAGTGTTCAAGAGCGGTACTGTCTTCCCGAACCCGATCGGACAAGCGCTCGGTACCTATACCGAAAAAGATGGGAAAGGGTATTTGCTTTTGCCAGGTCCGCCGAGAGAGCTTGAGCAGATGTTCCGGCAATTTGTGAAACCATTCCTTTCCAGCAAGTATGAAGATCACCAAGTCATCTCATCGAAAACGCTCCGCTTTTTTGGAATCGGCGAATCCACATTGACGACGAAGTTGGATGAAATGATCCGTAATCAGACCAACCCGACAATAGCACCGTATGCCGGGAAATATGAAGTGACTTTGAGGCTCACGGCAAACGCTGCGACAGAAGAAATCTGCGGAAAGCTGTTGGATGAAAAAAAAGCGGAAATATTGGCGATCGTAGGGGGATATCATTATGGCGACGGAGATGAATCCAGTCTTGCCGAAGTGGTAGGAAAGAAATTGTTGGAGGGCAAAACATCCATCAGTGCAGCCGAAAGTTTAACCGGAGGGCTTTTTCAAGCGGAGCTTGTCAAGGTTCCAGGCATAAGTGAAGTCTTCGCGGGAGGCATCGTATCTTACCAAGAAGGTGCTAAACAACGGGTTCTTGGTGTACCGGAGCACATTCTGGAGGCATACGGAATGGTCAGCCCAGAGTGCGCAGTTGCGATGGCGGAACGTGCACGCGAACTGTTTGACACGCAGTTGGCCATTTCTTTTACAGGAGTTGCCGGTCCGGATCAAATGGAGGGTAAGCCGGCCGGAACGGTATGGATCGCTTTGAGTCAAAAAGATGGGCCGACTGCAGTCCAAGGCTTCCGGTTTTCCCGCAATCGACTCGGGAACAGGGAACAAGCAGTTATGCAAGGTTTTGATATGATTCGCCAGTATTTGATTGAAGTTGGATCCAAAGAATAAAAAACGAACGTCTGTTCACTTTATTCTTGCTTTTTTGTCCGGAAAAGGATAGTATTACGTTGTGGTGTTAATGCATGTAAATGAAAGCTTGGAGGAAACAACAAATGGCCAATATAAATGAAAATAGACAAAAAGCCTTGGATGAGGCTCTGAAAAAAATAGAAAGAAATTTCGGTAAAGGATCCGTCATGAAGCTCGGTGAAAAAGTGGACACCCAAATATCTACGGTGCCAAGCGGATCGTTGGCTCTTGATGTTGCGTTGGGAGTAGGCGGTTATCCGAGAGGCCGTATCATCGAAGTGTACGGTCCTGAATCTTCGGGTAAAACGACCGTTGCGCTCCACGCGATTGCGGAAGTGCAAAAACAAGGCGGAGTCGCTGCTTTCATCGATGCTGAGCATGCTCTGGATCCGAAATACGCTGCAGCTTTGGGTGTGGATATCGATGAGTTGCTGCTTTCCCAACCGGATACAGGCGAGCAAGGGCTGGAAATCGCTGATGCGCTGGTCTCATCGGGCGCTGTCGATATCGTGGTCATTGACTCGGTTGCCGCATTGGTTCCGCGGGCTGAAATTGAAGGTGAAATGGGAGACTCGCATATGGGTCTGCAGGCTCGCTTGATGTCCCAAGCTTTACGGAAACTGTCCGGATCGATAAACAAAACAAAAACGATCGCAATCTTCATCAATCAGGTCCGCGAAAAGATCGGCATCATGTTCGGTAACCCGGAAACGACCCCAGGAGGAAGAGCACTTAAATTCTACGCCACTATCCGTCTGGAAGTCAGAAGAGCAGAACAGATCAAGAGCGGCACGGACATCATGGGTAACCGCACAAAAATCAAAGTCGTCAAAAATAAAGTTGCGCCGCCATTCAGGACAGCAGAAGTCGATATCATGTATGGGGAAGGCATTTCTCAGGTCGGCGAAATCATTGATATGGCATCGGAAAAGGACATCGTCAACAAGAGTGGGGCTTGGTATGCCTACAAAGGCGAACGCATCGGCCAAGGCCGCGAAAACGCCAAGAAATTCCTGCTTGATCATCCAGAAATGCGTGCTGAAATCGAGAAACTTGTCCGGGACGAATACGGTATCGGTGATAAAAAAGCTGTAGAGACGATTGCAGACGTAAAAGACGAACTGATCGAATCAATCGATTTGTTGGACGAGTAAAAACTGTTTTCCAAAGAGGTCGGGACCAAATTAAATCCGGGCCTCTTTCTTTTTTTTTACAAAAAAAGGGCAATATCGCAACAGAAAAACACGTATTTTGGTTATGTTACCGTTTTATCGTTGACATGTCAGTATTCTACGTTTAGAATGAATTTATGTGCATCGCTTCATTCTGCACATTGTAAAATTAATTTTTATTCATTTTTTTGACAACAAAATTAAATAGATACGGAGGTGAAACTATGGATATATGGACTTTAGCCTTCGCTATCATAGCTTTAATTGTTGGTGTCGTTGTCGGATATTTATATCGAAAATCGAATCACGAAAAAGAAATAGCTGGTGCCAAAAATACCGCTTCCCAAATTCTTGAAGATGCTCGTAAAGAAGCAGAAACAACTAAAAAAGAAGCTATGTTAGAGGCGAAGGATGAGAACCACAAATACCGCTCTGAAATAGAAGATGAATTGCGTGAAAGACGCGGTGAGGTTCAAAAACAAGAAAATCGATTGATCCAAAGAGAAGAAAATTTGGACAGAAAAGATGCCAGCCTATCGAAGCGTGAGCAATCTATCGAGTCAAAAGAGGATAATCTTGTCAAAAGACAGAACGCTTTAGTTTCTGAGGAAAATCGCATTCAAGCATTGGTGGAAGAGCAACAACACGAATTGGAAAGAATCGCTACCTTGTCCCGTGAAGAAGCAAGACACATCATCATGGACGAAACAGAAAATCAACTTTCGCACGAAATTGCGGTCATGATCAGAGAATCAGACCAAAAAGCGAAGGATGAAGCAGATCGTAATGCAAAAAACATTATCCTGCAGGCGATCCAAAGAAGTGCAGCCGATTTGGTTTCGGAAGCAACAGTTTCAGTTGTTACATTGCCTAACGATGACATGAAGGGCCGGATCATTGGCCGTGAGGGAAGAAATATCCGGACTTTGGAGACCTTGACGGGTATCGACCTGATCATCGATGATACGCCCGAAGCAGTCGTGTTAAGTGGATTTGATCCTATCCGAAGAGAAATTGCGAAAATGGCTTTGGAGAAATTAATTCAAGATGGACGTATCCATCCTGCGAGAATTGAGGAAGCAGTCGAGAAAGCCCGTAAGGATATGGATGAGCGTATAAGAGAAATCGGCGAACAAGCAACTTTTGAAGTTGGCATCCACTCTTTGCATCCCGATTTGATTAAAATTTTGGGACGTCTGCATTTCCGCACTAGTTACGGACAAAATGTCCTGAACCACAGCATCGAAGTCGCGAAACTTTGCGGCGTAATGGCTGGGGAACTAGGCGAAGACATCAATCTGGCCAAACGTGCAGGTCTGTTGCATGACATCGGAAAAGCGCTCGATCATGAAATAGAGGGCTCGCACGTTGAAATTGGCGCAGAAATAGCCCAAAAATACAAAGAAAATCCGGTTGTCATCAATGCAATTGCCTCGCATCATGGCGATGTCGAAGCAAACTCAATTATATCTGTATTGGTCGCATCTGCTGACGCTTTATCTGCTGCTCGTCCGGGCGCAAGAAGTGAATCTCTTGAAAACTACATTCGCCGTTTGGAAAGACTGGAAGGAATTGCAAACAATTTCGAAGGTGTGGCAAGCAGTTTTGCTATCCAAGCTGGTAGAGAGATCCGCGTGATGGTCAAGCCAGATCAGCTTGACGATTCTCAAGCTATACGTGTAGCTCGTGAGATTAGAAAGAAAATCGAAGAAGAACTAGATTATCCGGGACACATCAAAGTTACGGTTATACGCGAAACAAGAGTAATTGAATATGCCAAATAATGAAAAACCAAACGGGACAGCTTTTTGTCCCGTTTTTTGCTTTTCAAGGGTATCCTGATGGACGGCAAGGGTGCAACGGCTTATCGAAACAGACAAAATATGTTACTATAAAAAGACTAGAGTTTAGAGAAGAGGCTGAAGATGAAAGTATTATTTATAGGGGATATCGTAGGTTCAATCGGCAGACAGATGCTGCAGGATACACTCCCGCAACTGAAGAAACATTACCGCCCGCAAGTGACCATCGTGAATGGGGAGAATGCGGCAGGCGGCAGAGGCATAACGGAAAAAATTTACAAAGAATTTTTGCAGACCGGTGTGGATGTCATCACCATGGGGAACCATACCTGGGATAATCGTGACATATTCGAGTTCATCGGAACAGCAAATAAGATGATCCGTCCCGCTAATTTCCCTGAAGGCACTCCGGGCATCGGCTGGACGATGATAAAAGTGAATCAGCTGAAATTGGCTGTGGTGAATCTTCACGGACGCGTCTTCATGAACAGTCTGGACGATCCTTTCCGAAAAGCGGATGAAATCCTGGAGCAAGTCCGGAAGGAAACAAATTGCATCTTTGTTGATTTCCATGCCGAAACGACAAGCGAAAAGCAAGCGATGGGCTGGTATTTGGACGGACGCGTTTCCGCTGTAGTCGGAACCCATACGCATGTACAGACAAATGATGCCCGGATCTTGCCTGGAGGGACAGGTTATTTGACGGATGCCGGAATGACTGGGGCCTATGACAGCATCCTGGGCGTAGAAAAAGAGATCATCATCCAGAAGTTCCTTACGCAATTGCCAATTCGACATGAAGTGCCGGAAAAAGGCAGGAAATTGCTCTCAGGTTGCTATATCGAGATCAATGACCAGACCGGCAAGTGCGTAAAAATCGAGAACATCGTGATCAATGAGGATCGTCCATTTGGAGGGGAATTCTATTGACCCAAGAACTGCCTATCGAAGGCCCGGCAGAAACAGAATTGAATAGCCTGGTCGAAATGTTGAAAACAAACGAAGTGATCGTCCGCTACCAAGAGGCCGAAGAAAGCATAGAAGATAACCGAGCGCTGGAACAATTGGTCGAAACCATCAAAAGCAAGCAAAAAGAAGCCGCGGCTTTTGAGCACTACGCTAAGCCGGCAGCGGCAGAAAAAACAGCCGCTGAATTAGCCGGGCTGAACAAGCAATTGAAAGAAAGCATAGCGGTCCAACAATACCGGGACGCTTTATGGGATGCCAACGAACTGTTGGAAAATATCATCGGCATCATCCAACGCGGCGTCGATGATGCGATTGAAAAAGATCAACCGTAAGAAATGAAAAGATACATTGATTGAGGTGAAAGGATGCCACAGAAGACTAAAAATACGCCCATGATGGAACAATACTTATCCATAAAAGCGCAGTATCCGGATGCGTTTTTGTTCTACCGCTTGGGTGATTTCTATGAATTGTTCCATGATGATGCCATGAAGGCCGCAAAATTACTGGAAATCACGCTGACAAGCCGCAACAAAAATGCAGATGAACCGATCCCTATGTGCGGGGTCCCATTTCATGCTGCAGCTGATTATATCCGCAGACTCGTGGAAATGGGACACAAGGTTGCCATCTGCGAACAAATGGAAGATGCCAAGCTTACAAAAGGCATGGTGCGCCGGGAAGTTGTGCGGGTCATTACACCCGGCACTTTTTTGAATGAGAACGGCAGCGAGAGCAAGACAAACAATTACTTGGCAAGTGTCGTCCGACACGAAGCAGGCGGGTATGCGCTGGGATATGTCGACATCGGAACAGGGGAACTGAAAGTCACCCTGTTGACCAACGAAGATGCCGTATTCAACGAGCTCCAGACCTTGCCGTTCAAAGAAATCGTCCTGGACTCAAAAACGGCTGAGGGTCTGACGGAAAAGTTGGAGAAGCATTTTGGCATCTTGGTTTCCATTCAGGAAAAGCTGATTCCGGAAGCGGACTTCCAGGATTTGCTTGCGGAATTAACGCAACAGTCGGAGAAGAATGTGCTTGTCCTGTTGTTGAGCTATCTTTCGGATACGCAAAAGCGGAGCTTGACCCACCTTCAGAAAGCCGTCGCCTATCAAACGGACGCTTTCCTGAAGATGGACACTTATGCGCGACGCAACCTTGAGTTAGCCGCATCCATCCGGACGCAGCAGAAAAAAGGCAGCCTGTTGTGGACGCTGGATGAAACAAAAACGGCTATGGGCGGGCGCATGCTGAAACAATGGCTTGAAAAGCCGCTGATCAACCTCAGCGACATACTCGGAAGACAACGGAAAGTGGAGTCGTTGGTCAATCACTACTTTGAGCGGATGGACATCAATGAGGCCTTGACATCGGTGTACGACCTGGAACGTTTGGTCGCCAGGGTGTCACTGGGAAATGTCAACGGCCGCGACCTGATGCAGTTGAAAACCTCTTTACAGCAGATTCCGGGATTGGTCCGAGCCATCGCTGCAATCGACGAAGCGGATGTTTGGCAGGGTGTCGTCGACAAATTGGAAGCCTACCCCGAGGTCATCGAGTTAATCGATCGGGCGATTATGGATAATCCGCCCATCCAAATCACGGAAGGTAATATCATCCGTGAAGGCTACAATGAACAATTGGACCGCTACCGCGATGCCATGAACAACGGAAAACTTTGGATAGCGATGCTGCAAAAAGAGGAAAGAGAAAAAACCGGCATCAAAACGCTGAAAATAGGCTATAATCGTATTTTTGGCTATTACATAGAAGTGACGAAGGCGAATCTTGCTGCGCTGCCAGAAGGCACGTACGAGCGTAAACAGACACTCGCCAATGCGGAACGTTTCGTCACGCCTGCATTGAAAGAGAAAGAGACGCTCATTTTGGAAGCTGAGGAAAAATCTGTCCAATTGGAGCATGAACTGTTCATCGCTTTACGGGAGAAAATCAAAGGGTACAGCAAACAGTTGCAGTCACTGGCAAAACTGGTTGCAGAGATCGATGTCCTACAGTCGTTCGCTCACGTCAGCGAAGCCTATCATTTTTCCAAACCGGAATTGAGCAACAGCAATCGGAACCTGTTCATCAAAGAAGGCCGTCATCCGGTCGTGGAACGGGTCATCGGCAAAGATAAGTTTGTGCCCAACAGCATCTCCATGGACAAAGACAACCACATCCTGCTGATCACGGGGCCGAATATGTCAGGCAAGAGCACCTACATGCGGCAGGTTGCGCTCATCGTCATCCTGGCCCAAATGGGGTGTTTCGTGCCGGCTGAGAAAGCCCATTTGCCTATCTTTGACCAAATCTTTACCCGCATCGGCGCGGCGGATGATCTCTATTCCGGGCAGAGCACGTTCATGGTCGAAATGGTCGAAACGAATCAAGCACTGCGATTTGCTACCGACAAGAGTCTGATCCTGTTCGACGAAATCGGCAGAGGAACGGCGACGTATGACGGTATGGCGTTGGCAGAAGCGATTCTGCGTTACATCGATCGCACGATCAAAGGCAAGACACTATTTTCGACGCATTACCATGAGTTGACCCAACTCGAAGCCGATTTGGCGGGGACAAAGAATGTCCATGTCGGGGCGATCGAAAAAGATGGAGAATTGGTGTTCCTGCACAAACTGATGCAGGGACCTGCAGACAAAAGCTACGGCCTGCATGTGGCCAAATTGGCCGGAATGCCGGATGAACTGATTTCCGAAGCGCAGATCATCCTCAATTCTTTGAATGAACAGCATGCGCCGCATCCTGGCTCGGACGTCACTGTTCCGGATGATACGGTCGAACAATTGGCGCTTTTCCAGGAAAGCGCGATGCACCCCAACGAGAAACATATCCTGGATGAGTTGTCTGATCTGGCGTTGGAAGATTGCACACCGATGCAAGCCATGTTGATGCTGGACGGTTGGAAAAAGTTGCTTAAATCGCAAAAGAAGTAGGTGAAAATGATGGCCAAAATCAGGGAACTATCCCAAATATTGACGAACCAGATCGCTGCTGGGGAAGTGATTGAACGCCCGGCTTCGGTCGTTAAGGAATTGGTGGAGAATGCCATCGATGCGAACAGTACGCAGATAGATGTCTTTATCGAAGAAGCGGGATTGAAGAAAGTTCAGGTCACCGACAACGGCGACGGCATCGCAGCTGACGAGGTGAAACTTGCCTTTACGCGGCATGCGACCAGCAAAATCTACACGCAGGATGATCTTTTTCGCATCCACTCGCTGGGGTTTCGAGGTGAGGCTTTGCCCAGCATCGCTTCTGTCGCCAAAGTTTCGATCGAAACGGCTGTTGCTGACCAAAGCGGTACCTACTTGTCGATAAAGGGAGGCGTCATCGGGGAGGAAAGGCCGAACAAATCCCGCAAAGGGACTACGATCATCGTCGAAGACCTTTTTTACAACACGCCAGCCCGGCTGAAATACATCCGTTCCCTGCAGACCGAATTATCGAACATCACAGATATCATGAACCGGATTGCCTTGAGTCATCCTGAGATTGCTTTCCGTTTGCATCATGAAGGGAATCAACTCCTGCATACGGCAGGCAATGGCGACCTGCGCCAGACCATCGCGGGCGTCTACGGGACAATGACTGCCAAGAAGATGAAACGGATCGAGAACGAAAATTTGGACTTCTCAGTGAAGGGATACATCAGCTTGCCGGACACGACGCGGGCAAGCCGCAATTACATTACCTTGATACTGAACGGACGTTTCATAAAAAATTATGCCTTGAACAAAGCAATCATCGATGGTTACGGATCCAAGCTGATGGTCGGAAGGTATCCGCTCGCCGTCATTGTGCTGAATGCGGATTCCCTGCTTTTGGACGTGAATGTCCACCCTTCGAAAAAAGAAGTCAGGATCAGCAAAGAAAAAGAGCTCGGTGAATTGATCCAAAGCGCAGTTGCTGCTGTTTTGCGTACGGAAGAACGCATCCCGAGCGGCATCGAAAATCTGAAATTCAAACGCCCGAGTCCGATTGAATCGGTCCGGACCGAGCAACTGAGTGTCTCATTCCGGTCATCCGATCAAGAGCTTGTGCAAGAAACGGAAGCGGCATTGCCGGTGACAGGCGAAAATGAGGATTTTCGATCCTTGGAGACATCGCGGAGCAATGGGCCGTTACACAATGGAACCGCCGGACATATAGAGTCCTATACAAATTCTGCAAAAGTCCAACCTCCGGAACACTTTCCACTTCCGGGTGAAGGGGGAGGATCGTCCCCTGATTCATTCATCGGTCAGCCAAAACCGGACCGTAACGAAACGGCCGGGCCTGACCTTTCTGCCGAACCAAAAAATCCGGATGCTCATGAAGAACCGATCATGAAAACCGTCCAAAAGGTCGAGTCGGAAGCAGAAAAGGGACCGGCGAACAAGCGGCCATTCCCGGACTTGCATTTTTTCGGCCAGATGCACGGTACTTATCTTTTCGCGCAAAACGAAAACGGACTCTACATCATCGACCAGCACGCTGCCCAAGAACGCATCAAATATGAATATTATCGCGAGGAAATCGGTAAGGTTTCCGCTGACCTCCAAGGTTTGCTGATACCGATCATTTTGGATTATCCGGCGAATGAATTCCAGTTGATCCAGGAAAGCCGGGATGTGCTGGAAGAAATGGGGCTGTTCCTGGAACCGTTCGGACAGAACAGCTTCATCGTCGAAAAACATCCTGCTTGGTTCACGCCGGGAGCGGAGGAAGAAATTTTGAAGGAACTGGTTGAGATGTTTTTGACCGAAGGTGACGTCTCCATCAAAAAACTTCGGGAAGCCACTGCCATCATGATGAGCTGCAAACGATCGATCAAAGCGAATCATTTCCTCAGCGACATAGAAGCCCGCCAACTGTTGGCCGATCTAGCGGAAACGGACAACCCCTATAATTGTCCGCACGGTCGGCCGGTGCTGATCCAATTCTCCAATCAGGATATGGAGAAGATGTTCAAACGGATCCAGGACCCGCACTGAAGGCGTATCATTTTTTATTTCTGCTTATTTATTGTAAAATCAAGGTAGTTAAATAGCAGATAGGAGTGGAAGAAATGGTGCAAATCAATGATATTTCCGAAATGATGGGCGAACTGAACAAAGAAAGTTCGATTCAGGCGTTGGGCAGCAAAACGGGCGTTGATGCAAGCGTTTTGCCGAAATTGGCTGTCGTTGCAATTCCTTTGATTCTTAGGGCATTAAGCAAAAACGCTGAGTCAAAAGCAGGGAAAGATTCCTTATCAGATGCATTGGAAAAACACAAAGGCCAGACGAAAGATGTTTCCTCGATTGAAGACGTGGTCAAGAAAGTAGACACGGATGATGGGGATAAAATATTGGACCACGCTTTCGGGGACAAGGACAAGGTCGTGGATCAGATTGCTGCCCAAACCGGCATCAGCAAATCTGAAGTTGCCAAAGTTTTGGCTTCCATGGCGCCGATGATCCTGGGCATGTTGGCCGACAAGAAGGATGCAGATGGATTGGATGCCGACGGTGTCGCCAAACAGACCGACATCTTCTCCAAGCAGGCTGAAGAAACAGCCACGAGCAATTTCGATATCACTGATCTTTTCCCTAAGCAGTCTGGAACGGCGACGCCATCGGCTACAGGCGGATTGGGCGGCATTCTGGGTAGCATTTTGGGGAATCTATTCTGATGATATCCTGAAGAAGCGTAAACGAAGCAGAACAAGACTTTTTTGTTCTGCTTTTTTGCATTTTTTGATATACTGGAGCAATGAAAAGAAAGGGGTCTGATATCAGGATGGATAATAAAGAAGAAAAATTGAAGCGCTTGACGCCTTTACAATACGAAGTAACACAGAATGAAGCTACGGAAAGACCTTTTTCGGGCGAATATGATGATTTTTACGATAAGGGCATCTATGTGGATGTCGTGAGTGGTGAGCCGCTATTCAGTTCTGCCGATAAGTACGATGCAGGTTGTGGTTGGCCTTCTTTTGCCAGACCAATCGCCACGCTGAAAGAGTTGGAAGACCGCAAGTTGATGCGCAAACGCACAGAAGTCCGGAGCGCTCAAGCCGACTCCCACCTTGGGCATGTTTTTGAAGATGGCCCTGCCGAGTTGGGCGGACTGCGCTATTGCATCAATTCGGCAGCCTTGCGATTCGTTCCTTACGATCAATTGGACGCGGAAGGCTACTCTGAATACAAACAATTATTCGAATAGGCAGCAAGATAAGTCCCATGGCTATCAGTCCTGGGATTTTTTGTCGCTTGTGCTGAGCCCCAAACGATTGTTCCCGCATATGTGACTGAGCGGCTGTCATTTCCAATCTGTTTTATGTTATGATAGGAACCGAATGATAATCAGGAAATGAAGAGTAGGAGTCAGATGATGTACGAATACATAAAAGGTAAATTAGTCTACGTGGGACCGCTCTATGTGGTTCTGGAAAACGGTGGCATCGGCTACCAATTGCAGGTTGCGAATCCTTTCCGCTTTTCCGGAAGCCTGAACCAAGATATGACGTTTTACGTCTATCAGGCAGTCCGGGAGGATGCAATCACATTGTTCGGGTTCAAGGACTACACGGAAAAGCAGTTGTACCTGAAACTGATCAGCGTCTCCGGAATCGGACCGAAGAGTGGTTTGTCCATATTGGCGAGCGATGATCACCTGGGTCTGATCCAAGCAATCGAAACGGATAATGTGGGGTATTTGGTGAAATTCCCTGGTGTAGGCAAAAAGACAGCCTCACAGATCATCCTTGACCTGAAAGGTAAACTCGGGGAACTGCTGCCCGATACCTATTGGATGGAAGAGCATCCGGCCCATGAAGCCGCTGGTGCACAGCCCGCTGTACTGACGGAAGCGTTGGAGGCTTTGGCCGGGTTGGGTTATTCGGATCGTGAAGTGAAGAAAATACTGCCGCTGTTGGAAAAAGAAAACTATTCCAGTACAGAAGAAGTGCTTCGTACGGCGTTCAAGCTACTTTTAAAAGGGTGATATAGATGACAGCTGAAAACAGAATCGTTTCCGGAAATACGGAAGACCTGACAGAAGATTTGATCGAAAAAACATTGCGGCCGCAAATGTTGGCACAGTATATCGGCCAAGAAAAAGTCAAAAATGAATTGAAAGTTTACATCCAAGCTGCCAAAGCGCGCAGTGAAGCGCTGGATCACGTGTTGCTTTACGGGCCTCCCGGGTTGGGGAAAACGACATTAGCGATGGTCATCGCTAATGAACTGGATGTCCGGATCCACAGCACAAGCGGACCCGCAATCGAGAGGCCGGGCGATCTGATGGTATTGCTCAATGAACTGGAAGCGGGGGATGTGCTCTTCATCGATGAAATCCATCGCTTGCCGCGGATTGTGGAAGAAGTGTTGTACTCTGCCATGGAGGATTATTACGTGGATATCATCATCGGGCAAGGCCCCACAGCCCATCCGGTCCATTTTACGTTGCCTCCGTTCACACTGGTCGGTGCCACGACAAAAGCCGGCAGTCTGTCGGCGCCCTTGCGCGACCGCTTCGGGATCGTTTCGCGGATGGAGTATTACAGCCTTGAGGATCTTCGGCAAATCGTCCATCGCTCTTCGGATGTTTTGTCCACGAAAATAGATGAATCCGGAGCTGTCGAAATCGCCTTAAGATCCAGAGGAACCCCGCGAGTCGCCAACAGATTGCTCCGGCGTGTGCGCGATTTCGCCCAAGTCTATCGCGATGGCCTGATCACGAAGGAAATCGCCGACAAGGCCTTATCCATCTTGAGCGTGGACAATAAAGGGCTGGATGACTTGGACAGGCAGATATTGATGACGATGATCCGCTTTTATAATGGCGGCCCTGTCGGCCTTTCAACGATCGCCGCCAATATCGGCGAAGAAATGGAAACGATAGAAGATATGTATGAACCCTATCTGCTCCAACTGGGTTTCCTGCAGCGCACACCGCGGGGCAGGGTAGCCACCCCGATGGCATATGATCATCTGGGAATCAAGTATGATACAGAAAATTAAGTGAGGTATTTTATCAATGAGGACAAGTGATTTTGATTTTTATTTGCCGGAGGAACTGATTGCGCAGACACCGCTGCTGGATCGGTCATCATCCCGGCTTCTTGCCTTGGACTCCAAGACTGGAGAAATCAGGGACAAACATTTTACCGACATGGTGGAGGAACTTCAAGAGGGAGATGCGTTGGTGCTGAACAATACGCGGGTACTCCCTGCGCGACTCCACGGCGTCAAGCCGGATACCGGCGGGCATATCGAAGTTCTGCTTTTGAACAATATCCAAGGGGATGAATGGGAGACACTCGTCAAACCAGGCAAACGGGTCAAAGTCGGGACGGTCATCTCTTTCGGGGATGGACGTTTGACAGCGGAAGTGACGCAATCATTGGAGCACGGTGGCCGCATTTTGAATTTCAAATATGACGGCGTATTTTTGGAGATACTGGAATCGCTGGGCGAAATGCCTTTGCCGCCGTACATCAAGGAGACGCTGGATGATCAGGAGCGATATCAGACCGTTTACGCCAAAGAAGTCGGTTCGGCAGCTGCCCCGACCGCGGGGCTCCATTTCACGGCCAATCTGCTCGAGGAAGTAGCCAAGAGAGGGGTCAAAATCGTCTATCTGACATTGCACGTGGGCTTAGGGACTTTCCGTCCTGTATCGGTTGAAGATATCGCCAGTCACGAAATGCATTCGGAATTCTACCAGCTGACGGACGAGGCAGCGCAGGCGCTGAATCAAGTCCGTTCCAACGGCGGCAAAATAGTGGCAGTAGGCACGACTTCTGTGCGGACACTGGAAACAATCGGCACGAAATTTGATGGGGAAATCAAGGCGGACAGCGGCTGGACCAAAATCTTCATTTCGCCCGGCTATTCCTTCAAGGTTGTGCAAGGCATCATCACCAATTTCCATCTGCCGAAGTCGACTTTGGTCATGCTGGTCAGCGCTTTTGCCGGCAAGGACAATGTCCTGGCCGCTTATGAGCACGCAGTCAAAGAGAAGTACCGCTTCTTCAGCTTCGGGGATGCGATGTTCATCAAATAGAAAAAAACCTTCAGGAATCAAATTCCTGAAGGTTTTTTTCTATTTCTCCGCCGTCTGTAAAACGAACTGTCGGTTATTTATGGGAGGCCGTTTTCGGCATCAACGCAGAAACAAGCACTACGATCAGCGCAGTAAAGATACCCGTCATGGTTGCGATCATAAAGTCATAGCTGCCGCCGGATAAGGCGCTGCCCAGATAAACAGATACTTGCCCTAAGATAAATCCCCAAAAAATGATTGCAATATATTTCATGTCGTTTACACCTCTTCTCGAGATTCATTTTATCACTTTTTTTGGAGAAGACAAGCATTACTTGCCCGACAACTTTTTCGCTTCTTGGATTAGCGCGGGTGCGTTATAATGGTAATATTGATTAGAAAAAGGAGGTCTCAGACATGTCTTTTGTGCATTTGCAGGTCATCAGCGCCTATTCCCTTTTGCAGACGACTACCCGAATAGAGGATTTGGTTCGCAGCGCCAAGACAAAAGGCTATCAGGCCATCGCGCTGACGGACCAAAATGTTCTATATGGCCAAGTCGACTTCTTCAAGCTTTGCAAAAAATATGCTATCCAACCCGTTCTGGGGGTCCAACTGGATTTGCCCGGAATAATCAGAAAAGACCGCACCTTTCCCTTGGTCTTGTTGGCAAAGGATTTTGAGGGCTACAAAAAGTTGATGGCTTTGTCGACGGTCAGGAATCAGGATGCTGACGATAAGGAATTGCTTTCCCTTTTGGAGGAAGAGTCAAACCGGATCATCGCGATAACGCCGGGAGAAAAAGGCGAGATTGAAAGCTTTTTGAACGGAAATGATCAGGATAACGCCAAGGCAGCCAGTTTGGCCTGGGAAAAAATCTTCACTCGCGGCAATTTTTATTTAGGCGTTCAGCTCCACGAGAAGATGAAACCGATCATTCCGCAACTGAAGCATTTGTCGCAAGAGACAAGCATTCCGACTGTCGCTATGCATGACGTCAGATATCTGGAGCCGAGCGACAATTTCAGTTGCAGGGTCCTGAAGGCGATAGAGGCGAACGAGAAAGTGGACCTGCAATCGGAAGCGCTGGATGGCGCTTATTACTTGCCGTCCTGCGGAGAAGTCGAAAGGAAATTCCGGGAGGCTGATTTGGTGGAGTCGGCTGAAATGACCCAGAAAATTGCGGACGAAATCGAAATCGACTTGCCGCTGCATCAGTCGCTGTTGCCGCGCTATCCGCTGCCTGCCGGGACGACACCGCAGGCATACCTCAGGAGGCTCTGCGAGGAAGGATTGCGTCAGCGAATCAATACCGATACACCGGCAGCTGAATATGAAAAACGCTTGGCTTACGAATTGGAAGTCATCCATGAAATGGGCTTCGATGATTACTTTCTTATCGTTTGGGATGTGATGGCTTATGCCCGAAAAGCGAAAATCATGCCGGGAGCCGGCCGGGGATCTGCGGCTGGTTCGCTCGTATCCTATGTCCTGCGCATCACCCATGTCGATCCCATCAAGTATAATCTGTTGTTTGAGCGGTTTTTGAACAAGGAACGCTACAATATGCCGGATATCGATTTGGATTTCCCGGATAACCGCAGGGACGATATCCTGCACTATGTCCGGGATAAATACGGCTCAGATCACGTCGCCCAGATAGCTACATTTGGCACATTGGCTGCAAAAATGTCCTTGCGGGATACTGCACGAGTATTCGGACTGTCGGTTGCGGAGGCTCAAACATGGTCGAATGCGATCCCAAACCAATTGGGCATCAGTCTGGCGGAGGCAAGACAAAAATCAACAGAATTACAGAAGCTGATTAGCGCCACGGACGTCAATCGACTTCTCTATGAGACTGCCGAAAAGATTGAAGGCGTTCCACGGCATGTTTCCACTCACGCGGCAGGTGTCGTCATCAGCGACAGGCCATTGCGGGATATCGTGCCTTTACAGAAAAAAAATAGCGATCTGTATCTGACGCAGTACACGATGGGGAATATTGAAGAAATCGGCTTGCTCAAAATGGACTTCCTGGGTCTGAAAAATCTGACGATACTGAACGATGCGGTGCAATTGGCCAGCGATGCGTACAAAAAAAGCATCAACATTTGGGAAATCCCGATGGACGATGATCGCACACTCGCTATTTTCCGAAGAGCGGATACAAACGGGGTATTCCAGTTCGAATCCCCCGGCATAAAGAATGTGTTGCGCAAACTCGGTCCGGAATCGATCGAAGATGTCGCTGCCGTCAATGCGCTTTATCGACCGGGTCCGATGGAACAGATTGATCTTTTTGTTTCGCGGAAAAAAGGGTTGGCTGCAATCGATTATCTCCATCCCGATCTGAAATCAATCCTTGAGGTGACCTACGGGGTAATGGTCTATCAGGAACAGGTCATGCAAGTAGCCTCCCGGATGGCTGGGTTCAGCCTGGGGGAAGCGGACATCCTCAGAAGAGCGATAGGAAAAAAACAAAAGTCAGCCATCGATGAAGAAAGAAAACACTTTATTGAAGGATCATTGCAACAAGGCTATTCCGAGCAGACGGCCGAGCAAGTGTATGATTACATCGAGAGGTTCGCCAATTACGGTTTTAACCGTTCGCATTCGGTTGCCTATTCTTTCATAGCCTACCAACTTGCCTACATGAAGGCGCACTTCCCTGAAGCTTTTTTCGCCGCTTTGCTGAATTCCGTCAACCAACACTCGGACAAGATGAAGGAGTATTTCATCGAACTGAAAAGACGCAACATCACCATCTCCTATCCGGACATCAACACAAGCAATTGGAAGTTCGGTCTGCAGCAGCAGACGATTCAATTCGGCTTGGGCGGGATCAAAGGCCTCAGACGCGACTTTATCCAGGAAATCATCAGAGAACGCCAGAGGCATGGTCACTATCAAGATTTCGTCCAATTCTTGAGAAGGATCAATCCGAAATGGCTGAAGGCAGAAAACATCACACCGCTCATCTATAGCGGAGCGTTCGACAATTTTGGACATTCGCGTGCTACACTGTTGCAGTCTTTGCCGGGAATGCTGAACAGCATCGATTACAGCGGAAACAACATCGATCTGTTTTCGATACTGGAGCCTAAATATGTCGAAACGGAAGAAATGCCCCTGTTGGAATTGTTGGATATGGAAGAAGCGACACTGGGCCATTCGCTGAAGGGCCATCCGATCGACCAATTCGGTACTTTGTACGACAATGGTTCGGCTGTGTACGTAACCGAGCTGGCATTTGATAAAAAAATGCGCACAATGGGATTGATCAAAGACATCAGGAGAATCCAGACAAAGAAGGGCGATCCCATGGCTTTCGCCAGTCTGACCGATAGCACCGGCGAAATCAGCATTACGATTTTTCCCGAGTATTATATCCGGTTCATGAAACTGCTGAAGGCAAACCAACTTCTTGTTGTTGAAGGCAAGCTTGAGCGGTCGAAACAAGCCGATAAAACGAATTTTTTGGCCACACATATCTGGGACGCCGCAGCCTATCAGGAAATGATCGGTCAAAAAAAGGAGAATGTATTTATCCGCTTGACGGCTGAAAATAATAACCCGGAGTTGTTCAATAAAATGTACCGGGTGCTGGACAACAGGAGGGGCGAACATCCTGTCATCCTTTACAACGAAGCTACCAAACAAACGGTGCGCTTGACAACGGAATATTGGGTCACCATTTCTGGGGAACTGATTGAATCACTGCAAGCCATTTTTGGAAATGGGAATGTAGCGGTCAAATGAAAACAAAAAGTTGATATCCGGATACTGTTTTCATATAAGCGGAAGTTGCCTGGACTTGTTCAGTCTTTTTGCTTGAGCCTGTCCGCAACCGATTTGTTGCATTCGGGCGGTAGTAATAACATTTTGGCCGAATGTGGCGATATTCCGCACAAGAAGCCGTTATTTTTCATTGTTTCTTTTTTAACAATCAAAAAAACGTGAAATTAAAAGACATTTTCATAAAAAGATGATAAGATAGTGAAGGACAAATTCAAAAAATATTTAATGCATGATTTTTTTTGGAAATTGAGAGTTTTTAACTTTATTGATGAGGTGAAGTATAGTGAAACGTATTGCAGTTTTGACTAGTGGTGGAGATGCACCAGGAATGAACGCAGCCATTCGCGCCGTTGTGCGTAAAGGCATTTATGACGGTTTGGAAGTATATGGCATCAATTATGGCTATGCTGGTATGGTAGCCGGAGATTTCCGTCGTCTGACGATCGATGACGTCGGAGACACAATCAGCCGCGGGGGCACAATTTTGTATTCTGCCCGTTATCCAGAGTTCGCAAAAGTCGAAGGACAGCTTAAAGGGATCGAACAGTTGAAGAAATTCGGCATCGACGGCCTGATCGTAATCGGAGGGGATGGATCCTACCGTGGAGGAGCAGCCCTCACTAAATTAGGTTTCCCGACTATCGGTATCCCAGGAACAATCGATAACGATATTCCAGGAACGGATTACACGCTTGGTTTTGATACTGCGATCAATACAGTATTGGAATCTGTGGACAAAATCAGAGATACTGCAACAAGCCATATCCGTACATTCGTTGTCGAAGTTATGGGCAGAAATGCCGGCGACATCGCTTTATGGACTGGTATCGGAAGTGGCGCGGAATCCATCGTCATTCCCGAAAAAGAATTCACGATGGAAGAAGTAGTTGCTGAAATCCAGGAAGGCAGAGCACGCGGCAAAAAACATACGATCATCATGTTGGCTGAGGGCGTAATGTCAGGAACTGAATTCGCAGAGAAACTTTCCAAATTCGAAGAATTCCATACACGTGTCACTGTTTTGGGTCACGTGCAGCGCGGCGGATCCCCATCAGCGAAGGACCGCGTATTGGGAAGCATCTTCGGTTACAATGCCGTTAAAATGTTGGAAGAAGGCAAAGGCGGAATCTGCGTAGGCGTCAAGGGTGATGAAGTTGTTTTCAACGATATCATCGACACACTTGAGAACCAAAAACATTTGCCATTGTTGTCGCTTTACCAAATCAATAAAGAAATTTCTTTCTAACGAAAAGTTGACTTACGTTTTACAAAATATAAAATGAGGTGCTTATATTCTATGAAAAAGACAAAAATTGTATGTACGATCGGACCTGCCAGTGAATCTGTGGAAACACTCGTTAAATTGATGAATGCCGGCATGAACGTTGCCCGCTTGAATTTCTCGCACGGAGACTTTGAAGAACACGGCGCTCGTATCGTCAATATCCGCGAAGCATCAAAAATCACAGGCAAAATGTGTGCTATCCTTTTGGATACAAAAGGGCCTGAAATCCGTACAAACAACATGAAGGACGGCATCGTGTCGTTGATCGCCGGAGAAACAGTAAGAATCTCCATGACAGAAGTTGAGGGTACGAAAGATAAATTCTCAATCACTTATCCAGAATTGATCGATGATGTCGTTGTCGGAAACCATATTCTTTTGGATGATGGCTTGATCGACCTTGAAGTGACTGAAATCGACAGAGAGAACAATGAAATTGTTACTTTGATCAAAAACTCAGGCATCCTGAAGAACAAAAAAGGTGTCAATCTGCCTGGAATCAAAACGAATTTCCCTGGTATCACACAAAAAGATACTGACGATATCATCTTCGGTATCGAAAATGATGTCGACTTCATCGCAGCAAGCTTCGTCCGTCGAGCAAGTGATGTATTGGCTATCACTGAAATTTTGGAAAAACATAACGCAACCCACATCCAAATCATCCCTAAAATCGAAAACCAAGAAGGGCTTGACAACATCGATGAAATCTTGAAAGTTTCTCAAGGTTTGATGGTTGCCCGTGGCGACTTAGGCGTAGAAATCCCTACGGAAGAAGTTCCTATCGCACAAAAAATGTTGATCAAAAAATGTAATGCATTAGGCAAACCAGTCATCACTGCAACACAAATGCTTGATTCCATGCAACGCAACCCACGTCCTACACGTGCTGAAGCAGGAGACGTTGCCAACGCTATCTTCGACGGAACTGATGCAGTTATGCTATCCGGAGAAACAGCTGCTGGGGATTACCCAGTTGAAGCCGTTACGACTATGGCCACAATCGCTATCCGTACTGAAGAAGCAATCATTGGACAAGATGCATTTGCTTTGAAAGCATACAGCAATACGGACATGGCTGAAGCAATCGGTCAATCTGTCGGACATACAGCCCGCAACCTTAACATCCAGACAATCGTTGCCGCTACTGAATCTGGTCATACAGCGCGCATGATTTCTAAATACCGTCCGAAATCACACATCGTTGCAGTCACTTTCTCGGAGCGCCAAAGACGTGGATTGGCACTTTCATGGGGTGTGTATCCATTCGTAACCGAAAAACCTGATTCAACTGATGAAATGATGGAATTGGCTGCAAAAGTTGCCAAAGAAGAAAAATTCGCTAAAGAAGGCGACTTGATCATCATCACTGCCGGCGTACCAGTAGGCGAACGCGGAACAACAAACTTGATGAAGATTCAATTGATCGGAACGAAATTGACTTCCGGCCAAGGTATCGGCGACAAATCTGTCATCGGTAAAGCTGTCGTCGCTCTATCAGCTGAAGAAGCAATCGCTAAAGTGACTGAGGACTGCATCTTGGTGTTGAAGAACTCTGATAAAGACTATACGCCTGCATTTGAAAAAGCTGCAGCAGTAATCGTTGAAGCTGGCGGATTGACAAGCCATGCGGCTGTTGTCGGTATCGCAAGTGGTATTCCAGTTATTGTAGGAGCAGAAAATGCGACTACTTTAGTGCAAGACAACGAATTGATCACGATCGATTCGCGTCGCGGCATCATTTACCGCGGTGCAACAACTACCATCTAAGTTCAACTGAATTAGAGAGCATCATTGGGTCTGGGACGAGAGTCTCGGGCCCATTTGCTTTCTGGAAGCACAAGATGTCCTCTGTATCTGCAGACCGAGAGGACTATATGCATAAATATCACAAATATGACAAGCTCATAACAACGACGCTTTGGAATTCATTTTGTGATATGATAAAATGGAAGAAATACAGCGACGGAAAGACTGTCTGGAGGAAAAATATGAGTAAAGTACTGGGTACAATCATTACAGGTGTGATCGTTGACGAAAATGAGAAAAGTGTCTTCGTTCAGAAAGACGGCATCACCTACCGATTGGATAAAGAAGAGTCAGAAACAGCGTTGCAATTGGGTGACACTGTCAAAGGATTTGTGTACGAAGGAATGAACAAGCAACTGCGCATGACCTTGAAGGAGCCCGCGAGCCAAGTAGGGAAATATGGTTGGGGAACAGTTGTGGCTGTCCGGAAAGATTTGGGCGTTTTTGTCGACATCGGCCTCGATGACAAAGAAATTGTGGTTTCCTTGGATAATTTGCCGGATATCAAATCACTTTGGCCGAAAAAGGGGGATCGTCTTCTGATCGCCCTGGAACAGGACAGCAAAGATCGTCTGTGGGGTACCATTGCCGACGAACCGGTATTTCGTTCCATTTCCCGAACGCCGGGTGAGGAATTGAAAAATAAGGACATCACTGGGACTGTCTTCCGTTTGAAATTAGTTGGGACGTTCATCCTGACGGACGATCATTATATCGGATTCATTCACCCATCCGAGCGGGAGATTGAACCGCGCTTGGGTGAAGTCGTCAGCGGACGGGTCATCGGCATCAGTCAACACGGTATGTTGAATCTATCCTTGAAACCGCGTGCGCATGAAGCCATCAGTGAAGATGCGGCCATGATCTTGGTATTGTTGGAGCAGAGCCCGACGCACAGTTTGCCTTATTGGGACAAGAGTGACCCTGAAGCGATCAAAGAATACTTCGGAATCAGCAAAGCGCAATTCAAAAGGGCATTGGGCCACTTGTTGAAAGCCAGACTGATCATCCAAGAAGATGGACACACAAAATTAATCAAAAAGGATTAGGCCATCAACCTGTCCTCAAAGGAGCCGACAGCAGTGACGGAATTGTCATTAAACACCATCAAAAAACAATTGCAAGAGGCAGGATTCAAGCTAACTCCTCAACGGGAAGCGACTGTCAGCGTGCTGTTGGAAAAGGAAAAGGAGCATCTCAGTGCGGAGGAGATTTTCCTGCTGTTGCGGCTTAAGCATCCCGATATCGGTCTTGCGACTGTCTATCGCACACTGGAGATTTTGACTGAACTGAACATCACCTACAAAGTTGTGTTTGAGGATGGCTTATCGCGCTACGATTTAAGAAGGACCAGCAATGAGCACTTCCATCACCATCTTTTGTGTATCGAATGCGGCAACATAGAGGAAATACACGAGGATCTGTTGGGTGAGGTCGAAAAAGATGTCGAATCCCGTTACCAATTCGTGGTGAAAGACCACCGGTTGACTTTTCATGGCATCTGTCGGGAATGCCAACAAAAACTTAGGAACAAACAGACTTCATAAGGATGAAATGGGTCAGGGATATGGAAGAAGAAATCAATGAATACGGGCGCTATTTGAGAATCGAGAGAGGACTGTCCGATAACACGATCATCAGTTACCTAAGGGACCTCGGAAAATACAGTCATTTTTTGGCACAAAGTGGAATCCAGGCATTCGGGGATGTGACGAAACCGGATGTGCTTTTGTATCTTCAATTTTTGAATGAGGAAAAATTGGCGACTGCTTCAATCGGAAGGATGATCACCAGCCTGCGGAGATTCCATCAATACTTGAAGCAAGAAGGGTTGATCGAAAACGATCCGATGGTCACCATACAGCTGCCCAAAAAACAGCAGAAGTTGCCGAAAGTACTCTCGATGGAAGAAATCGACCGCCTGATGGCCGCGCCAGATGTCAAAACCGTACTGGGCCTAAGGGATCGCGCCATCTTGGAACTGCTGTATGCCACCGGCCTTCGCGTCAGTGAGCTTATCAACATTACGATGAGCGAAATCCATCTGGATATCGGATTCATCCAAACAATCGGGAAAGGTGACAAGGAAAGGATCGTGCCGTTGGGCGAGGAAGCTGCTTACTGGATTTCGGAGTATCTGTCTGACAGTCGGCCAGCTTTGGCGCATGGGAGGAAAGAGACGGCTTACTTGTTCTTGAATTTCCACGGCAACGGGTTCACACGCCAAGGGATCTGGAAAAATCTAAAACAAACCGTGCGGGATGCCGGCATCAATAAAAATGTATCTCCGCATATGCTGCGCCATTCTTTTGCGACGCATATTCTGGAAAATGGAGCCGATCTGCGGATTGTACAGGAGCTGTTGGGGCATGCTGATATTTCCACAACCCAGATCTATACGCACATCACGACAGAAAGAATGGCAGAAATTTATCAAAAATATCATCCTCGTGCTTGAAGCTTAACAATTCAAGTCTGTTGAGGATAAGGGAGGAATAGGATCATGAAATTTAATCGCGTTCATTTGATCGTATTGGATTCAGTAGGAATAGGCGAAGCGCCGGATGCCGATAAGTTCGGAGATATCGGGTCGGATACGCTCGGACATATCGCGGAAGTCGCTGGGTTGGAGATTCCAAATCTGGAAAAGTTGGGTTTGGGAAACATCCGTCAACTGAGTGGCGTAAAGCCCGACAATGCGTCTCTTGGCTATTATACAAAACTCGAGGAGCAGTCCGTCGGCAAAGACACGATGACAGGCCATTGGGAAATCATGGGGCTGAACATCCAGACACCGTTCCGCGTATTTCCTGAAGGTTTTCCGCAGGTGTTGATCCAGAAAATTGAAACCCATACAGGCCGGAAAATTATCGGAAACAAGCCTGCCAGTGGGACGGAAATCCTGGATGAATTCGGTGAGCACCAAATGCAGACCGGTGATCTGATCGTCTACACCTCGGCGGATCCGGTGCTGCAGATTGCTGCACACGAAGACGTCATCCCGCTTGAGGAATTATACGCCATCTGTGAATATGTCAGAAAAATCACTTTGGAGGATCCCTACATGATCGGGCGAATCATTGCTAGACCGTATGTCGGCACTCCGGGGAATTTTACCCGTACAAGCAATCGGCACGATTATGCTTTGGATCCATTCGGGGAAACAACGCTGGATTATTTGAAGGAAGCAGGCCACGCTGTCATCGCTATCGGCAAAATCAATGACATCTACAATGGGCAAGGCATCACGGAATATGTACGCACGAAAAGCAACATGGACGGTGTCGACCAGTTGCTGAAAGTCATTGAAAAAGATTTCCGTGGACTCAGTTTCCTGAATTTGGTCGACTTTGATGCCCTGTTCGGTCACCGCAGGGATGTGAAGGGCTATGCTGAGGCGATCGAAGACTTTGATGCGCGCATTCCTGAAATATTGGCTGCTTTAGAGGATGACGATTTGCTGTTGATTACCGCGGACCATGGAAATGATCCGACGTTCCCGGGAACAGATCATACGCGCGAATATGTGCCTTTATTGGCTTATTCGAAAAAAATGGCAGGACGCGGGAAGCTGAACCAAGGCAAGTTTGCTGATATCGGTGCGACCGTATCCGATAATTTTCGGGTTGAAGCTACTAAAAACGGTCGCAGCTTTTTGGATGAATTGGACTAGTGAGGTGTAGGAATATGACAAATGATCAAAACAATGTGCGGATAGCCGCCAAATTTTTGGAAGAAAAAGGCTTATTGGAACCTGAATTCGGCCTGATTTTGGGTTCGGGCTTAGGCGAATTGGCTGAGGAAATAACGGATGCGATTGCGATACCCTATGAGGAAATTCCTTATTTCCCTGTATCAACGGTTGAAGGCCACAAAGGCCAACTTGTATATGGAAACTTGAGTGGGAAAAAAGTCGTTGCTATGCAAGGACGCTTTCATTATTACGAAGGTTATGGACTCGAAGAGGTCACCTTTCCGATCAGGGTAATGAAGCAGCTTGGCGTCCACTCTTTGGCGCTGACAAATGCAGCAGGGGGCATCAATTATGGATTCACACCCGGCGATCTGATGCTGATCACGGATCACATCAATCTGACGGGGCAAAACCCCTTGATCGGTCCAAATGATCCCGCTCAAGGGCCGCGATTTACGGATATGAGCCAAGCCTACGATGCTGAATATCAAGGGAAATTAAAACAAGTCGCTTCGGAGATGGGTTTGGATTTGAAAGAAGGGGTTTATCTCGGCCTGACAGGTCCGACTTATGAAACGCCAGCGGAAATCCGTATGTGCCGGGTGCTCGGGGCAGACGCAGTCGGCATGTCCACCGTACCGGAAGCCATTGTGGCGCGTCATGCAGGTTTGCGCATTTTCGGGATTTCCTGTATAACTAATTTAGCTTCAGGCATGCAAGCGACCCTGAATCATGAAGAAGTCGTCGAAACGACTACCCGAGTCAAAGAAACTTTCAAAGCCTTATTGAAGAATGCATTGACTGCCCTGTAATAAAGGGGTCCTCAAACTGGGTGCATCCAAGCACGGCTGTCGGGGTAAATACAAAGTGAGAAGGAGATCGAAGTGTTCATTTCTTATAATCAATCATGTGAAAAAATAGCTATGGGTCTGCTTTCTTATGTGACAGATCTGAAGAATGTAGCGAGGCTGAAGCCGGAAATGGACAGCTACATTGAAAATGGCGATAGGAGATTATTCTTGTGGAAAGATGAAGAGACCGATAATATCGTTGCTCTGATAGGCGTGGAAATAAATGAAGCGATGGTGTTGGTTCGCCATATCGCCGTCTCGCCTTCTTTCCGGAAGGAAGGCATTGTCCATCGTTTGCTGGATGGCTTGCAACAACACTATCCCACAAGCGCAATCAACGGAACTCTCGAAACCGCGCCGTTCATCGCCAAATGGAATCAGAAACAACTGAACCGAAACGACGAGGAAACGAGTGGGTCTTTGTGAGCGAACAAAATGAACTCACCCTCATATTGCCGGATTTTGAGGGACCGTTGGATCTCCTCCTGCACTTGATCAAAGAGCTGAAGGTCGATATTTTCGATATTCCAATTGCGGAAGTGACTTATCAATATCTGCGTTACTTGGACACGATGCAGGAAATGAAATTGGATATTGCCGGCGATTATCTGTTGATGGCTGCGACGTTGCTGGAAATAAAAAGCCGTATGTTGCTTCCAAAAAAAGAAGTGACTTTCGAAGAGGAGTTTTATGAAGAGGGCGAGGATCCAAGGGAAAGCTTGATCCAGCAATTGGTGGAATACAAGCAATTCCAGGAAGCCGCCAAAGCCCTGAAGACGATGGAACAGGAGCGTGGTCTGTATTTCACGAAGCCGGCAACCGACCTGGAGGAGCTCCAACAAGCGATTCCGCTTGCTCCAGGCGAAGTTTCTGCAGCGGATCTGATTGCCGCGCTCCAGAAGATGTATCAGAAACTGCAGAAGAAGAAGCCGCTTCAGGCCACAATGGAGCAGGAACAATACACGGTGGACCAGACGATGACTTGGATCATGGAAAAATTGGACAACCTGCCGGATGGTTCTGACCCGCGGCTTCCTTTTGCGGCTTTTTTTGAAGTCCATACCAAATCGCAGATCGTGAATACATTTTTGGCGATGCTCGAATTGGTCAAAGAAAGAAAAGTCAATTTTTCGCAAGAAAGCACATATGGAGACATTTATATACTACGCAATATGGGAGTTTTAGCAAATGAATAAAAAAGGGGCACTGGAGAGTCTGCTGTTTGTGGCAGGGGATGATGGCTTGAGTATGGACGAAATCACCTCTTTATTGGAGACCACCCCATTGGAAGCGCAAAATCTGTTGACCGAAATGCGGGCGAGTCACAACGACAACATCCATTCCGGTCTGACGCTTATCGAAACCCGTAAAAGGTACCAACTCGCCACAAAAAGAGAATATGCAGAACTCATCAAAATGTACGCTGTTTCGCCATTCGCGACACATTTATCGCAAGCTGCGCTGGAGACGCTGGCAATCATCGCGTACAAGCAACCATTGACCAGGATGGAAATCGATCAGATCCGCGGCGTGCAGTCAGCGGGATTGGTCCAAAGGCTGTTGTTGAGGGGGTTGATAAAGGAAATCGGACGTTCCGAAACACCAGGAAGGCCGATTATCTACGGCACAACCGATTATTTCATGAATTATTTCGGGTTGACCACAATTGATGATCTGCCGAATGTGGACGAATTATTCCAAATGCAGGATAATGAATCATTTGATCTTTTTGATTTCCCTGCGGACGAAGAAACAGAGAACCAACTTGCTTTTTTTAAGACAGATTCCGTCATACCGGAACAAGAATGACCGACAAAAACAAATAAGAATAATAGGTGAATAAATGGAAAGATTACAAAAAGTTATTGCTCACGCAGGAATAGCATCAAGGCGGAAAGCCGAAGAGCTGATCACTTCGGGTGCAGTCAGCGTCAACGGAAACAAGGTAACGGAACTAGGGGTCAAAGTGTCGAAAAGTGACAGAGTGGAAGTGAACGGCTTGCCGATCTATCGGGAACAGCCTGTTTACTACTTGTTCTACAAGCCAAAGAATACCCTATCCTCTGTGAAGGATGATAAAGACCGGACTGTCGTCACTGATTTTTTCAATGTAAAAGAGCGGATCTATCCGATCGGCAGATTGGACTATGATACGACCGGGCTGCTTCTTTTGACCAATGACGGTGAGTTTGCGAACCTGTTGACCCATCCCAAATATCATATCGACAAAACCTATGTCGCCAAAGTCGGCTGCATCCCTACACGCTCCGATCTTCACAAATTGGAGAACGGAATCGTAATAGACGGCAAAAAAACATCGAAAGCGCGGGCTAAGCTGATTTCCGCCAATTCCCAAAAAAATACAGCAATCATTGAATTGACCATCCACGAAGGCTGGAACCATCAAGTCAAAAAAATGTTCGAAAAAATTGGTTGTCCCGTCGAAAAACTGAAAAGGGAATCATTTGGATTTCTTACGCTCGGTGATCTTAAACCGGGGCAACACCGAGAGCTGAAGGCGTTTGAAATCGAGAAGCTGAAAAATATGGCCCTTGCGAACGAAAAGGCATCAAAAAGGTAGTTTTCTTATCTAATCGGAGAGGATGATCAAGATGACAAATTCCAGCGGGAAAATATTGATTGTGGATGACGAGGAGCGCATCCGCAGACTGCTGAAACTCTATCTGGAAAAGGATGGCTACGAAACAGCCGAGGCAGAGGACGGGACAACAGCGGTAGAAATGATTTTGAATAACCATTACGATCTGGTGCTGTTGGATATCATGCTTCCCGGAATGACTGGCATTGAAGTAGCCAAAATTATCCGCAAGGAAAAAGAAATACCGATCATGATGATAACTGCCCGCGGCGAAGAGAACAATCGCGTGGAAGGATTCTTGTCAGGAGCGGATGACTATATTGTGAAGCCGTTCAGTCCAAGAGAAGTCATGCTGCGGGTTGCAGCCATCCTGAAGCGGACTAAGCCTTCAGAATCGGAATCGAGCACAATCGAATATCCGATGCTGAAGATTTTTCCGGATGCCAGAAAAGTGCTGGTTGACGAGGTTGCTATCAATTTGACGCCCAAAGAATTTGAATTACTTCTTTACCTTTCAAAATCCCCGGAAAAAATATTCACGAGGGAAGTTCTTTTGAAAGAAGTCTGGAAATACGAATTTTTTGGCGATTTGCGGACAGTAGACACGCACGTCAAGCGCCTGCGTGAAAAACTGCTGAAGCAATCGAAACCTGTTTCTAAAATGATAGTGACCGTTTGGGGGATGGGTTACAAATTTTCCCCGAATGATGACCAAGCAGCAGACAATAAAAAATGAGAAGAACGAGCATTTTTCTCAAATCATGGGTCCTATTGACTTTTTTGACTGTAACCATCATGACTTTGATGTATATCGGCCACGCAATCATCAGCGTGAACTCAATCGAAGATACTTACAACAAACTGTTGCAGGAGCAAATCACCGCGTACAAGGAAACCATTATGTCCGACCCTGAAGGTTATCTCACACGAGCGGATACTGCCCAACCATTGAATCCGGAATTGTCCTATTACATCAAACTAGGGGATCAGAGCCGTTTTGTCGTGCCAAATCCGGATCTGCAAGGGCAGTCCGAGCTGCTTCTGGAGAACATACTGGCGGATGACCAAATTCAGGATGCAATCGACAGCAATCTGGATGATTTCAGCAAAATCACCATAGAGGATGAGGAAAATAATCCCTTGCTTTTGATGGTTTTTGTCCATACTTTTGAATTACAGGGACAGGCCGGAATGCTCGTCATCGGTTACGATCTGGATGAATTTCAGGCGTATGATCTGAATGCAAAAAGCATCACGCTATTGCTGTTGACCGTCTATCTCATGGGGACGATCATTTATTATCAGCACCTGATCAGGAATGTTGCGGAACCGTTGGAAGTTATGACGGACATCGCTTTCAAATACTCACGGAATGATTTTTCGAAGCGGATCACCTTCGAATCTTATGACGAGATATCCGGACTGGGCACGGCCATGAATAAGCTGGGCAAGACCCTCCAAGCCACAACGTTGATGAACCGGGAAGAGCGCGAACTGTTGAATCATCTGTTTGATTCCTTGCCGGCCGGGATTCTTTACTTTGATCAAAATTTTCATTTGAAATTAGTGAACGGACCAGGCCAAGAGTTTTTGGATTTTTGGCGGAGGGTGGATCCGGATGCCGAGGCAAAAGCGATACCGCATCAGTTCAAGGAAATGGTCCAGCACGCTTTCAGCACGGCTGCAGGATCGGAAGCGGATTTCAGTTGGTCACAGCGGCATTATAAAGTAAAAGTGACACCGGTCATCCAAACAGATCTGCAAAAAACATCCGGCGTCCTGATTGTGTTGCAGGATGTCACGAACGAACGGCAGTTGGATATTATCCGTGGCGATTTCATCACGAATGTATCCCATGACTTGCGGACGCCGTTGCAGATGATCAAAGGCTACAGCGAAGCCATCATCGATAACATCGCTGAAAGTAATGATGAGAAAATTGAAATGGCTCAAATCATTTTGGATGAAGCGACCGAGATGAACAAAATGGTGAATAACCTCCTGGATCTGTCGCGCATGCAAGCGGGTTATGTTGACCTGAATCGGCAACCTGTCGATCTTGCCACTTTCTTCAACCATTTGTCCGGCAGGTTCGAGAACAGCTTCAAAGAAGCAGGGATCCAATTCTCTTATGAACTGACGGATGGCATCAAAACCTATCCGTTTGACGAAGAGAAAATGAATCAGGTTTTCTACAATCTTATCGACAATGCGGTGCGTTATTCAGCCGAAATCGGCACGCGCAGACAAAAATTCATCCATATCACGGTCCGGCTGGATGATATGTTGGACAAAGTTGTCTTCGAAATCAGCGATAACGGAATCGGCATTCAGGCAGAAAGTTTACCGTTCATTTTCGAACGTTTTTACAAAAATGACAAGTCGCGGACGTACTCGAAACAGAAAGGGACCGGCATCGGGCTTTCGATCGTGAAGACAATCGTGGCAGCGCACGATGGGGAAATAGAAGTTCACAGCGAGCCTGGTGTAGGGACAACTTTCTTGGCCAGTTTTCCATTTCATGCCGGTTGAGCAGAACGATCGAAAGATAGTCTTAAAATCATTATCTCGAAATCGTGATAATTTCCTTGACAAGTGAGTGTGCATCGCGTATAGTTTGTGTATAACAAAAATATAAATAAGATTCGTCTTCAGGGCAGGGTGAAATTCCCGACCGGTGGTGAAAGTCCACGACCTCGCAGTGGTTCATTGCGGGCTGAACTGGTGTAATTCCAGTACCGACAGTACAGTCTGGATGGAAGAAGATGGGGTTTCTTTGGATTGCAATTTCAAAGGCTCTATTTTTATGTGTCCATTAGCGGATGATAAGAATAGGGTCTATTTGGATTTGGAGGAACCCATCTCTGAGACAGTCAACAGGGAGGATTTATTAACATGCAACAAAACAAAACAAAAAGATTGGTCGGCATTTCACTATTCGGGGCATTGGCATTTGTGCTGATGTTCATCGCTTTCCCGGTAATCCCAGCTTTTTCTTATCTGAAAATCGACTTCAGCGATTTACCGATTCTGCTTTCGTTTTTCCTGTACGGACCGGCCGGCGGAATCATCTCCGCAGTCATTCGCTCCGTTCTGCACTACGTCCAAACAGGCGGTGATATGGGGTATCCGATCGGGGACTTCGCGAGTCTATTGGCGACGTTGTCTTACACATTACCTGTCTACTATCTATTGAAAAAAGCAAAAACAAAAACAGCCGTAATTTTGGCGCTGTTGACGGGCACTTTGGTGTTGACGGTTGTCTTATCGGTAGCGAATTGGTTCATCATCACCCCGTTGTACATGTATCTGTTGAATTTTGAAATGGGCCCCATCAAAGAATTGGTGTTGGCCGGCGTCGTGCCTTTCAATATCATCAAAGGACTTGTCGTCAGTGCGGTCATCCTATTGGTGATGCCGAAGTTGAAGCCTTGGTTGGCACATAATAAGGTTCCGATCGCTTAAGAAACATTTGCGTTTTACGATTTGATCGTTTCAAAATCAAGAGGCTGTACCCGAATCATCATTGATTCGGGTACAGCCTCTTTTGGATTTATCCTTCAGCAAGGACCACTCAGAGTCGCTATTCCGCTGAAGGGAACGGACGGTTGGAACGCAAAATGGCGCCGGTTGGGCATTTGCGGTAGGCATGCAGAAATGCATCAAATTGTTCGGCCGTAACTGGTGCCGTTCCCGCATTCGCATCCATTTTTGTGAAAGCTATCCCTTCGGAGGTGTAATCGAAGAGTTCGGGCGAAATTATTTGGCAAAGTCCGCAAGCGATGCAGTTATCCTGGTTTACTTTGGTATAATACATACAGTACCTTCTTTACAGAAATATGGTGGTGAAAATATGAAAGGTTTGACATACATAGAGTATCTTTTTTTGGATTGCATTTCAACCGAGCGCCCCATTAAGGAAGCGACTCTTTTTTATGTACTGATCGGCAAACGGACCGTGTCCACGATGCTCCAGTGCCGACAGTATGATTTGGAAGCTTATTTCAATGCTATGCCGGGCATGAAGCCGAAAGTGCTGAAAAAAGGACTTGAGCGATTAACTTCTGAAGGTTTGATCAGCGGCAACGAAGGTTTGGGTTATCTGCTCACGGAAGCGGGTATCGGGGAAAAAAATGACTTTTTAAGCAGTCATGCGCATTTCTCATTGGGAAACCAGATGAAATTTGCGCTCATTCAAGGTGTTTTGCGTCGGCGGATGCTGTTTCTGATCCAAATCCTTTCGGAAATGCTGCATAAGAATAAACAGTACTATCCCATTGAGAGGGAAGCGAAAGAGCAACTTTGGATGAAGCGTTTGCTGGCGCAGCATTCCGAGGATAAAGAGTCATTTGCGAAAAGTTGTGGCGAGGAATGGCGTGCCTATCTGTCACGTTTACCTGAAAGGGATGCCGGCATCTTTGCCATGCAGTTTGAAGGCAATGACCATCTAAGGAAAACAACCGGACAAATGGCTGGACTGTTCAAGGTAGATGAAGCCGAAGTGAAAATATTGCTGCACCAAAATTGGCTGAGATTGTATGATTCTTTGGAGCAGGAGCCGGAAAAGTTTCCTGTCCTTTCTTCGGTGATGCGCATGACGGCAAATGAAACCGGCTTGGCTTCCGCCAGTGCGGAAACGACCATGCGTTATTTCCGGAACGGACATGGGATGAATGAAATCATTTCGATGCGGGGATTAAAACAGAGCACAATTCAAGATCACTTTGCCGAAATCGCACTGATCTATAGGGAATTCCCAGTGCCAGCATTTTTGGATAAGGAGAAAATGCAATATCTGCAACAGCTTGCGGCACAAAAAGTTCGAGTCGATTACCGGGAAATTCAAGAAGTATTTCCCGAAATCAACTTTTTTGAGTCCCGTTTGATCCAAATAAGAAGTGAGGTTGCGGCTAAATATGGATGAAGCACAATTGAAATCAGAACTCCAGAAATACTTCGGCTACTCGGAATTCAAAGTCGGCCAAGTAGAACCAATCCAATCGGTTTTGGCAGGTAAACACACGCTGGCCACTTTGCCGACGGGAACAGGGAAGTCGTTGATATACCAACTAAGCGGCTATCTTTTGGATGGAATAGTCGTCATCGTTTCACCCCTTTTGTCTTTGATGGAAGACCAAGTTGCCCAACTGAAATTCATGGGCGAAAAAAGAACGGCCTCATTGAACAGCATGATGCAGTTCGAAGAAAGGCAAAGATTACTGAGCAGCCTGGATCGAATAAAGTTTTTGTTCCTTTCTCCGGAAATGCTGCAGAATCAAGTTGTGTTGAATAAACTCAAGCAGATTTCGCTCGCTTTATTTGTGGTTGATGAAGCACACTGCATTTCCCAGTGGGGCTTGGATTTCCGTTCCGATTATCTTTTTCTGGGAGCGGCAAGAGAAGAATTGGGCAACCCTCTGACACTGGCGCTCACTGCGACAGCTACCTCGGCTGTGATGAGAGACATCATCGGTTCTTTGCATATCGACGGGAACGACTTGAATGTTTTCGAGGGAGCCGTTGACCGCCCCAATATTTATTATAAAGTCGTAGCAGTGCCTCCAGAAGGGAAAAACGAACACCTCCTGGAGCTTCTGGAGAAATATCCATCTCCCGGTATCATCTACTTCTCCAGTAAGGCCCAAGCTGATGCGGTCGCCTTTATGATCCGGAAAAAAACAAGTTTGCGGGCGGAAGCCTATCACGCCGACCGGACAAATGAAGACAGAATCACCATCCAACATCAATTCCTTCAGGATGAGTTGGACGTCATCTGCGCCACAAGTGCTTTCGGGATGGGGATCAATAAACCGAACATCCGCTATGTGATCCATTACCACCTGCCGAATTCTCTTGAGGAATATGTGCAGGAGATAGGCAGAGCAGGGCGGGACGGGCAACAGAGCGCGGCGGTCCTGTTGTATTCGGAAACGGACTACACTTTCAAGTTGAAGATGCTGCAAGGCGATTTTCCGAACGATTTTGTGATTGCGAGTGTCCTCAAAAATAAAGCCATCAATCCCGATTACGGAAGTCCAACCGAACAAACATTGCTTGTGCATATTCTGAGGCAACAGCTCACGCAAGCGGAAGCGAAGCGTTTCGTCGCGGCCAGGCGCGAGCTTAAGGAAAATCTTCTGCAGAGCATGAAGGGGTTTGCCGATACCAACAACTGCAGACGTGCTTACATCTCTGCTTATTTTGGAAAAAGCAGTCTTGTCAAACCCACTCACTGCTGCGACAACTGTGGGAACGGGGAACCGCTTTTAGCTGGGGGAGTAAGCCCAAAGAATGCGGTTCCAACGACAGTGTCGCCACATTGGGAAAAAATCCTTTCCGACCTTTTTCTTTTATAAAATTTAACCCAAAATTTGCAGAAATGTGCTACAATTAGCATGAATCACTTATAGGAGGAACCCGAATGGATAAAAAGAATCGCAATCGCAATAATGGAGAGCCTTGGTCACGCAAGTTCGGCGAAGATGAGAATCTGAAGAGCCGACAATATTCGCGTTCAGCCAGAAATACAAAAAATAAAGAAGTAGCACCTCTATTAAAAGTATTGCTGTTTCTCTTTTTGGCTATTCTGATTATTCCTTTTGCTACGATCTATTTTAATAAACAGAATCAAAATACTCCCGCACCTAAGAGTGCTGAACAAGTGATGATCAACAAAAGAGTGGCCAGTTCCAGTGTCGAGAGCAGTGAAGAAGCGTCTTCCGAAGTGACCGAATCATCCAACGAAATCGCTGAAAGCGTCACGGAACCCGAATCATCGATTGTGGAAACCCCGAGTTCAAGTGCTGTACCAGCAGTAGTTGAAACGCCGGTTGAAATAGTCGAGGAACCTGAAACGACAACCGGGGAATACAATAATTCCTACACCATCAAAGCGGGTGATAACCTTTACCGGATCGCTTTGAACCATGGAATGACCTTGGATGAATTGATGCAGGCTAACGGATTGATCAGCACAGAAGCACAAATCGGTATGGTACTGCAAGTTAAATAACGGAAGCCGTCTGATAAGGCGGCTTTTTCGATGAAATCGTAGAGAACGAAGTTGGAGGGTTATTGTGAAAAAAATGAACATTGCCATAGACGGTCCCGCATCGGCCGGAAAAAGCACCATCGCAAAGAAAGTTGCGGAAAAGTTAGGGTACATTTATCTGGACACTGGTGCGATGTATCGGACGTTGACGTATGCGGCTTTATCCACCGGAGGGGATCTCCACGATGAAGAGGCTTTGCACAAGTTGCTGCAGGAAATCAGGATTACATTTTCGACTGCCGAAAACGAAATGCAACGTGTTTTTCTGAATGAAGACGACGTAACTGAATCAATCAGATCGGATGAAGTGACCCAAAATGTCTCCTTGGTCTCATCTTACGCAAAAGTTCGTGAAGAGATGGTTGCTCGCCAAAAGAGCATTGCACAATTAGGCGGTGTTGTGATGGATGGCAGAGATATCGGAACTGTCGTATTGCCGGAAGCGGAGGTCAAAATATTCATGACCGCGACTGCAGAAGAACGGGCGTTGCGACGCTACAAAGAAAACATTGCCAAGGGTATGAGCACTTCACTGGAAGAATTGACGGAAGACATGAAACGCCGTGACCATTTGGATAGCACCCGGGCGATTTCCCCTTTGAAAAAAGCGGATGATGCCATCGTTTTGGACTCTACCCATCTGGAAATCGACGAAGTTGTCCAGATGATCCTAGGAATTATCGAAGCCCAGTTAAAACCCTTACAAACATTGGATTAACAATACTAGACGATTTTAAGCAAAAATGTTAGAATGATTATATGCAGTATTACGCTTTCAAAAATATAGAGTCAAGGATTAACATCTCAGCCGCAGGGCGGGGAGGTTAAGAGACCTAGCCAATCGGTTGCCGCAGACTTTTAGGAGGAATAGTTACATGTCAGATTACATTGAAAACCCAGAATTAAATGAAGAAGAGTCCAATAACGTTGAACAGACTATGCAAGACGTGTTGGATGAAGCGTTATCCATTGAGGTGGGCGATACTGTCAAGGGGGAAGTTTTAAGCATCCAAGATAGACAAGCCATCGTAGGAATCATTGGGGGCGGCGTTGAAGGAGTCATTCCTTACAACGAATTATCTGCAAAACCCTTCGACGAAGTTACAGAAATCCTAAACGTAGGTGACGTTGTGGATTTGGTTGTCATCAAACAAATCAAAGACAAAGAGAATGGTAGCTTCTTGCTTTCGAAGCGCCGTGTTGATGCTAAAATCGTTTGGAAAGATATCCAAGATAAATTCGAAAACAACGAAATTATCGAAGCACCAGTCAAAGACGTCGTTAAAGGCGGATTGGTCGTTGATGTCGGTGTGAGAGGATTTGTTCCGGCTTCAATGGTAGAAGATCACTTTGTGGAAGATTTCAGTTCTTATAAAGGCAAGGTAATGACATTCAAGATTGTTGAACTTGAGCCGAGCGAAAACCGTCTAATCTTATCACATAAAGCGGTTGTCGAATCAGAAAAAGAAGCCAACAAAGGTAAATTGATGGATGAATTGGTAGCCGGAGATATTGTCGAAGGTACTATCGCTCGTCTGACCAACTTCGGAGCATTCGTCGATTTGGGTGGCGTGGATGGTTTGGTCCATATCTCCCAAATTGCCCACGAGCATGTGAAGAATCCTGGAGATGTATTGGCTATCGGTCAAACCGTCAAAGTCAAAATTTTATCCATCGACAAAGAAAATGGCCGTGTATCTTTGAGCATAAAAGACACATTGGCTGGTCCGTGGGATGCAATCGCTGAAAAAGCGCCGATTGGAGCTGTATTGACAGGTGTTGTCAAACGCTTGACAAGCTTCGGTGCGTTTGTGGAAGTTTTCCCTGGCGTCGAAGGTTTGGTGCACATTTCCCAAATTTCGCATCAACACATTGCGACTCCGCATGAAGTGTTGCAGGAAGGTCAAGAGATTCAAGTCAAAGTATTGGATGCAAAAGAAGATGAGCAACGCTTATCCCTCAGCATCAAAGCTTTGGAAGAAAAAGCTGCAAACGAAGCTCCAGCAGCTGAAGAGAAAAAAGAGAAAAAAACCGAAGAATATGTGGCTGACGATTCAGACGCGAACTTCACATTAGCAGATTTATTAGGTGACAAACTTTCAGGTTTGAAAGACGACACTGAAGCCTAATCAGCAAGGAACATGAACATGTGAGGGCATGGAATTCCATCCATGCCCTTTTTTTGTTGTTATTATCGATGGATGTATGTTATAACTGACATGGACGAAAACATTGAGAAAACCATATACAGTGAGCAAATACCCAAAAAGATTTGTGTTGTAGAGGAAAAGAAAGGCGGAGGTTAGATGCCAAATCCAGTAGTAGCCATAGTAGGCAGACCAAACGTAGGAAAATCAACAATATTCAACAGACTAGCGGGAGAACGGATTTCCATAGTCGATGATGTCTCGGGTGTCACGCGTGACAGAATTTATGCAAAAGGAGAATGGCTTGGTAAAACATTCAATATCATTGATACAGGCGGAATCGATATCACGGATGAGCCTTTTATGAGCCAAATCAAATTGCAGGCACAAGTGGCAATTGAAGAAGCCGATGTGATCATCTTTTTGACATGCGTCAGAGAAGGTGTGACGGATGCCGATGAAAACGTCGCGAGAATCCTTTACCAGTCAGATAAACCTGTCATATTGGCGGTAAATAAAGTGGACAATCCAGAAATGCGCGCCGAAATATTCGATTTCTACAGTCTGGGATTAGGTGACCCCTATCCAGTGTCAGGCAGCCACGGCTTGGGTCTTGGAGACCTGCTTGATGCGGTTGTTGCGAATTTCCCGTCGGAAGACGAGAATGCGGAAGAAGAAGATATCATCAACTTCAGCTTTATCGGTCGTCCGAATGTCGGCAAATCTTCCTTGGTGAATGCCATTTTGGGAGAAGAACGCGTAATCGTATCAAACATTGCGGGCACAACACGTGACGCTATCGATACGATGTTCGTTGATGATGAAGGTACAAAATTCCGAATGATCGACACAGCCGGAATCCGCAAAAAAGGAAAAGTCTACGAATCCACGGAAAAATACAGCGTCATGCGTGCTATCCGTGCAATTGAGCGTTCGGACATCGTTATGGTCGTGCTGAATGCGGAAGAGGGTATCCAGGAACAGGACAAAAAAGTTGCCGGATACGCACATGAAGCAGGTAAAGGGATCATCATTCTTGTCAATAAATGGGACACTTTAGAAAAAGATAATCATACGATGAAGGAGTTCGAGGAAAAAATCCGCAAGGAATTCCAGTACCTCTCATATGCACCGATTATGTATGTTTCTGCAGTGACGAAACAGCGATTGTCCAATATTCCTGCAAAAATCAAGGAAATCAGCGAAAATCAAAACCGCCGTATCTCATCATCCTTATTGAATGATGTCCTGATGGATGCCGTCGCGCACAATCCGACACCAACCGACAAAGGCCGTCGCCTGAAGATTTACTACATGACACAGGTGGCCGTAAAACCGCCGACATTTGTCGTTTTCGTCAATGACCCGGAATTACTGCATTTCTCTTACGAGCGTTTCCTTGAAAACAGAATCCGCGATTCGTTCAATTTTGAAGGCACCCCTTTCCATTTGATCGCCAGACAAAAAAAATAATTAATCTTCAGAAGGCATTAAATCCACTATAATCGTTGCAGTAGCACGGTTTGTGTGATATTCTTTATTAGAAATATCTTTTCAATTTGACTGCGGTATTTCAGAACTGTTTTTGGACCACTCAAAAATAGTTATTCCATGTTTTGTTGTGTTATCAAAGAAAGCATGTATTCTTCTTTTTTAAAGGAGGTGAAAGGACAACATGGCAAACAAAGCTGAATTAATCGAAAGAGTTGCTGGAAAAACAAACTTGACTAAAAAGGATGTTACAGCAAGCGTTGATGCATTATTTGAAGTGATTCAAGAAGCATTAAAAGACGGTGAAAAAGTTCAAGTTATCGGTTTTGGTAATTTTGAAGTTCGTGATCGTGCAGCTCGTAAAGGACGCAATCCTCAAACTGGGGAAGAAATCCAAATCGAAGCAAGCAAAATTCCTGCATTCAAACCAGGTAAAGCATTGAAAGATGCAGTTAAATAATTCCTAAAAAAATGAAGTTGGGGCCTTACGGGGCTTCAGCTTTATTTTTTTGTACACTAGGAAAGTATATAATTTTTCGGATTGAAAAGTGCTTCACCGTAGGTGTTTCACGCGTTTGCAAAATGTTTCATGCACCTAAAATGATGGCCAGCTTCACGGGTTAGCCCTTCGGAAAAGGAAAAAGGAACCTCTTGTCTCTGCGAGCCAAGACATACTGGGGCTGATCGAACCCGTTCAGCTTTTGTTGGTGGATCCTTGGGAGAGAAAAGCCTGAGGAACAAATAGATACAGATGCTGAACTTTATGATAAAATATAAAGGAAGAGCACCAGCAAGAAGAGTGTATTTGAAGGAGCAGTAGATGAATGAATAGAGAAGCACAGGCAATGATAGAAGCCATTCAAAAGAACGATTTGGGCGCGGCTGTCCAACTTTTCAAACAATCAGTAGAGCAATCCGTCCTAGAGAACAACAGCGATGACTTGGCCGAATTGGCAGAAACGCTACATGCCCTGGGATTCTTGAGTGAAGCAAAAGAGGCATTTGGAGCGTTGAACTATCTGGCTCCGGACATACAGGAGTGGAATATCGCATTAGCGGAAATCGCCATAGATGAAGATGATTACGATCGAGCTTTGGATATCCTGCTCACGATCGATAAAAAAAGTGACGTATACCCACAGGCTTTGTTGACGATGGCTGATGCTTACCAAGTACAAGGATTATACGAAGTCAGCGAAAAGAAAATTTTTGAAGCAATGGAGCTGTTGCCGGAAGAACCCATACTGGATTACGCGTTGGCACAACTGTACCATTCGATCGGGGAGTACAAGAAGGCGATCCCAATCTATGAGGAACTTGTATACGGAAACGGGGAAATCGCATCCGCAACGCAACTGCACTTTTTCCTCGGCGATTGTCATAATGCGATCGGTGAATTCGAGACGGCTTTGCAGTATTTGGAAAAAATCCCGGCCGATGAACATTTCCCTGACAGTTATTTCCAACTGGGCTTCACCTATTTCCAACTTAAGGAGTATGCACGGGCCATCGCCATTTTTAATAAATTGCTCGAATCGGACAATGCTTACCTAAGTGCATATTTGTACTTGGCAAATGCACTCGAGGCTGAATTGGAGTTGGAAGAAGCGCTTACCATAATGGAACAAGCGATCATGCGGAATCCTTATCAGCATGAATTTTACACGACAGCGGCCAGACTGCAATTGAAGCTGAACCGGGAGCAGGATGCGGAGCAGAATTTGCTTGAGGCGGCAGCGCTTGAACCGGACCTCTCCAGTATCCACTTGGCCCTAGGGAACCTGTTGCTGAAACAAGGTAGATTCGAGGAATTGATTGCATACATTTCCGAGCGGGCAGAGCAGGAAGACAACGAGCCACAATACAATTGGTTGTTGGCAGCCAGCCATAATGCCTTGGAGGACTATGATTCAGCAAGCAAAGAATATCAGGCGGCTTACCCGCATTTTGCCGACAATGAGCCGTTTTTGCTGGAATATGCAGCATTCTTGAGAGAGGAAGGCAATTGGGAAAAGTTGAATGAGGTCATCCACCAAGGATTGGCTCTTTATCCCGCCAATACCGAGTTGCTTCAACTTCATGATGAGCTGCACCATTTCGATCAATAAGTCGTCATCCCATCGGATAGGAGGTTTTAAAATGATGAATCCTACTTTGGAGGAGAAAAAAAATTTTATTTCTTGGTTTATTCAGAATTATCAATTGAAGCGCAGAGAGTCCCTTTGGATACTCAATTATCTGCTCAATCATGAGATTTTATTGAAGAATATCCATCTGATTGAGGAAGTCCATACAACGAACAGAGGGATGGGGTTTGCCGTAGTCGGCAATCCGAAAGATGCCTTCACGTACTATAAGGACGGAAAGACATTCGAAGATCCCGAACAGGCATTCCATGATCTGCGGTTGAATTGGAAAGAGGATTTTTATCTGGAGTTGTTCTTCGATCAATCCTACCAAGTCCTTTCATTTTTTGGCGTTTTGGAGGACAATCCATACATCCAGGAATCCGACATTTTCGATAAGGATCTGGAAGCAATCGTGGAAAAGTCGCTGGAAAAATTGGCGGTGAAGGATCGCATCCATTATCTGAAAAAACAGATCGATATCGCGCTGATCCAATACGATGAAATCAGCTTCAAGAAGTTCACGAAAGAATTAAAAGAGTTGGAAGAAAAAAATATGATCTGATACAACGCGGACATGGCGCGGAAAAAGCGTGCCGGCAGCGTTAACAGGAAAGGAACATGTGGAATGAAGATTGTAGTTTCGGGGTTTAAAGGCAAAATGGGGACCGCCTGCACGAATATGGTTTTGCGGCAGGAAGATTTTATTTTAGCGGCTGTATACGATCCTTTCGCAACGGAAAAGCAGCTGGATGAATTACCGCAATACGCCGGCCATCCTGTGAGAGTATTCCGTGATAAAGCGGAGCTCGTCAAGGAGATTGAAGCTGATGTTTGGATCGATTTCTCGAGACCGGATGCAGCTTATGCCAACACGCGGTTCGCTCTTGAAAATGGCATGCGCCCCGTAATCGGTACTACCGGTTTTTCCAGTGAGCAATTGGAAGAATTGACCAACTACTCCAAAGAGTTGGGTTTGGGTGGCTTGATTGCCCCGAATTTTGCGATTGGTGCCGTGCTGATGATGGAATTCGCGGCAAAAGCAGCGAAATATTTTCCGGATGTGGAGATCATGGAATTGCATCATGAGAATAAGCTGGATGCGCCAAGCGGCACCGCTATCAAGACTGCAGAATTGATTTACGAAGTCAGAGGTGACCATCAACAAGGGCATCCGGATGAGAAAGAACTGATTGAAGGTGCAAGAGGGGCTGATTATCATGGTATGAAAATCCACAGTGTCCGTTTACCTGGCCTTGTTGCGCATCAACAGGTGCAATTCGGCAGTGCTGGAGAAGGTTTGACTATCCGACACGATTCCTATGACCGTGACTCATTCATGAACGGTGTAGCCCTTTCGTGCAGAAAAGTCATGGAAATCGACCATCTGATCTATGGATTGGAAAACTTCCTATGATCATAAATGCACCGGAATTTCAAAAAGCGATACCGATCATTGAAGCCATCGAGCGGGCTGGATATGAAGCCTACTTTGTTGGGGGAAGCGTGCGCGATACGCTGTTGAATCTGGATATTTCGGATGTCGACATCGCATCGAGCGCTATGCCTGAAGAAATTCAGCGGATCTTCCCGATCACCTTTGATGTAGGCATCCAACATGGAACGGTGATGGTGTTACATGAGCGTGAGACATACGAAATAACAACTTTCCGGACAGAATCAAAGTATGAAAAGTTCCGCAGACCGGAGAAAGTCGAGTATGTGCGTAGTCTGCAGGACGACTTGAAAAGGCGCGACTTTACGATCAATGCGATTGCAATCGACCGCCATGGAAACATCAAAGACTTCTTCAACGGGCAGGGGGACTTGGCGAACAAATTGATTCGGGCGGTCGGAAATCCGGAAGAACGCTTTAGGGAAGATGCTTTGCGCATGATGCGCGCAGCCAGGTTCGTGAGTCAGTTGGATTTTGAAATCGAACAAGCGACGAAGGAAGCCATCGTCGAGTATCATCCTCTCCTTTCAAAAATTGCGGTAGAACGTGTGCGTGAAGAGTGGAACAAGCTTCTGATCGGAAGAAACCGCAAGGGCGGAATCAAGTTTTTTGTCGAAACCCGTTTGTTCCAGATGTGCCCCGGATTCCAAAATCGGGAAAAGGCATTGATCGACTTGGCTCTGTTTCCGCTGCAATTCAAAGGGACGACGATTGCTTGGACCGTGTTGGTGCATTTCCTTGATTTGAAGGATGAAGCAATCGAACCGTTTTTGCGCCAATGGAAGTGTTCCCGCAAGGAGATCATGGATATACGCACAGGCGTACAGGCGCTCAACAAACGCCTCCAGCAATTTTGGGACTATCCGCTCCTGTTCGAAACAGGGATCGAAATTGCGTTGGAGATTGAAGCCATCATTGAAGGGTTCGGCCTGCCGAACCAGAGCGAAAATCTGATTGAATTGAACGAATCCATGCCGATCCATACGCTGAAAGATTTGGCTTTGGACGGAAAAGAATTGCTTTCCTTGCTGGGGATCCAACGTGGCGGGCCTTTCGTGGGCGAAATTTTCGAAGAATTGAAAACGTTGGTATTGGCAAACAAACTGGAGAATAGCCCCTTCGCACTGAGGGACTTCATTACGAAAAGAAGGATGATTTATTTGGATGAGATGTTCGAATCCGACTATACCGTGGGGGAAAAAGATTTGGCGTCCGAGATCGGATCGGGTACGTTGCCGGTACTGGCAACACCCGCATTGTTGGCGATGATCGAAAATGCCTGCATGGGAATCGTAAAGGAGCATATTTCTGAAGGCGACACGACTGTAGGGATACACTGTGATCTGCATCATAAAAAAGCCTCTCCCATCCATGCTGAAATAAAAGTGACGGTAAGAGTGACGGAGCAGAGAGGGAACAAATACTTCTTCGAGTGCGCGGCCTATTCACAAGGACATGAAATCGCATCGGCGAAGCATACAAGAGCCGTCGTCAACGTAAATGAATTCATGAATAACCTATAGCATCCCAACTTACTTTATTTCCGTAATCGGAAATGTATTTGTACCCACTTTTAAAAAAATATGATAAAATAGTTACATATTCAAAAAGTAAATATATCAGGAGTGATTTCGATGAAAAAAGTAATGACAGGATTGAGATTTATTTTTAGAAATGGCGAAACATGGACGATCAAGCGCGAATACATCGGAGACTTATGGATCAAACAAGTCACAACGAGCTACGGCCGAATCGGAAACAGTGATTTCCAAGAAATCCACCCATGCGAATCTTTGCGTATCGAAATTAACCAGGAAGCAGATCATGTCAACACGAGCGATATCAATCTGGGCGGCCTTGAGCAAGGCATGTTCGATCGCGTTGCGAGCCATCAAGACATCGAAAAAATGGATATCCTGTATCAAGATGAAGATCACCCAAAATCCGACGTCATCGTTGAAGTGGACCGCATCTACTTCCCTTACAAAGCATTGGATACAGACGGATTCGACAATGAATATCAATCATCATTCGTTTCATCCGAAAACAAATTATATATCGTAATCGATCCAGAAAAAAATGTGAAAGATATTTATTCTGATATCGTTTAATCGAAGAAAGGGACCCTTTGCAGAAGCGAGGGTCTTTTTTTGCATAACTAGGAAAGTATAAAATTTTTCGAATTGAAAAGTGCGTCACCATAGGTGTTTCACAGGTTTCCAAAATGTTTCATGCCATAAAATTTGATGGCCAGCTTCACGGGTAAGCCCTTC
>JASKKA010000030.1 GCA_030153215.1 Trichococcus sp.
GGCATAGGCATCTTTATCGGGGCATTCGGTTCCGTATTCTCAATGCGCCGCTTCCTGAAAGTTTAACAAAACAGATTATATTCATAAAAGATTCCAGTCATACGTTTTGTATGACTGGAACCTTTTTTTTGTTGCGTGAACTAGTGTTCTTGCCCTGAAAACCGACAAGCTACAATTATTATTTTCGCTCTTGAATATTTCTCTTGAACCGGGAAAAATCTCTCGTACAGCGCACTTTCTGGCAAGTTTCCGTTTGGAAAAAACAAATCGTCCGCTGAAATCTGAATTGCCGTTTTCCAACATTTTTAGTATGCTGAAAAGGAAGCGAGCCGATCAGGAAGCTGAGATGCTCAGAATATGGACATTCGTAAATTACGTGGGATGGCATTCTCCATCCCAGACCCCAAGCGGTCAGAGGAGGACACATGAAAAAGGTTTTGCTAGTGGATGATGAACCATCCATCGTTACATTGTTGGCTTTCAACTTGGAAAAAGACGGCTACGAGGTGACTACTGCCACCGATGGAGCTGAAGGCTACCGTTTGGCCAGCTCGAATCCTTTTGACTTCATCATTTTGGACCTGATGCTGCCGTCGATGGACGGAATGGACATCTGTAAACGTCTGAGACAAGAAAAATTCGATACACCGATCATGATTCTGACAGCGAAGGATGATGAATTGGAAAAAATCATCGGCCTTGAGTTGGGTGCTGATGACTACATGACGAAGCCATTCAGCCCGCGTGAAGTATTGGCAAGGATGAAAGCTATCTTAAGAAGGACAAACAAGGTTGTTCCGGCTGAACCGGTTGCGACTGCCCAACCGGAACCGATGGAGGACGAAACAGAAAAAATCGAAGTTGGCGAGATCACCATTTTTCCTCAACTGTATGAGGTGCATGTCGAGGGAGAATTGATTGAAGTGACGCCGAAAGAATTCGAATTGCTGCTTTACATGGCGAAGCGCGCCAACCGCATCCTGAGCCGGGAGCAGTTGTTGAACGCAATCTGGAATTTTGATTATGCGGGGGAAACGCGCATCGTTGATGTGCACATCAGCCATCTCCGCGAAAAAATCGAAAAAGATACCAAAAATCCGCAATACATCCGCACGGTCCGAGGCTTCGGGTATAAATTCGAGGTGTCGAAATAATGCATAAATTTACAAATCAATTTTTGGCTCTTTCCGATACCGTCATTACGGCGGTCAACGAAATAGGCGGCATCCAACGATTGCTGGATGAAGGGGACGCCATTGCCCTTTTGAATGAAAAAGGGAATCTGGTCTATTCGTCGAATCCCAGTATTGATTCCGCTGAGAAACAGCAGGATGTCAGAGAGATAAAAGCCGTCCTGAATGGCGCCGCAAAAGGCAGCAGCGGTCTTACAGAGGATAAAAATGGGGATAGCGTATACCGGGCGGCTTTTCCGCTGTACAACGAATCCGGTGATTTTGTCGGTATAGTCCGTTTATCGCATAATCTTTCCGAGTTGGAAGGATTGAAAGTAGACACGTTGGAAGCGGCCTTGCTGTTCAGCTTAGTGGCAATAATTTTGGCGAGCGTCATCGCCCGCAGATTGACGCGGCGCTTATCAGAGCCGTTGGAAAACATCAAAACAATCGTGGAACAGATTGCAGAAGAAAATTATGAGGTGCGCTACTATGGAGCTGATTATCCTGAAATTTCAGCCTTGGGCGATAAAGTCAATGATTTGTCTGATAGTCTCCAAGAGAAAACACAGACAATCCAAGAATCAAATGAGCGGATAAACTTGCTGATGGATAAATTGGTGATCGGGGTTGTCTTGTTGGATGAGGAAAAGAGAATCCAAATGATGAACCCCGCAGTTCAGAAAATTGTAGGGAAAAAAGATTCATTGATCGGACATTCCTATTTGGAATTGTTCAAGAGCTACGGAGTGATCAGATTGATCGATCAGACCTATCATTTCAAAAAACATATGAATGATGAAATCTATCAATATTATCCCGATGAGAAGATACTTGATGTGAATACTGTCCTCATCCCCGGCAATAAGGGCGAACGGGGCGATCAGCTGATTGTATTGCTTTACGATATTACGGAGATCAGAAGATTGGAAAAAGTAAGAACAGATTTTGTGACGAATGCATCACACGAATTGCGGACACCAGTAACGGCATTGAAAGGATTCGCTGAAACTTTGCTGGATGGTGCTATGAGTGATCCTGTCATCCTGAGGCAATTTTTGGAAATCATCTACAAGGAGTCCAATCGTTTGGACACTTTGGTAAATGACATCCTGGAGCTTTCTCGCGTCGAGCAAAAACAAGTCCCGATGCGCATTGAGAAGATCAACATAAACGAAATTACCCGCTCTTGTTTCCAAATCGTCAGCAAAGAGGCGGAGGAGAAGGAAATTACCCTCATGTTGAAAGCTGAAAAGGAAGTATTTTTTGAAGGCGATAAGAGCAGGTTCGAACAGATACTGTCCAACCTGATATACAATGCTGTGAACTATACCGATCAAAAAGGACATGTGACCGTCCACTTGGATCAAACGGATGAAGAAATCATCATCCAAGTCGAGGATACCGGTATCGGCATTCCAGAAGAAGATTTGTTGCGTATTTTCGAGAGATTTTATCGCGTGGATAAAGCCAGAAGCCGCAATACGGGCGGGACAGGTTTGGGGCTTTCCATAGTGAGGTACCTCGTGAAAAACATGAATGGGTTTATTTCAGTCGACAGCAAATTAGGCATCGGAAGCACATTTACCGTGCGTTTCCCGTACTTCAGACAAATTAAATGATAAATAAGCGAGAAATAAAAGGCTTAAAATTAGAGTTTTCTAATTTTAAGCCTTTTATTTACATATAATTTACAAATGACTGATGCTCAAGAACGTTATCAATAAAGCTTTTTTACAAAAAGGGAGCGCTTTCCTGGGTTTTTCCGAAGAATCAAGATGATTGCACGTTTTTTTCTCTACATAAAATTTACAATTATACGTAATAAAATTAACAATCAGACGTTAGAATGGGGTTATCAGCAAAGAACAAAACAACTCAAACAAAAAGGATGGTAATTTCAAATGAAATGGAATAATCTTAGCAAGTTAGTTTTAGCTTTAGGCGTAAGCGCAACTTTGGCAGCATGCGGGGGCACAGAAGAAGCATCATCTGATGAAGCTGCTGGTGCAGTAGCCGGTACAATCAACGTTGTCTCCCGTGAAGACGGTTCAGGCACAAGAGGCGCGTTCACTGAAATCACTGGCGTGTTAGTCAAAGATGCAAACGGCGAAGAAGTGGATAACACTTACTCCGAAGCAATCATCCAAAACGGTACGGAGGGCGTGCTTTCTACAGTTGCAGGAGATACAAACGCAATCGGTTATGTTTCATTAGGTTCATTGAATGACACTGTTCAAGGCGTGGCAATCGACGGAGTAGAACCAACAAGCGAAACTGTACAAGATGGCACTTACCCAATCGCACGTAACTTCAACATCGCTTGGAAAGGCGATTTGAGCGAAGTGGCTGCTGACTTTGTAGCATACATCCACTCTGCTGAAGGACAAGCAATCGCTGTTGATGAAGGATATGTTGAAGCGAAATTGGACGGAGCAGCTTATGAAGGCGACGGATCAATGAGCGGAACAATCTCAATCGTAGGTTCAACTTCTGTATCACCATTGATGGAAGTACTTGCTGAAGAATACAAAGCATTGAATCCTGATGTTCAAATCGACATCACCTCCAACGGTTCTTCTGCTGGTATGACAGCTGCTATGGAAGGAACTGCTGATATCGGTATGTCTTCCCGTGAATTGAAAGAAGAAGAAGCTGCTGAGCTTACATCTGATGCAATCGCAGTCGATGGTATCGCAGTAGTCGTAAACAAAGCAAACACACTTGCTGGCTTGACGCTTGAGCAAGTCAAAGCAATCTTTACTGGTGAAACAACTGAATGGGAAGACGTTCAATAAACTAACATTAGATTTCACTCAGACTGTAAGAAAAGGCCAGATTAATCTGGCCTTTTTTTTTCATTAATGATATAAAAGTATAGAAAATGTATTATAATGTAAAGGAAAGACCTTCGATCAGATTCTGGTTAAAAAAAGGAAGGGGAACTTATGAAAAAGAAGTATTTTTTGGAAAATTTCATGAAATGGCTATTTTTTGCATCAGCACTTGTTTCTGTCATTTCGATTATTGTAATCTGCTATTTCATATTTGAGGGTGGTATACCTTTCATGCTCGAATATGGACTCGGTAACTTCCTGTTCGGAACAAAATGGGCGCCTTCAAACAGTACGCCGAGCTTCGGCATCCTGCCGATGATATTCGGTTCGATCGTCATCACGATCGGTGCGATTATTTTGGGAGTTCCTACCGGAATATTCACTTCAATATTTATGGCAAAATTCTGTCCGCCGAAGTTGCATAAATTTCTGAAGCCTGCAGTCAATATGATGGCTGCCATTCCTTCTATCGTATATGGTTTCTTCGCGCTCCAACTGATTGTTCCGTTGATGAGGCAAGCTGTCGGAGGAACGGGGATGAATATCCTCACAGCCTCGATTTTATTGGGAATCATGATATTGCCGACAATCATCGGAATGTCTGAAGCGTCCATTGTGGCTGTTCCGAAAAGCTACTACGAAGGCAGCATCGCTTTAGGCGCAACGCATGAACGTTCGGTTATGCGCATCGTTGTACCTGCGGCTAAATCTGGTATCCTTTCTTCCGTCATTTTGGGAATTGGGCGTGCAATCGGTGAAACGATGGCTGTGATTCTGATTGCCGGGAACCAACCGCGTATTCCCGAAAGCGTCACGCAAGGGGTACGTACGATGACCACCAATATCGTTTTGGAAATGGCCTATGCTGCCGGGCAGCACAGAGACGCATTGATTGCCACTGCAGTTGTGCTGTTCATCTTCATTCTGATCATCAATGGCATCTTTTCTGTCGTTAAAAGGAGGGGAAACTAAATGGAATCGAAAATCATTAAATTCTTAGTCTATTTCTTTTCCTGTCTGACATTCGGTTCCTTATTCTTCATAATTGGGTTTATTTTATGGAATGGGGTACCCAACCTGTCACCTGAAATTTTTGCATGGGAATACAAGACGAGTAACGTATCGATGATGCCGGCCATCCTCACCACTTTCATGTTGGTCATTTCGGCATTGCTGATCGCTGCACCGATCGGAGTCTTCACTGCGTTTTACCTGGTCGAATACGCAGATAAAGACAACAGATTGTTGGATATCATCCGTATCGCTACCGATACGCTGTCTGGGATCCCTTCGATTGTTTATGGTCTGTTCGGGATGTTGTTCTTTGTAATCTTCCTGAATTTCCAATATTCTTTGATCGCGGGTGTCCTGACATCAGTCATTATGGTTTTGCCGGTCATCATCCGATCTACTGAGGAAGCTTTGATATCTGTCAAAAACTCTTTACGTGAAGGCAGTTTTGCCTTGGGAGCCGGAAAACTCAGAACCATATTCAGGGTTGTTCTGCCTGTTGCGATGCCAGGTATCTTGTCAGGTTTGATTTTGGGTGTAGGACGGATTGTCGGAGAAACGGCGGCTTTGATGTACACATTAGGGACATCAACCAATCTTCCGCAAAGTTTTATGCAGTCCGGCCGCACGTTGGCTTTGCACATGTATGTACTTTCAAGCGAGGGCATGCACGTGGATGAATCCTATGCTACAGGGGTAGTGTTGATCATAGTTGTACTGATCATCAATGCTTTGTCAACATTCTTAAGTAACCGATTGACCAAGGGGGCAAAATAAATATGAGTAAAATCAGCATAAAGGATATGAATCTGTGGTATACAGATTTTCAGGCATTGAAAAATATCAACATTGAAATTGAAAAGAATGAGATCACAGCATTCATCGGACCATCCGGTTGCGGTAAATCCACATTTTTGAAGAGCCTAAACCGTATGAACGATTTGGTTCCGGGATGCCGAATCGAAGGCAGCCTGCTTTTGGACGGAGAAAATTTTTACGATGCTGACTACGACGTGAACGTGCTGCGTAAGCGTGTAGGTATGGTATTCCAACAACCTAATCCATTCCCGATGAGCATTTACGATAATATCGCTTACGGTCCAAGGACACATGGAATCAAGGACAAAAAGACTTTGGATGAAATCGTTGAACGCAGCTTAAAAGGTGCAGCCATTTGGGATGAAGTAAAAGACAACCTGAACAAAAACGCCTTAAGCATCTCTGGTGGTCAACAACAACGTATCTGTATCGCCCGCGCTTTGGCGGTCGAGCCGGAAGTACTTTTGATGGATGAGCCGACTTCAGCTTTGGATCCGATTTCCACAGCGAAGATAGAGGACCTGGTTCAGGATCTGAAAAAAGATTACACGATTGTCATGGTTACGCACAACATGCAACAAGCTGCGCGTGTATCTGATAAAACGGCCTTCTTCCTGACCGGAGAAATAATCGAAATGGGTGATACGAAACAAATCTTCTCAAATCCTAAAGATAAGAGAACGGAAGATTACGTATCAGGAAGATTCGGTTAAGCCATCAAAATATGTTATACTGTTGTTAATTGAAATATTAGAGTGGGGTGGGTACTGTGAGAAGAATTTTTGACGATGAATTAAATCAAATGAATGCCCAATTTACAAAAATGGGTTTTAAAGTCAATGAATCCATTTTGAAAGCAGTAAAGGCATTCATCAATCATGATAAAACCTTGGCGACTGAAGTAAAAGACAACGACAGAGACATCAATGCGATGGAAGTCGATCTTGAACAATTCTGTTTCCAATTGATTGCTTTGCAGCAACCAGTTTCGGCTGACTTGCGATCCATCATCACGGTCATGAAAGCCAGCTCGGATCTGGAAAGAATGGGTGACCATGCAGTCAGCATCGCCCGTTCCGTAATCCGCGTAAAAGAGAAGCACAGCAAGCGTATCCCTGAAGTTGAAGTGAAAATCGGCGAAATGGCTGAAGTCGTCAAATTGATGGTGGAGCAGTCGATCGATGCTTATGTAAAAGGGGACGTCGCACACGCGAAAGAAATCGCCGCGAGAGACAGCATCGTGGATGATTATTTCGTCAACATCAATCGCTTCTGCCTGAAGGAAATGGCAAAAGATCCGGAAGTTATTTTCGGTGGAGCCGACTACATTTTGGTTGCGGGCTACTTGGAAAGAATCGGAGACTATGTAACCAATATCTGCGAACGCATCCTATATCTGCAAACCGGAAAATTGGAAGAATTAAATTAATCATGCATTTCCATTAGAGAAGGACCTTCCCCTGACACGGAGAAGGCCTTCTTTTTATTTTGCGGGAATTCTTAAACTTTCACGTATCAACGATAATTTGGTAGAATAAGCATAAAGCAGAAGAAGTGGGCAACGATATAATAGAAAAAGTGGAGGAAGCTATGGGGGAAGGAAAAACAAGAGAATTAAGGCCGGATATAATCAATGCTGCAACGAAAATTTTTAAATTGATCGGTGATCCGACCCGTTTTTTGATCCTGCATGTATTGGAAAACCGGGAATTGAACGTTAATGCCATTGCAGAGGAACTGGACTTGGAGCAATCCGCAGTGTCGCACCAACTGAAGAAGCTGCGGGAAGCGAAGTTGGTAAAAAGCAGAAGAAGCGGAAAAAATATCCTGTACAGCCAAGACGATCAGCATGTTTACGAAATCCTGCACTTGGCTGTCGAACATGCGGAACACGGACGGGAAGATGCACAAAATGAAGCAGAGCCACGCTTTGAGAACAAGAAACAGCCTTGAACATCCGTGCGAACTAGTGTTCTTTTTGGGTCCGGATATGGTATACTAAAGGCAATAGGAAGCAGACGAAAACCAAAGAATAAGTCAAAGAAGGATCTGAAATTATGGCAAAAGACCAAATCATCGTACGGGGAGCCCGTTCGCACAATTTGAAGAATATAGATGTAACCATCCCGAGGGACAAGCTTGTCGTCATGACCGGTCTTTCCGGATCGGGCAAGAGCTCGCTTGCTTTTGATACGCTTTACGCGGAAGGTCAAAGACGCTATGTGGAAAGCCTCTCTGCCTATGCACGCCAGTTTTTGGGCCAAATGGACAAACCGGATGTGGACAGCATCGATGGCTTGAGTCCAGCGATTGCGATCGATCAGAAGACGACAAACCGCAATCCCCGTTCGACAGTCGGTACAGTCACGGAAGTCAATGATTTCCTGCGTCTGCTTTTTGCACGTGTAGGCCATCCGATTTGTCCCAATGACGGCACGCCGATCAGCAGCCAATCGCCCGAACAGATGGTGAATCAGGTTCTTGAACTGCCGGAACGCACGAAATTGCAGATATTGGCACCGATCATCAAGGGAAAAAAAGGGCAGCACAAAAAAGTGTTCGAGGACATCAAAAAGCAAGGCTATGTCCGCGTCCGCGTCGATGGGGAATTGTTTGATGTTTCCGAAGATATTGAATTGGAAAAGACCAAAAAGCATGACATCGCGATCGTTGTCGATCGTCTGGTCATCAAGGAGGGCATCCGTTCGCGGATCTTCGATTCGATTGAAGCGGCATTGCATCTGGCCGATGGCTACGCCGTCGTTGATGTCATCGGCAGTGAAGAGCTTTTGTTCAGCGAACACCATGCCTGCCCGTATTGTGGATTTACGATCGGTGAGATCGAACCACGCCTGTTTTCGTTCAACGCGCCTTACGGAGCCTGCTCCGAATGTGATGGGCTGGGGATGAAATTGGAAGTAGATCCCGACTTGATTGTTCAGGATAAACAGCTTTCCCTGAATGAAGGAGCGTTGGTGCCTTGGAACCCGATCAGTTCGAATTACTATCCGGAAATGCTGCGCCAGTTTTGTGGACAGAACGGAATCGATATGGACCTTCCGTTCGCCGAACTGAGCAACGACACCCAGAAGAAGCTGCTCTATGGTGCTGGAGGCGAACTGTTCCATTTCCATTACCAGAATGAATTCGGCGGTGTCCGGGATGTCGATATCCCCTTTGAAGGGGTCATCACCAATGTCAATCGACGCTACAAAGAGACATCGAGCGATTTTACGCGCGAAGCGATGCGCCAATACATGACCGAGTTGCCTTGCCATACTTGCCACGGCTTTCGTCTGAATGAGCAAGCCCTATCGGTGAAGGTGGCCGAACACGATATCGGTCAAGTCACGGAGTTTTCCGTCGAGAACGCTGTCACCTTCTTCGAGATGATTTCTCTTTCGGAACAAGAGAAACAGATTGCGGCGCCTATCCTGAAGGAAATATTGTCACGACTTACGTTTCTGAAGAATGTCGGCCTCGATTATTTGACGTTGAGCCGGACAGCGGGCACACTTTCGGGCGGGGAAGCGCAGCGGATCCGCTTGGCGACGCAAATAGGCTCCAACCTGTCCGGAGTACTCTATATTTTGGATGAGCCATCCATTGGGTTGCATCAACGCGACAACAATCGGTTGATCGAATCGATGAAAAACATGCGCGACCTCGGCAACACGCTGATCGTCGTGGAACATGATGAAGACACGATGATGCAGGCGGATTATCTGATTGATATCGGACCGGGTGCGGGGGAACTCGGTGGTGAAATCGTGGCTGCCGGCACGCCCGAGCAGGTCATGAAAAACAAAAAATCCCTGACCGGGAAATATCTGTCGGGGAAATTGTTCATCCCGGTCCCGGAGACGCGAAGAACGGAAGACAAAGGGGCCGTGAAAATCACCGGCGCCACCGAAAATAACCTGAAGAATGTGGATGCTGCCTTTCCTTTAGGAAAAATCGTGGCAGTCACCGGCGTGTCCGGCTCAGGAAAAAGTTCCTTGGTCAACAATGTCCTGAAGACGGCTCTCGCCAAAGAATTGACCCGTACGAAAGAAAAACCGGGCAAGTTCAAAACAATCAGCGGGTTCGAAGGTCTGGAGAAAATCATCGATATCGACCAAAGCCCGATCGGACGGACGCCGCGAAGCAATCCGGCAACCTATACCAGCGTCTTCGATGACATGCGCGACCTATTTGCCAGCACCAATGAAGCCAAAATCCGCGGCTACAAAAAAGGCCGCTTCAGCTTCAATGTCAAGGGCGGACGTTGTGAAGCTTGCCGCGGCGATGGCATTCTGAAAATTGAGATGCATTTCCTGCCGGATGTTTACGTGCCTTGCGAAGTTTGCCACGGCACACGCTATAATTCCGAAACGTTGGAAGTGCAGTACAAAGGCAAGAATATCGCCCAAGTATTGGATATGACCATTGAGGAAGCTCTGACGTATTTTGAAGCTATCCCTAAAATCAGGCGCAAACTACAGACCATCGTCGATGTCGGACTCGGCTATGTGACATTGGGACAACCCGCAACGACTTTATCCGGTGGTGAAGCCCAGCGGATGAAATTGGCCAGTGAACTGCAGCGCGTATCAAGCGGTAAGACATTCTACATACTGGATGAACCGACCACAGGGTTGCATACGCATGATATCGCTAGATTGTTGCAGGTTTTGGACCGTCTGGTGGAAGCCGGCAACACGATCGTCGTGATCGAACACAATCTGGACGTGATCAAAACAGCCGATTACATCATCGATATGGGACCTGAAGGCGGAGCCGGCGGGGGAACCGTGCTCGCTACCGGCACTCCGGAAGAAATCGCTGAGGTAGAGGGCAGCTATACCGGCCAATTCTTGAAACCTATTCTCGAACGGGATAAAGTAAGGGATAAAAAAAATAAATAGCCAAAACAGGCTGCCTCATTTAATGATGAGACAGCCTGTTCGTCGTTGCTGTCAGATAATTTTTTTGAGGCAATTCTCTATAATTTGGAAATGTAGCATTGTTCTCCGGCGAACTGCCCCTCGCCGGAGCTTAGGACAGCTTATACGCACTTTCTTTTTTCAGCAGGCAACCCTACTGTGTCCGCTAGCTTCTAGTCATTTCTGCTGAAGAGAAAATCAAACTTAAGACCTATGACAAGAGGAACGAACTTGGGCATAATAAGGACATAAGCAATAGATATCCAGAAATAGGCAAATTGAGTCCCCTGTCAGCGAATAGATAAATGGATAATCATCAAGGAGGAACTACCATGAATGAAAGAGACCGAATTTTGGCGTTGGTAAGAGAAGGCATCATCACTACAGAAGAAGCCTTGGTACTTTTAGAGAACTTAGCGAAGCGCGAAGGAAAAGATGCAGTGAAGTTCAATCAGCAGCAAGATTTCACAGATGTACCCGATACTTCATCAGAATCCTCAGAGCAAACGGATCAAGTTTCCGATCAGGAGCGGGAGGACCGCAAAAATTTGGAAAAGATTTTGGATGATGGAAAACAGCGTGAAATCCTTTGGCGAGAAACTGGGCAATAAAGATGAATGGAAAGACACAGCCACCAATTTCACGGAACGCCTCACCAAAGCAGGCGCACAATTAAGCAAGTTTTTGACCGATACGGTGCAAACGGTCGTAGAGAATGTCGATTGGAAAGACACTGATTTCAACATCAAGATCCCGGGATTGATCACCAGCAAATTCCAGCACGAATTCACATTCGATCAAAATACAGCGACAATCCTTGATTTTCAATTGGCAAATGGCAATGTGACGTTGCAAAGTTGGGATAACGACACCATTTCGGTCGCCGCGGATGTGAAAATCTACGGGAAAACGGAAGAAGCGACAGCTAAGGAAGCTTTCGATGCGCGCAGCACGATCGTGATGGATGAGGATAAATTCACTTTCCGCGTTCCGAACAAACGGGTGAAGTGCGATATTGTCGTTTCCCTGCCGAAACGCGAATACGATTACGTCGCAATCAAGCTGTTGAACGGGAATGTCACCCTGAAAAACATCGAAGGAAAAGATTTCTACATAAAATCTACAAACGGTAATATGGTCGTCTCAGGTCTCAAGGCCATCATGCTGGAGACGGATGGGGTCAACGGGAACTTGGATGTCTCAGAAAGCACAATCGTTGATGTGCTGGCGAAGACCATAAACGGCAGTCTGACGATCAAAAGCGATGTCGTCAGCGCTACTGTTTCCGTGGTGAACGGGGATGTGAAACTGTCCTACCCAGGAATAAACGCTAAACAGATCCAAGCCAGCTCAGTCAATGGGTCCGTCAAGCTGTCTTTGCCTGCTGCCAAAAGTGCAGAAGTGAAAGCCAGCAGTTCTTTGGGGAAAATCATGAACCGGATGGAAAACATCGAAATCATCCGTCAAAAAAATGAACACACCAACAAGTACTTGGAATTCAGACGAATGGACGAGGAATCGCCGGTTATGGTAGAATTAAAGACGACAACAGGAAACATATTCTTAAAAAATAACTAAAAATAGCGATAATAAATGGCATACATAAGGAGAGAATGAACATGAAAAAATTAACTAAATCTGCTACAGACAGACAAGTCAGCGGTGTTCTGGGAGGTATTGCCGAATACTTCGGCATCGATTCGACGATTGTGCGTGTGATCTTTCTGATTGCCGTCTTTGCGGGAGTCGGATCGCCCGTATTGCTGTATATCCTGATGGCGATCCTGATGCCTGAACCGAGCCAAAGCGGCAGCGGCCAATCATTTGGCGGATCGTATGGTTCTTCATCATCGCGCCGCAGTTCTGACACTGCAAGACCAGTAAAAGAAGCAAAACCAGTGGACAAACAAGAAGAGGACGACTGGAGTGATTTTTGATGGGATTCTGGAAAAAAGCAGCGGTCAACTCGCTAGTGTTCATCGCCTTAGCTTATTTCATGGCACCTTCCTTCTATGTGCATAGCCTTTGGACAGCGTTCTGGGCCAGCATTGTCTTGGGTATCGTCAATTTTCTGATCAAACCAGTGTTTTTGATCCTCTCGTTCCCGATTACGCTCCTTACTTTCGGTTTGTTCAGCTTCGTGATCAATGGATTCATGCTGTATCTGACGTCTTGGTTGGTGGGACCGGGATTCCACTTCACAAGCTACGGTACAGCGTTTCTGGTGGCTTTGATCATGTCGATCGTGCATATGTTCCTGAGCAGGGACGATGCGCATTAGTTAATTGGGTTCAACAATAGCAGTCAGTATCAAATAACCTAAATGAAGGCAGCTGAAACGATTGTTTCAGCTGCCTTTTGTTCTTTCGTATGCATGGATAAAATGTTATGATGGATAGGAATACAATAAACCACAAGCGATTCAATTATTGTTTGAGGAGAGATGAAAAAGAGAAAATCCTGCCTAATCGAGGTCAGGAAATTAAATGATAGAGTGAGGGATAAGAATGGCGAATACAGTCACTGTAAAGGAATTAGTGGATTCTTCAGGTTATGTTGTGCTGAGCGGAGAAGAGTTCTTGGGAAATAAAATCACAACCAGCGAAATCTCCAGACCCGGCGTCGAGTTGACCGGTTTCTTTAATTTTTACCCGTCGGCCCGTATCCAATTGTTGGGGAAAACGGAACTGACATTTATCGAGCGGATGACTGCAGAAGAGCGCCTGATCGTTATGAGACGCCTCTGCAGCAAAGAAACACCTTGCTTCGTTATCGGACGCAGATTGCCTGCGCCCTCAGAATTGACGAAAGCCGCTCAAGAAGCTGGTATACCGATTCTTTCGGCGCAATCCAGAACGACAAGAGTATCCAGTAACATCACCAATTTCCTTGAGGGCAAATTGGCTGAACGCGTTTCGATGCACGGGGTTTTCGTGGATGTATTTGGAATGGGGGTCATGATTACAGGGGATAGCGGCGTCGGGAAGTCGGAGACGGCTCTGGAATTGATCCAAAAAGGACACCGGTTGGTCGCTGATGATCGTGTTGATCTGTATCAGCATGACGAAAATACGCTGATAGGTGAGGCACCAGGCATTCTTCGCCATCTGATCGAAATCCGCGGAATCGGAATTATTGATGTGATGACGCTGTTCGGGGCCGGCGCGGTCAAACAGGCTAATGAAGTCAATCTGATTGTTAACCTGGAACTATGGAGCAAAGACAAGAAATTTGAACGTCTGGGCAGTACCGAGGAAATCGTGAACATTTTGGATGTCGGCATCCCTAAAATCACAATTCCGGTTAAGACAGGGCGAAATCTTGCTATCATCATCGAAGTGGCTGCCATGAATTTCCGTGCGAAAACGATGGGCTATAATGCCGCTGAGACTTTCGAAAGAAATCTGGAAGCTTTGATTAAAGAGAATACCCAAAAAGGCGAATAGCTTGAACAAAGGAGATTAACATGACTAATTTGATAGCCGCATTAAACCCCGTCGCCTTGTCGTTCGGCGGTTTGGAGATCCGTTGGTATGGTGTCATCATAGCGGCAGGGATACTTGTTGCCATGGCATTGGCTACGAAAGAGGCCGAGAAAAAAGGACTGGATCCGGACTTTATCGTCGACATGATGTTCTGGACGATACCGATAGGAATCATCGGCGCCCGCATTTACTATGTATTGTTTGAATTGGATTATTATTTGCAGAACCCAGGCGAAATCATTCAAGTCTGGAATGGTGGCATCGCCATTTACGGTGCGTTGATCGCCGGTATTTTGACGATCTATTGGTACACAAAACGAAAAGGGATTTCCTTTGCATTGACGATGGATATTTTGGCACCCGCAGTTCTGATTGCACAATCCATCGGCAGATGGGGGAACTTCATGAACCAGGAAGCGCATGGCGAAGAAGTCAGCCGCGCCTTTTTGGAGCAGTTATTCTTACCGGAGTTCATCATTGAACAGATGAACATCAACGGAATCTATTACCACCCGACCTTCTTGTACGAATCGCTTTGGTCATTGGTTGGATTTTTACTGATTCTGTTCCTGCGCAGAAAGGCAAAGCTGTTGCGTGTCGGTGAAGTGATGTTCACGTATGTCATGTGGTACTCTTTCGGCCGCTTCTTCATCGAAGGTATGCGTACGGACAGCCTGTATCTTTTCGGACCAATCAGGGTTTCACAAGCGCTGTCCATCCTGTTGTTCCTCGGAGCGATGGCAATATGGGCATACAGGCGCAGAAACAATTATCCACCGGATCCCTTTTACACGGACATCACCAGAAAGGAAGCATAGTAAAGGTATGAATTTCAAAACGGTTTTATTTGATTTTGACGGCACAATTGCCGACACGAATCGACTCATCAGCGAAAGTCACTTCGTCGTTATGGAGGAAAATTTTCCGGGTCGCTTCAAGCTAGAGGAAATGGCTCAGTTCAACGGTCCAAGTTTAGAGGAAATTTATGGGAACCTTGATCCAGAGCGACAGGAGGAACTGGTTGCCCGCTACAGAGAAGTCATGCTGGAGAAGCATGATGACATGATCGGTATTTTTCCGGGCATCAGAGAAGTACTCAACAACCTCAAACAAGGAGGACTTCGCCTAGGTGTTGTATCGACGAAACGCAGCGATGTGCTGAAACGCGGAGTTTCGATACTTGGCATCACAGATTATTTCGATACGATCATCGGTTCAGGTGATTTTGCGCGTCCGAAACCCGATCCGGAATCCCTCTTCCTGGCGATGGATCAACTAGGTGCCGAAAGAGAAACAAGCGTAATGGTAGGGGACAATCACCACGATATAGTTGCAGGCAATAATGCTGGAGTCACAAGTGTTTTTGTGGGCTGGTCCGAAAAAACGACTGCCTTTATCCAACCCTATCAACCAACAAAAATAGTCAAAAACCCACATGAGTTGGAAGAGTACATTCTTTCCGGCGTGAGAGTTTAATCAATGAGCAGCATACGAATGAGCATTACTTACCCGGTGCAAAGCTGAGTGAATCGATTGTAGCGTACACCGATCTGAAAGTTGCTATAGGTGACGCGGATGCGCTTTTGTTCGTTCTGCCGACAAAAGCAATCCGTGTAGTTGCGAAAGAAGTCGCATCATTATTGGACGGCCAAACAAGGCCGCACCTGATACATGCCAGCAAAGGATTGGAACAGGATACCCATAAACGGATTTCCGTCATCATCCAAGAAGAGATTCCGACAGAGAAATACGATAGCTTGGTTGTCCTTTCCGGACCGAGCCATGCGGAAGAAGTCGCAAAAAAAGACATCACAACGATCACTGCCGCATCTGAAAATGAAGAGGATGCTGGGTACGTGCAGAAACTATTCATGAATCCCTATTTCCGGGTCTACCGGAATACGGATGTCATCGGGGTTGAATTGGGTGCTGCATTGAAAAACATCATCGCAGTGGGTGCCGGAGCGCTCCATGGATTGGGTTACGGGGACAATGCGAAAGCGGCTTTGATGACACGCGGCTTGGCGGAAATCAGCCGACTAGGCATCGCTTTCGGTGCAGATCCTATGACATTCTTCGGTTTGAGTGGCGTGGGCGACCTGATCGTGACCGGCACCAGCCGCCATTCGCGGAATTGGCGAGCAGGGGATCTGATCGGAAAAGGCCAGGATCTGGATGAGGTGCTGAAGAATATGGGGATGGTCGTTGAAGGTGTAGCAACAACAAAGGCCGCTTATGAGTTGGCGCAGGAAAAAGGCATCGAAATGCCGATCACAGAAGCCATCTATAAAGTGTTGTACGAGAAAGTCGATGTCAAAAAAGCAATCGAGGAATTGATGCTGCGCGAAGGCAAAGCGGAGCAATCTTCTCAAAATGTGGAAAAGGGGAGCCAATCAATATGAAGAAAGTCAGAAAAGCAGTGATTCCTGCTGCGGGATTCGGAACGCGTTTTTTACCGGCAACGAAAGCAATGGCAAAAGAAATGTTGCCGATCGTCGATAAGCCGACCATTCAATTCATCGTCGAAGAAGCAATCGCATCAGGGATCGAAGATATCCTGATCGTAACCGGAAAAAGCAAACGTCCGATTGAAGACCATTTTGATTCAAATATTGAATTGGAAGCGAATCTGCGTGAAAAAGGCAAAAATGAATTGTTGGAATTGGTTCAGGAAACGACCGGGTTGCGTATCCATTTCGTCCGCCAGTCTTATCCATTGGGGCTGGGTCATGCGGTTCTGCAGGCGAAAGCTTTTGTCGGAGATGAACCATTTGTCGTCATGCTGGGTGATGATCTCATGGAGGATGAAGTGCCATTGACCAAGCAGTTGATGGATGCTTACGAGCGCACGCATGCTTCCAATATCGCCGTGATGGAAGTGCCGCATAAAGAAACATCCAAATACGGCATCATCGATCCGGATCAGGAACTGGAACCAGGCCTGTTCAACGTCCGCAGATTCGTCGAAAAACCGAAGCCGGAAGATGC